>NZ_JBGCCD010000015.1:0-130274 GCF_041262405.1 Lysinibacillus sp. RC79
TGGCAAAGAGGTCACACCCGTTCCCATACCGAACACGGAAGTTAAGCTCTTTAGCGCCGATGGTAGTTGGGGGCTTCCCCCTGTGAGAGTAGGACGTCGCTAGGCAAAATAATTTAGGTCGAGGATTTATTTCTCGGCTTTTTTATTTGCGATTTTTTAGTAAGTTAACCCAAATAATACTATAAAAATGGTTATGGTTCCTGCCAACTATCCAGCAGAGGTTGAGAAATGAGGAATCTTATCGTAAAAGCCATAGACGAAGGAGCAAAATATCGAGCGCCAGTTGATGAAGATGCAGGACCCGAAAAATTGTTCGTTTAGAATAAAGTTTGATTAAAAGTAATTCTTAAAGTCATTTTTATAATAAATGAAAAGAACGCACATGAACAAAGATAGATTTTAAATTTCCTAACCATTCGTTGCAATAACTTTTTTATATCAGAAAAATGACTTTTTCTTCTTAAGAGAGTGTGTACCAGAAACATCATCATTCTTGTCTACTTAATAAGAGCTTACTTTGCGTTTATAAAGTATACTAGTTGATCAGTCCATTTGTCGTCCTCGTATATGAATCCTTTCCTCGTGGATTCATAAACCATTCCAACACCTTCTGCTAACTTTATAGATGCTATATTATCAAGGTTTATGTGAGCTTCTATTCGATGATAATTTGATTTTTCAAACGCTAGATCAATGGCTGCTTTTACAGCCTCTTTACCATAACCTTGTCTCCAAAAGTGGTTATGAATTGTATATCCGAACCTGGCCCATTGAAATTCTTCCCTCATAATTGTCGAAAAGTCTATAAAGCCAATATGAGTATTATCTACTTCTCTAAACACTCCAAATACATATACCTTGTCATCCTCAGCCATCTGATGATGTTTAGTAACTAAATCACGAAACCATTCTTTCGTACAGATGCTCATATCTAATTTACCTTCATCGTATTTATGTTGAGAAGGTAAACGATTTTCATATTGGGTAAGCCAAGAAGAATAATCTCCCTCTTCTATTAATCGAATAACTAATCTTTCTGTTTCAGTTCTTATCCTATTCAATCGAACACCTCATCTCGAAATATTTCCTATTCTTATATAGAATATTCGATATAAGGAAATTATCTCCTTCTTATTAAACTAAACTGCAACGTTAGTTCAATAAGAAAAAAAGAGCTACACATGCAACTCATTGTTCTTCAAGTAAATTACCTCGTTAGCCATCCATGAAGCGCAAAAATCAGCTCTTCACCACAGAAAATGAAAGATGATTAAGTTCTTTCATGGGAGTTCAATAAAATGTATTGTACGAAAAACGTAAAGGATAGAAGATGTAATAGACATCTACTTACGAACTAAAAATTGCTAATAAAATTCCTGCTTTTTAATTATCTCCCACCACTAACATTCATAATTTCTCCAAGGATATAATTTGAAGCATCGGAAGAAAGGAAGGCAATTACCTCTGCTATTTCCATAGGGGTTGCAGCCCGTTTAATAGGTACAGATGCAGCCATACGCTCAAGTCGATTATCGCCAGGAGCAAATTTATCGTGAAAAGGTGTTTCTACCATTCCAGGTGCTACCCCATTCACGATAATTCCATATTCAATTAGCTCTCTGGACATTCCAATCGTCATAGTATTTATCGCCCCTTTAGCAGATGCGTAATGAATACTTTCTCCTGCCCCTCCAATACGTGCAGCCGCTGAAGATACATTAATAATTTTTCCGCCTTTTTTCGGAATCATATGTCTTAATACAGCTTGGGAGCATAAGAGAACACTATTTACATTTAATTTAAACGTTTCTTCCCATAGCTCTTCACTCATATCCATAAATGTACTTTGGCGGATGCCACCACCAGCGTTATTAACTAAAACGTCAATTGTGCCAAATGAAGAAATAGCTTGTTCAACCATTGAGTTTACTTCTTCTTTATTAATAACATCAGCTTGAATTGCAATGGCGTCTCCATCTTTTTCTTGAATACGTTGGACGGCTTCCATGGCACCCTTTACATTTGAATTATAATTAATAATTACTTTAGCCCCTTTAGATGCCATCAACTCGGCCGTGGCAAGCCCAATACCTGAGCTTGCGCCTGTGATGAGAATAACCTTCCCTGATAAGTTAGGCATAGCTTCCCTCCAAACAAAATGTTTTTAATAGTAATTCTACATTTTACATCGTTAAACCTTTTGAAGAAGATTTTATATATGAGAAAATGAGGCTTTTGTTAGATTACTAGTTAGCGTAATTCAGTGTTTCTTGTTGAAATAATCTGCCCCGTTAGCCATCCATGAAGCGCAAAAATCAGCTCTTCACCACAGAAAATGAAAGATGATTAAGTTCTTTCATGGGAGTTGAATAAGAAAAGATGGGATCTCTGTGGAATCCCGTCTTGAAGTAAAGCACCCGCTAGTTGAACAACGTAAATAGTTTTATAAAATTAACGGCTTATAAGTGATGAAAAATCATAAAAAACATTTAATACATCATCACCTAATGGATGGGCAATGCCTTGAGTTTTTAAAGGTAATATTCCTTCCTTTTCAAGTTGTTGCAGATATTTTAGAAATTCTGTATAAATAGCTTCGATATACTCTTTCAGCTTAAATTGATATTTAAATATACCATCTGGACAATGGCTTATATGTTCAATAAAAAGGTTTGTACCACCACTGGAAAATATATAGTAATCATAGTTTCCGTGACAATCCAATTTTGCCTCACTGATTTCTCCCTTATATAGAGAGGAAAGAGTTGAGAAAAAGTGTGGGATTGCTACAAAACCTATACCTGATTTAAAACTAAATAACTGTGTGTCACTCGAAACGTCAAATCGAATATCTCCACCACTGAAACAAATATCAATAAAACATTTATAATTAGAATTCATAAAATCTATCTCCATTAACATTTTTTGATACTTTTTTGTGAGTTAAAGGTTTTTCTGGTCGGTTAGGGCAATATTTGCAATTAGGGTCACTACATTTTGATTCAGTCCAACTATTACATTTAGGGCAAAAATAAGTATCAAAATCATCGTAATATACTAAATTAAACTTGCATTTAGAACAATATTTTTCTTGTTCAATTTGACCATAAAATTCAAAGTCGTCGATTATCACTTTTTCATACTTTTCTACTATTTTCATAAATATACTCCTGTAAATTATTCAATCCATATTTATGTAATTAATAACTATATTAACATATATTATTCATTCATTTGTTTTAAATATTTACAATTTCCTAACCTGCATCTTCAGTTAAATAAAAAACTTTAATCTCCAACACGTAAAACGCTGGAGGTTTTCGTATTACAAAATGTTTTTCGATAGACTTAAGAACTTCTTCATTTTCAGGTAATGAAACTGTTTCTATAGCTTCATCAAATGATAAGCATTGATAATCGCTATGTTCAAAACCCGCCCTTATCCTTTGTTTTATGTAATATACTCTATTCTAAAAAATCCTCCTTTTTTACAATGCTACACCCGTAGCGGAAATTAGCGTCTTCTAAGTGTATAAAAATGGTAAATAACACGCCTGCAACGTTAAATTTAATCTGTGACATCCGCTGAATACGATAAAAAAATAAGAATAGAAAGCTTTCTACTAGATTGTACTACGCAAGAGTGTAGACGTTTGATACAATAAAATCATAGTATTCAAGATAGAAACGGCGGGTGTTCGTATGGTTAGTGATATATTAATAGAAATTGTAACAGCGATTGGCCGCTTTTTAATCAACCCATTAATGTATATCGCAATTTTATTTGCGATTTTATTAGGTTATAGTCGTGTAAAGCAGGAGCGTAAATTTTTTAATAGACGTATTATTTGGGGTTGGACAGAGCTAATTGGTCAATGGAAATATGGTTGGCTAAATGCCCTTCTCATTTCACTAATAAGTGTTGGTTTAGGTTTAACAGTGCCTAAAGCTTTTTTAATGATTTTAATCGCTATTTCTGCGTTGGCACTAGTATTGTTCTTCATTAATGCACTTTCACCTATTTATACGATGGGGATTGCGACGTTAGCAATAGGGTTGATGTATCAATACAATTGGACATTTTCTTGGTGGAAAGTCTCTTTAGAAGGTGTAAATTTATTAGATGGTTCCATTATAACGATTACGATTTTAGCAGGTCTATGTGTAATTGCTGAGGGCATGTTAATTCGTCGAACAGCAATGAAGGTAACGACACCGCGAGTTGAAAAGACGAAGCGGGGTATGCAGGCAATTGTCTATCGTTCAAGAAATGTATGGGTATTGCCAATTTTCTTTGTAATACCTGGTAATGTTATTCCGGTTGATTTTCCATATTGGCCACAATTTACATTAGGAGAGAGTTCCTTTGCACTTGTACTATCTCCACTTGTTATAGGCTTTTCAAAGCTTACTAGAAAAGAATTACCGGCATTGAGATTGGCTAAAATCGGCCGATCCGTGCTAATACTAGGACAGTTCATTTTAATTGGTGGACTCGCAGCTGCCTTGGAGCCATTCATCGGCTTTATCACGTTGGCAATTGGTGTAGTGATTCGTATCATTATTTCAATCTACTATGCACTGCAAGATAAAACGGACATTTATGCGGTTGCACCAAGTTCAAAGGGCGCTATTATTGCGGCAGTCTTACCTGATTCACCAGCTGAAAAAATGGGCTTACTGGCAGGGGAATGTATTCGGAAAGTAAACGGTCAAGCCATTTTTACTGAAAATGATTTATACGAGGCTTTGCAATTAAATGCTGCTCATTGTCGTCTAGAAGTAGTAGATCGTAACAATGAAATACGCTTAACACAGCATGTTATATATATCAATGATCATTATCGTATTGGATTATTACTAGCTGAGCCGAGGGATATATGATGGATGTTTTCGGGAAAATGATGTTAGCGTTATTTTTACCAGCATTACTCGTATTATTGTTTACTAGAATTACGTATAATCGGTATGTTGCATTAATATTGGCAATTGCGCTTATTGCGGCCTCTGTCTATGCAGGTCATACTTCGCCACCTACTCTATTCGTAATCGATGCATTTTCGTTAACAGTAGGCTTTTGGCTAGCAAGTAAAATGAAAAAAAACAAAGGTGATTTTAATTAATATAAAAGGTCAGTCCAAAGTGATAGCTTTCTCACTTTTAAGACTGACCTTTTTACATGAAAAATCTTACGGCTGCCATAATGATAACCCCTGCTACAACTGTAATGGATAAGCTTTTGGTAACAAGTGCAATCATAAGCGTTGGCACAAATGTAATAAATACAGGCCAATTGAGTGTAACAATTTTTCCGTTGTCAGTATCCAATAAGTTTTCGATGACAAGAGCACTCAAAATACAAACTGGGATAAAGCTTAGCCATTTTAATACAACCTCTGGTAGCTGCACATTTCGGACGAATATAAAAGGAATAACACGTGGTAGCCAGGTTACAAGTGCACAGCCAATGATGAGCCATACCATAGTAGCAGTTGTCGTCATTTATCTGTCACCACCCCTATAGTTGCTACAATAACTGTTGAAAGAAGAACAGCTACATGCGAAGGTACAATATAAGAAAGACCATACATAATGACAACCATATAGCCGATTAACATAAGATAATGTATGATTTTACCTTTGCCTATACTGCTAAGCTGGAGAACAAGAAGTGCCACAAACATAGCAATCAATGCGAAATCTAAACCCCATTTTTCGGGGTTTGCTACCCATTGACCTAAATATGCGCCAGCTACACAAGAAAGAATCCAAAATGAGTAAGCCGTTATATTCAGCCCATCCATCCATTTGCCATGTAGCTTACCGGTTTGCATTTGCTTTGTAACAGCTACACCAAATGTTTCGTCCGTCAATAGTGTGCCGAAACCAACATTTCTTAGCATGGAATAATGTGTGAAATGAGGAGCTACTGTTAAACTCATTAATAAATGGCGTAGATTTACAACAAAAATGGTTATAATAATAGCAGAAGCAGGGCTATTCGTTAAAAGAAGTGCACAAAAGATAAATTGTGCGGAGCCTGCATAGATGAGTATAGTTAAAAGCGCAATTTCGAGTACAGATAGTCCTGAAGCGGAACCTACAACACCGAAAGCGAGTCCTATACTAATATAACCAAGTAAAGTGGGAACACAATCTTTAACGCCTTGTAAAAAGCTATCGTCTGGCGTGTTTGCTGTTTCATTTTGAAAATCGGTTGTACTTGTCATAAATAAATCGTCCTTTCTTAAAAATTTCCATGTATACTAATGATGGAATAGTCTGATTGTTCTTGGTGTTTATTAAAGTATACATATGTCTGATAAAATAAACAATAGAAATTGGTGAATAAAAATGGAGCAAATGAGTCGAAATTTAGCATTTCAATTAAAAAAGATCCGGCAACAACGTCATTTAAGCTTAGACGATGTTGCCAAAGCTACAGGGGTAAGTAAAGCGCAACTTGCACAAATTGAAAAAGGGGAGGCAAATCCTACAGTATCAACGATTTGGAAAATTGCTGCGGGAATGCGTACTTCATTTTCTTCGTTATTACAATCACCAACAGCACACTTCATGAAATATAGTAGTAAGGATGCGCCACGTGTAGATGAAGATGAGGGGCGATATCGTGTGTATTCCATTATTCCTTATAATCCAGATCGTGGCTGGGAACTTTATAGGGTTGAAATGGAGCCCGGTGCTTTCAGTAGAAGTGAAGCCCACACAGAAGGGGTAGAGGAAACTGTGACTGTAATCCAAGGGCAGGCCATTATTTCTGCTGGGGAGATGCATGAATTACTAGAAGAAGGGGATACACTAGTATTCTCAGGACATCAGCCGCATGAGTATAAAAATACTTCGGAAAAGTTAACGGTTTTACATTTAATTTTGCAATATAAATAGAGGTGTCGATTTTGAGTGAATGGTTTACTGTAGACAATATTGAGCATATTGCGGCACAATATCGAACGCTTGGCCCGGTCATTGGTTTATTATTAACGTTTATAGAGGCGTTTTTTCCATTTTTACCTTTGGTCGTTTTCGTTGTCGCCAATGCGACCGCATTTGGTTTATGGTTAGGTTTTTTATTATCCTGGCTAGGATCTGTAGCTGGTTCATATGCAGTATTTTTACTTGTCCGACATTTTGGCAAGCATCGAAAGCTTCGATTTGTAACAGGCAGTAAAAAAGTAGAGAAGCTAATTAAATGGGTAGATATGAATGGTATTAGTCCTCTATTCGTGTTACTTTGTTTTCCTTTTACACCCTCAATCATTGTAAACATTGTAGCGGGGCTATCCCATATTCATAAAAAGTATTATTTTGTGGTGTTATTGGCTGGGAAGTTCGTTATGATTTTAGGAATGAGCGTACTTGGTTACGATTTGAAGTCGCTCCTAACAAGCCCTGTAAGACTGATTATTGCGGCTGTTGCGATTGTCTTGCTTTGGTGGATCGGCAAGTTTATAGAGAAACGATTAAACGCACGTGTAGAAAGAGACTTAAAACATGCGCGAAAATTAACGAAAAATCATCAACGTTGAAAGTTGAATATGCACATCTTACCCCTTTTATCATGTAAAATGAGAGAAGGGATTTTTTTATCTTCATTCATAAAGGTAAGGCAATGCAATGCTCGAGTAACGTGGAGCAGCGCTTAGATAAAACATTAAAATGCACAGTTAGAGTAGCGAGACGCTCGGGTCAATGAGAAAATCGCTCAGGTGGGGTCGCAAAGTGATCGGGTCAATGAGAAAACTGCTCAGGTAGACCAGCAAAGTGATCAGATCTAAGAAATAGCCGCCCATGCTGAGTAGCAAAGCCCAAGATATTTATACGACTAACATTTTTTTAAATAGATTATTAACAGGAGGAGAAAAGTACATGACATTGCGTATTGTATCAGGACGTTCAGGAACGGGTAAATCAACGTTTATTCATCAAGAGATTGTCGAGCAACTAAAATCAGATCCGTTAGGTCATCCAATTTTTGTGATTGTGCCTGACCAAATGTCTTATTCAACGGAGTATGAGCTTACGAATAAGCATGGCTTGCATGGCTTAATCCGTGCGCAGGTCATGACATTTAAACGATTAGCATGGCTAGTATTACAGGAAACGGGTGGTATTGCTCGAAAAGAAGTAAATGGCTATGGCTATCGAATGCTTATCCGCAAACTTTTAGAGGAACAAAAAAGTGAGTTTTCATTATTTCGACAAGCAGCTGGGAAAAGAGGCTTTACGGAGGAAATTGAAACGCTATTACGAGAGTTTAGTCGTTATAGTGTAAATAGTTCGGTGCTAGCTGAAGTGTCAGCGTCTTTGCAGGCCATTGATGCGCCTAATACATTGCAAGCAAAGACGAATGATTTACAAGTAGTTTTACAAGTTTTGGAGGAACGCCTTGGCACAACGTATGTCGATAGTGAGGGGTATTATCCGATTTTAACCGAGCAACTAAAATACTCTGAGACGATGAAGCAGGCGTCGATTTATATAGATGGTTTTACAGCATTTACTGTAAGAGAATTAGAGCTTGTAAAAGAGTTATTGAAGGTGACAAAACAGGTAACGGTAGTTCTTCCCTTTGATCATATCGAAGAAGTTTATGATGAGCAGTCTTTATTTCATGAAGCCGCTTCAACGAACCAACGTTTACACGATATTGCATATGAAGAAGGCATTGAAGTAGCAGCACCATTGCACTTCTACAATACGCATCGTTTTCAATCTGGTGATTTACAGCATATGGAAAATCACTTTGCTGATATGGTGCCTCAAACGGAAGAAACATCAGGTGATGTAAAGGTACTTGAAGCATCAAATCGACGTGCAGAGATACATGCCATTGCCCGGGAAATAACAAGGCTGACAAGAGAGAAGGGGTATCGTTATCAAGATATAGTACTTCTTTATAGACAAGCAGAAGTCTATGACCCGCTTATTTCAACAATTTTCCAGCAATATGAAATTCCTATTTTTGCAAATACGAAAAAGACGATGCTACATCATCCTTTAATTGAACTTAGTCGATCTGCTTTAGAGGTTATTACTTCTAATTGGAAATACGAACCAGTTTTTCGTAGTGTAAAAACAGATCTATTTTTCCCGTTACATGCTGAGCTAAATGTTTGGCGAGAGCGTGCGGATCGTTTAGAAAACTACTGTTTAGCCCAAGGCGTCTTTGGCGAGCGTTGGTTTGAGGAAGCTCGATGGTTTTTCAAAAAGTATCGTGGACTTGAATTTCATTCACGCGTGCAAACAGACGAAGAACGTGCCATGCAGGCAGAAATCGAGGCCATTCGTGACGAAATTCGTCAGCCGCTTAAATCATTACAGGACAAGCTGGAAGTGGCGACAACAGGTAGAGATGTAGCGACAGCTTTATTTGAGTTGATTGAGCGTTTAAATGTTTATGAAAAGCTTCAAGCAATGAAAGACCGTGAACTTGATCGAGGAGATGCATTAGCTGCAAGTGAACATGACCAGGCTTGGAAAGAATGGATTGCAGTGCTCGATCAATTTGTTTATATGTTTGGTGAGCAAGAGATGACCGTGGAAGAAGCGGCGAAAATTTTAGATGAGGGCTTTGATACATTAGAATTTTCGCGTATCCCGCCTACATTAGATGAGGTCATGGTAGCGACAGTTGATTTAGCTCGTTTATCGAATATAAAAGTCGCATTTGTTTTAGGGATGAATGATGGAGTCTATCCAACTCGTATGGATTATGAGGGATTGCTGTCAGATACCGAACGTGAATGGTTTGGTCAAATTGGTTATGAGCTTGCTCCAACATCTAAAAATCGTTTACTGCAGGAAAATTTCTTGCTATATCGTGCTTTAACGACGCCATCCGATAAATTATATATGTCCTATCCAACGGCAGATGAAGAGGGCAAGGCGCTACTGTCTTCACTCTATATAAAGAAAATTATCGGCAATGATAAAACGGCTGGCCTTTTGAGTGGTGTCAAGGTCGAGCGAGTTGTCATTGATCCAATTGAACTACTGGATGAAAGTGCTTTACCGTATTTACGCCATCCACGTACAGCTTTAGCGCATTTAATGGTGCAAAAACGCCAAGCTGAACACAGCCGCGAGCTTGCGCCAGAGTGGCTCGCTTTACAAAAATTTTATAAACAGGACCCTTATTGGGCACTTATTTATGAACGAGTTTTATATCCAATTACGCATAAAAATGAGGCAGAGCCATTAGAAAACTACATCACTCAGGAATTATATGGCCAAAAGCTAACATCTAGTGTGTCTCGTATTGAGAAATATTTCCGTTGCCCGTTTTCGCATTTTACAACGTATGGGCTTCATCTTGAAGAGCGGGCAGAGTACAGACTAGAAACATTTGCAATGGGCGATTTATTCCATGAGGCATTGAAATGGATTACTGAGGAGACACACCGTCTGCAACTATCATGGATACGTTTAACAAAGCAGCAAATTAAACAATTAGCACGACAAGCCGTTGAGCAAATCGTGCCGGTATTTTCACATCAAATCTTACTGTCAAGCGCACGTTATCGCTACATTCAACGCAAGCTTATTCGTATTGTCGAGCGAACAATGACGGCACTTACGCAGCATGCGAATGTATCTCACTTTAAACCAATTGCCATTGAGGCATCATTTGGACCGGGACAAAATGAACAGTTACCACCACTTGAAATTGATTTAACAGATGGTAAGAAAATGTTTATGCGAGGTCGTATTGATAGGGTGGATAGTGCGTCTATTGATGACCGCTCTTATTTACGGATCGTCGATTATAAATCATCAGCTCGTGATTTAGATTTGAATGAGGTTTACCACGGATTGTCTCTGCAGGTACTAACGTATTTAGATGTGGCTATGGAAAATTCTTCTTATTGGCTACCGGGTGAGGCGGAGCCAGCCGGGGTTCTTTATGTACATGTCCACAATCCAATGCTAAAGCTTGATAAGGATTTAAGCGACAGCGAAATTGAGGAAGACCGTTTAAAACAATACAAAATGAAAGGTCTCTTGTCCGAAAATGCAGAGTCGATTTTATCGATGGACGAGCAATTAGAGGAATCGAGCGGGCATTCAAAAATTATTCCTGTCTATATGAAGAAAGACGGGACACCATCAGAATCTCAGTCACGTATTGTACCTGTTAATGATATGAAAAATCTACAGCATTTTGTGCGGCGCAAGCATCAAGAGGCTGGTAATGGAATTTTAGCAGGGGATACCTCCATTAGTCCTTATAAACTTAAAACAAAAACAGCATGTGACTACTGTCAATTTACAGCTGTTTGTCAATTTGATCCATCTGATGGCAAGCAAGGTTATCGTCAGTTACAGCAAGCAAAACCGAATGATATCGTTGAGAAAATTCGGAAGGAGATGAAGTAAGTTGGTACAAAAAATACCCGAAAAGCCAGCGCAAGTGACGTGGACTGACGACCAGTGGAAGGCCATCTATGCAAGCGGTCAGGATACACTTGTATCGGCTGCGGCAGGCTCTGGTAAAACGGCAGTGCTTATTAATCGCATGATTGAAAAGGTAGTTGCGATAGAGAATCCCATCAATGTGGACGAGTTACTTGTCGTAACATTTACCAATGCATCCGCTGCTGAGATGCGTCACCGTATGGCGGAGGCACTTGAAAAGGCTATTGCAGAAAATCCAACTTCCAACCATTTGCGACGCCAGCTAAGCCTAGTCAATAAAGCACAAATTTCAACGCTGCATTCCTTCTGTTTAGCCATTGTTAAGCAGTATGCCTATATGTTAGATATTGACCCAGGCTTTCGTATAGCGAATGAGGCAGAGGTTGCGTTGTTAAGGGACGATATATTAGCAGAAGTATTAGAAGATGCTTACGATTCTGAGGATGAGGCTCAGGTTCAAGCAATCTACCGTCTTGTTGATAGCTTTACGTCGGATCGTGATGATCAGGCTATCGAAACATTAATAAGCAAGCTTTATGATACGTCTCGTGTTCATGCAGAGCCTCAAAAATGGCTTCGTAGTCTACCAGAGACATATGACTTAGCAGCGGACGTAACCATTGATGATTTAGAGCTGTCGAAATATGTGAAGTTAACAGTCAAGCATAGTCTTGAGGAGGCATTCGTATTAATTTCTGAAATGCGTGCCATTACGCTACAGCCCGAGGGACCTGCACCATATGCTGAAACCGCAGAAATGGATTTTGCCATGATTCAGGAAGGCATTCGCATTAGTCGTGAAGGAACGTGGCAGGAACTCTTTGATTATTTTGGTATGGTGAAATGGTCAACGTTAAAGCGTGTATCAAAGGATGCTTTAGTGGATGTGGAGCTACAAGAGCTTGCCAAGAAAAAACGTGAAGCAGCTAAAAAAATTGTGAACAAGCTGAAAGAGACTTTTTTCATTCGGACTCCTGCACGCTTGCTTGAAGAGATACGATTAATGGGTCCGACGATAGGAACATTAGTCGAATTGACAAATGTTTTTAGTGAACAGTTCCGCATGGCAAAATTAGAACGAGGAATTATTGATTTCTCGGATTTAGAGCATTTCGCATTGCAAATTTTAACAGTAGAAGTCGAAGGCGAGCTACAATCTTCACCTGTTGCTCTAGATTTGAAACAACGTTTTAAAGAAGTACTTGTTGACGAATACCAAGATACAAATATGCTACAAGAAACAATATTGCAGCTTGTGAAAACAGGTAGTGAGCAAGAGGGAAATCTTTTTATGGTTGGGGATGTAAAACAAAGCATCTACCGTTTCCGTTTAGCAGAACCGAAGCTTTTTATGCGAAAGTATAGTGAGTTTCTAGAGGACCCAGATTTAACGGGAATGCGTATAGATTTAAACGCTAACTTCCGTAGTCGAAAAGAAGTGTTGAACGCTACAAACTATGTATTTGCACAAATTATGGGTGAGCGGGTCGGAGAAATTCTTTATGATGAAAATGCTTCACTAAAGCCAGCAGCACCATACGATGATAAAGAAGTTCCGGTAGAGCTAGTCATCATGCATCCTCCTCAAGAAGAGGCGCTGGACGAAGAGACAGAAGATAGTGCAAGCGACGCCTCGGAATTAGAGGAATTAAAAAAATCACAGTATGAGGCACGTTTTATCATTGAACGTATTCGGCAGATGATGGAGGATGGGACAACCGTATTCGATACAAAAACGAAGACAGAACGTCCATTAAAATATAGTGATATTGTGATTTTAATGCGTTCAATGACATGGTCAACAGATTTAGTAGAGGAATTTAAGCTTGCGGGAATCCCTCTCTATGCGGAGTCCTCCAAAGGGTATTTTGATGCGATTG
The DNA here is from genome assembly GCF_041262405.1 of Lysinibacillus sp. RC79. Classification (NCBI taxonomy): domain Bacteria; kingdom Bacillati; phylum Bacillota; class Bacilli; order Caryophanales; family Bacillaceae; genus Lysinibacillus; species Lysinibacillus sp. RC79. The sequence continues at coordinate 13,317 of NZ_JBGCCD010000015.1, forward strand.
AAGTCATGATTATGCTGAATGTATTAAAGGTTGTCGATAATCCATATCAGGATATTCCTTTAGCCTCGGTGCTACGCGCTCCATTTGTTGGCTTAACAGAAAATGAGCTAGCAAAAATACGGCTAGCAGATACAAAAGCGCCATTCTATGATGCATTAAGGCAATTTATTCGAAGTGATGGACATGGTGTGCAATCTGACACTTTTGTGAAGCTTCAACGATTTATGCTAGCATTTGAAAACTGGCGAGATTTAGCACGACGAGGTTCACTGTCAGATTTAATTTGGAAAATTTATTTAGACACGCATTATTATGAGATGGTAGGGGCGATGCCAAATGGTAAGCAGCGTCAGGCCAACTTACGTATTTTACATGACCGTGCTTTAATGTATGAGAAAACAGCCTTTCGAGGACTATTTCGTTTTTTACGTTTTATTGATCGCATGCGTACGCGTGGAGATGATTTAGGAACAGCAAAATCGATTGGAGAAAAGGATGATGTTGTCCGACTTGTAACTATCCACTCTTCAAAAGGCTTGGAATACCCTGTTGTCTTTGCTGCAGGGATGGGGAGACCGTTTAATAAAATGGATTTCCACAATTCGTATTTATTCGATCAAGATTTTGGCCTTGCAGTGAAGGCAATTGATCCCGAAAACCGTATTACGTATACATCCCTACCATTTTTAGCTCTGAAGGAGAAAAAGGAGCTTGAAATGCGTGCTGAGGAAATGCGTGTATTATACGTAGCAATGACACGTGCGAAGGAGCGACTTATTTTAGTAGGCTCCGTGAAAAATTGGAGTAAAACGCTTGATAACTGGCAGGATGCACAAAATTTGCCGGTGGATGTTCCACTACAGGAGTATTTACGCGCGAGAGCTAATAGCTACTTTGATTGGCTTGGACCTGCAGTTGCTAGACATGCAGATTTTGCTTCAATTGCTAACTCCTCCTATAAGGCACCTGAAGATGTATCGCATTGGTGGGTACGTGCAATTGAAACAAGTCATTATGCGTATGACATACAGGCGTTGGAGGATGAGGTACAGCAATTGCTAGAAACGCCAGAGGATGAATCTTTACTGTCGGAAATTACGATGCGCTTTCAAGCACAGTATGCATTTCAAAAATCAACACAAAAACGCTCCAAAACATCTGTTAGTGAAATTAAGCGTTTAGAAAATCTACAGCGGCAGGAGGAGCCTGAATATTACTTTTCAGCACCTTCAAAGCAAAAAACAACAACCATTGCGCCCCGTCCAACCTTTTTACAGGACAAACAGCTGACAGGTGCAGAAATAGGAACAGCTGTCCACACAGTTATGCAGCATGTACCTCAAAACGGCTTTACGAATGTACAGGAGGTTAAGGAGTTTGTCGCTAATTTAGTGGCAAGGCAGCTTCTGACCGAGTCTGAGGGGAAGGTTGTTCCATGGAAAAAAATATATAACTTCTTTACGACAGACATTGGACAACGCTTTAAAAATGCAAAAACAATTCGGAGAGAGCTGCCATTTACGATTAGTAGAGTAGATGAAGATGGTGACGCTCAAATTGTTCAAGGTATTATTGATTGCTTATTTGAGGATGAAAATGGTGAATGGATCTTGCTTGATTATAAGACAGATCGTATCCAATCACATTTTGCTGAGGAGCCAGCGCTAACGAAGGAACTCTTAAATCGATATGGTGTCCAGCTCAGAGTTTATAGTGAGGCGATTGAATCTATCCTTCAAATTAAAGTGAGTGATAAGGTTCTATATTTATTTGATATTGAACGGGCTTTACAAGCATAAGTGAACGCGGTGAAAACAGGGCTATCTGATATAGTTTTCAGATAAGGGAATGAATGTTAGAGAGTCCTGTTTTCCCATATACATAGAGGAGGCTATTTTGTGGAGTTAAAACCGACAATGTTGCAGGAACGCATCGCAACATTAGATATTTTACGTGGTATTAGCTTACTAGGCATTTTACTCGTTAATATGTTTGCCTTTTATTTGCCAATGCCCTATATTGATTTGGCATCATGGTTTACAACACCGTCAGATATGGTGTGGCATCAAAATTTAGATATTTATGTACAAAGTAGCTTTTATCCACTGTTTGCCATGTTATTTGGCTATGGACTCGCTATGCAATGGCAGAAAGCACAAAGTCGTGAACAAAATTTTTATGCGATAGGGCTGCGAAGACTTTCTGTATTATTTGTATTTGGTTTGCTACATGCTGTGCTCATTTGGTGGGGCGACATTTTGATGATGTATGCATTTTGCGGCATTTTTTTAGTGCTATTACTACGTCTACATCCATTTTGGTTATTGTCAATCGGCATTATGATTAGCGGTGCCATGCAAGCTTTTATGTTATTTATAGTAGGATATATTAATTTTAATACGAAAATTGATGAGTATTTAGATATTACTTCGGTAGAGCAGGCAATCACTGCTTATGGAACAGGGAGTTGGATTGATGCATTTATGCAACGCTTAACCGATTTATCTGTTCAGGCAGGGATTGGCATGTGGTTTGTGGCATTATTTACAATTCTACCATTTATGTTAATCGGTGCCGCAGCGTCTAAATGGCGTTTAGTAGAACGAGCGAAGGAACTCAAATGGCTATGGCTGGCACTAGCAATAACTGGGTTAGCAATTGGTATTTTTATTAAAAGCTCACCGATCATGTTTACGCGTACGTATTTATTAGACTACTTAAAAGTATACATAGGTGGTCCAATTTTAGCAGTAGGCTATACTGGGCTTATTGTTTTACTTTGTTTACTTCCAGTTGTACCAAAATTGCTTAGTCCTTTTGCGAAAATAGGGCGTATGTCGCTAACGATGTACATCCTTCAATCGATTATTGGAACATGTCTATTTTATCAATTTGGATTTGGCTGGTATGGCAAAGTAAGCGTCGCAACAGGCGTGCTAATTGCCGTCAGCATTATTATTGTACAAATGGTTGTGGCAGAAATTTGGCTAGCGAAATGGCAACAAGGTCCGTTAGAGGCTTTATGGCGCAAGTTAACTTATAAGGCGAAAACGAAAGCAATTTAATTGTTTTCAGCGTGCCGGCAACATATAGTTAATGAATACGTCTTGTATTATAAGAATAATTAATCGTGATTTGGCTCATTATCAAAAGTTGGGATAGCATTTGTTAAAACGTATGTTAGTTGATTGTAGTGGAGGATGGGCGACTTCTTGGGGATCAGCGTCACAGATGAGACCCTGGAGCGAGCAACGCGAGTGAAGCGGCTCATCGGACGCCCCTAGGAAAGCGCCCATCCGGAACGAAAATCAACCCACGTTATGGTGATGAGCCCACGACTTAATAGGAATAAAAATAGTTTTCGTAAAAGTAAGGCAATTTCTATAATTTTGTTGTATTATGTAAAAAAAAGAAGGAGCTCTGAAAATCATGAAAATTTTATCGTTTAAATTAGGTGGACATGTAAGCTTTGGACCAAAAGTAAAAAAAGAAGAAGCGGTATGGGATGTACTCGCTATTCAAAATGAACTTCAAGTTCTCCCTTCTTTTTCAAGTTCAATTGTAGATGGCATTGCTCTAGGCTTTGATTTTGTTGAACAGATTCGTAAATTAGTAGAAGCCGCTGAAAAATCAGATCGCGCTAATAGCTTCAAACGTGAATTTACAGCGATCGAGTGGTTATCACCGATTCCACGTACACCAAAAAACATTATGTGTATTGGGAAAAACTATGATGAACATGCTAAAGAAATGGGTGCAGAGGCAGCTCCAACAGATTTAATGGTATTTACAAAATCTCCGACTGCTATTGCTGCTGATGGCCAAACAATATCTATCCATGCCGATCTTTCATCTAAAATGGATTATGAAGGCGAATTAGCTGTTGTCATTGGTAAACGCGGTAAAAATATTCCGAAAAACTTAGCATACGATTATGTATTTGGCTACACGATTGCCAATGATCTAACAGCTCGTGATTTACAAGAAAAACATAAGCAATTCTTCTTAGGAAAAAGCTTGGAAGGAACTTGTCCACTTGGACCTTACCTTGTAACAAAAGATGAAATTCCGAATCCACAAGATTTAACAGTGGTAACAAAAGTGAATGATGAAGTACGTCAAAACGGCTCAACAAAAGATATGATGTTCACTGTAGAATCATTAGTATCGATTTTATCTCAGCATGTAACATTAGAGCCAGGTGATGTTATTTTAACGGGTACTCCAGCGGGTGTTGGTAAAGGCTTGAATCCGCCACAATTCTTAAAAGCTGGTGATACAGTGAAAGTGTCCATTCAAGGCATCGGTACTTTAGTGAATCATTTTGAATAATTTTTTCAAATCCGCGTGAGTTTACCTCCGCGGATTTTTAACTTCTTTCAGCGGGTGTCCAAAGTCTAAGAACGCCACGTCCTGTGGCATTACCGAAATGACCCCATCATGTCGGCCCTCATGCAGGTCTAAGCACAAAGCCGATTCCGGACGCATTGTTTATCTGCGCGACAGCGGCAAATGTTTTCTGCGCGAAAGCAAAGCGTCAGCGGCAAATGTTTTCTGCGCGAAAGCAAAGCGTCAGCGGCAATTATACCGTGGCGTAATTGATGTATATTATATGAACACTATTGTAATGTTTGAAACCCTTTCCAACACATGGTAGGATAGAGTTTGATAGAAAAAAGAATATGAGGTGGGACAATAATGAGTTTCTTAACTAGCCAAACGCATTTGCATATTACTACTTGGGTAGTTGCAATCGTAATCTTTTTAATTGCAGCATTAATGGGCAAGCAGTCAAAAGGCTTACATATGACATTACGTTTATTCTACATTTTAATTATCATTACTGGTGGGGCACTATTCATTAAAGGTATGGATTTTAATATGGGTATGCTCTACGGCTTTAAATTCCTAGGCGGTATTTTAGTTATTGGTATGATGGAAATGGTATTAGTCCGTAAAAAGAAAAATAAACCAACTGGCATGTTTTGGATTTTATTTGCAGTATTCTTATTGATTACATTGTTCCTAGGCTTCAAATTACCAATGGGGCAAGATTTCTTAGCATAATTATTTGGAAAGGTCGTGAAGTTTTCGCTTCACGGCTTTTTATTTGGGGGGGAAGATGCAATCGCTTAGGTTGCTTGAAAAACTGATCGGCTCCCCTGATCAAGCAGCCGAATGTATTTAAAGGAGAAGTTGACACCTTTTTGCCGTAATTAATTTTGCATTTTCGGAAAATATTTTGAAATGATAGCGACGTGACTATTTTATTTGGTAAAATGACGATGGATTGGTTTGAAAGAGAGGGAATAAAAGTGAAATTTAAGAAGTGGATGAGTGCGACAGCTGCATCGCTCTTACTAGCAACTTCATTAGTGAGTGCAACACCAGTTGCACATGCTGATGAAGCGTCGACAAGAACGATTGCAGAAGAAAGCATCTATGATTTACTCGTTGACCGTTTCTTTAATGGTTCGGGCACTAACGATTTTGATACAAATACGAAAGACCCTACTAAGTTTGCAGGAGGCGATTTTGCAGGTTTACAGGATAAACTAAAATTTATCGGAGAGATGGGCTTTACAATCGTTTCTATTGGTCCGATTTTTGCCACTGAAAAATATGATGGATCGATGCCGACGAGCTACTCTACAATTGAGCGTCATTTTGGGACATCTGAGGAGTTTCAAAGTGTCATTGAGGCCTATAAAGCTAAAAATGTATCGATCATGGTTGATTTCCCACTAAACAACGTAAGTCCGAATCATGAGTGGGCACAAGATCCAGCGAAAAAGGATTGGATTGCCTCAACAAATAATGGACAAGTACAGTGGGACTTAACAAACAAAGATGTACAAGAAGCACTTATTAAATCAGCAACAGATTTTGTTTCTACATATGATGTTGGTGCGGTGCGTTTAACAAATATTGCTGGTGCCGATACAGAATTTATTAATGCAGTGATTAAGGCATTAAAAGATACGAAAAAATCGCTCTATGTGATTTCTAATGAAGAAAGTGACGCAAATTTCGATGCAAGCATTTCACCGGCTACGGCTGATATTTACCGTAATATCTTTAAAAATGTTGATATGGATTCTTCTAAGTTGATGGAACCTTTTACAGGTGAGAAACCAACTCAGATTATGGTTGATTCGCTAGAAACGCGTCGTTTTACATTTGATTCTGCAGCAGAAAATATGTTCCCACCAACGCGTTTGAAAATGGCGATGGGTGCTTTATTTATGATGCCGGGAATTCCAGTTGTGCAATATGGTACAGAAATTGCGATGAACGGGGAAACAAAGCCAGATACGCACCAAATTTTCAACTTTAAAACAGATGAAGAATTGATCGATTATATTAAAAATGTTCAATCTTTACGTAATAAATCTGAGACATTACGCAACGGTGATTTTGAAGTTATTACAAATGAAAATGGCCTACTTGTATTTACACGTACATCCGATAAAGAGAAATGGGTCATCATGGTTAACAATACTAGTAAAACACAACGCGTTGATTTAACACCTGCTCAGCTTGGTGAAGGTAAAATGCTTAATGGTATTTTACATCAAGAAAAAGTTCGTATTAATGAAAAAGACGTTTATCCGGTTATTTTAGATCGTGAAATGGTAGAGATTTATCAAGTTAGAAATGATGAAGGTTTAAATGTATCTTATATGGTAGCACTAGGATTAGTATGGGTAATATTCATAGGATTTGTAGTTGCTATTATTAGACGAGGTAAAGTAAGACGTAATGAACAAGATGCTCTAAAATAGAGGGAGTTTTTCATCCCTCATTGATTTTACGGGCAGTTCATAAGGTTAAAATGCTAAACCCCCTCAACACTTTTAAGTGCGGAGGGGGTTTTGTTAAGCTTGATAGCTTTTATTCGTAAAGAAGATGGCAATTGTACCTGGGCCTACGTGTGAGCCGACAGCTGAACCGATCATTGTTACTTGAATGGCTCTTGGTGAAAATTTTTCTTGGATAGAAGCCTTTACTTCGTTGGCAAAGTTCGCATCATCACTATGGCTAATACCAACAATTTTATCAGAAAAATTATCACCGCGCTCCTGCATTAAATCTAACATGCGAGCGATGGCTTTTTTGCGTCCGCGAGATTTTTCAATCGGCACAAGCTTACCATCCTCTACATTTAAAATAGGTTTAATGCTTAGGAGCCCTCCAAGAAATGCGCTTGCCTTTGATACACGCCCACCTTTAGCGAGGTAATCTAAATCCTCTACCGTAAATAAGTGCTCCATTTGTGGGGTAAGTGCTGTAATTTTTGCTTCGATTTCCTCTAATGAAGCACCTGCATTTCGGAGTCGAACGGCTTCTACTACTACTAGACCAAAACCTAGCGAAGCACATTTTGAATCGATGATAGCTAATTTAAGGGATGGATATTGCTCCTGTACTTGATTGCGAATCATGACCGCAGTATTATAGGTGCCTGATAATTCTGAAGAAAAGGCAATGTAGATTCCTTCTTCTTCATTTTTCGCTAAATCTTCGAAATGCTTGAGAAAAAGCTCTGGTGATACTTGGGATGTCTTTGGGCGAGCACCTTGGCGAATAGCATCGTAAATTTCTTTGGAATCAATCGAAATGACATCATCATATTCATTATTGTTCAAATGCACTCGAAGTGGAAGAAGTTCAATATTGTTTTCTTCGTAGTAAGACTTTGGTAAATCACATCCACTATCAGTAAAAATTTTCATCATTTGTCCCCCTAATTTAACGTTCTTTTAACTCTATATGAGAAGTTTTCAAATACCTATACTACATAATAGGTGAACAAGTGTCGAGCTTTCACTTTCCACTCTATATTTCTAAATAAATGTTATATAGATATATTATCATATCGAGTTTCATTATAATTGCAACCCAGGAATAGTGATGTATTTTTAATTTTATTCAAAAAGTACCCATTGAAGGATAAAGGGTATACCTGAATAAAGTTAAACTGAAAAAATGGGATATTTATTTTGAAATCACTACTTAACTAGGATAATTTCAAGCGATCGATGAGTATTTTAGCGATTCCATCGTCATTATTGGTTGTCGTAATTTCATTGGCAATATTTTTTAACGAAGGAATGCCATTGCCCATAGCTACACCAATGCCGGCATAATCAATCATTTCTAAATCGTTATCTTCATCACCGAATGCAATAATACGCTCGCGAGGGATACCTAAATCTTTTGCTACATGAGCGATTCCCACTGCTTTATTTAAGCCGCGGCGAACAATTTCAATAATGTGAAGTGGCGCACCCCAGCGACGATGTTCAATGACCTCTGCATGAACAGCCTGTAAATGATCGCGAATAATCATTGAATTTATTTCGTTAGCTTGAATTAGTAAACTAGTAGGGTTATCAAGTAAATGGGTATAGAGATCCCCAAGAGTAATTTTTGGATTCCCCATATTAAAAATATTTAATATCCGTTCATCCTCTGTATGCACATAAATATCGTCTTTAACCTCCGCAATAATATTTTCATATTCATAGCTATTGATGGATTCGACGACATTATGCACAACGCCTAAATCAATAGGAGTATGCATAGTCTGCCAAGCAGCATTTTTTGGGTTGTGGACGTAGGCACCATTAAAATTCACGATGGGCGTTGTAAGGCCAAGCTCGTGATAGTATATATCACTCGCACGATAAGGACGACCTGTAGCAATCATAACTTGATGACCTTGTTCCTTTGCCTGCAATAATGTTTTTTTAGTGTTGGCTGAAATTTGTTGTTGGTCCGTTAATAACGTACCATCTAAATCTAAAACGATTAAATGCGGTTTCATAGCTTATTGCCCCTTTCCTATAATTTGAATAGTATCGCTTTGTAAACCATTCGTCAAAATTTTGTCACATGGAGAAAAGTTTGCTAACATAAGGATTAGACAAAAGTTGGGAGTGACAAAGATGATTGTTGAGAAAGAAACGTGGGTAAATATTCCATTATTACATATACATACAGAAAATATGAATGAAAAAACCCCAGTAGTGATTTTTTTACATGGCTTTATGAGTGCAAAAGAACATAACTTACATTATGCATATCAATTAGTAGGCAACGGGGTGCGTGTCCTATTACCAGATGCAAAATTACATGGTGACCGTAGTGAAGGCCTATCTGAGATGAAAATGAGCTTACATTTTTGGGATATTGTTTTAAATTCTATTCATGAAGTTGAACAATTATATAATGAATTAAAGAATAAAAAATTATTAGTGAATGATAACATTGGCATTGCTGGTACATCGATGGGTGGAATTGTAACATCAGGTTGTTTAAAGCGTTATGATTGGATTAAAACAGCAGCATTATGCATGGGTGCACCAGGGTTTCTTAAATTAGCAGAGTATCAATTACAGCAATTCGCTAAAAGCGGTGTGAATTGGCCAATGTCCGAAGAAGAAGTACAACAAACGAATGAGCTTCTAGCTAAATATGATGTAAGTCTAACACCAGAAAAATTCGCAGGACGACCTGTGTTATTTTGGCATGGGGAATTAGATAAAACCGTTCCTTTTAATGAAACGTATAATTTTTATTTAACTTTACGCAAATATTATGAAACAAATCCAGAAGACTTAAAATTTTTAGCTAATAAAAGAGCGGGCCATGCTGTGTCACGAGACGGTATGTTAGCAGCAACTGAATGGCTTGCACAGCATTTGGCATAATAAGATGCATCTGCTATGATTAGGTTAACACTGTGACGGAAGGAGAAATACAAATGGATCAAGATATGAAAGACAGCATGTTCGGTGCATTAGAAAATGTAATTGACCCTGAGCTTGGTATTGATATCGTCAACTTAGGTTTAGTATATGATGTAGAGTTAGATGAAGAAGGTGTAGCAACCGTTACAATGACACTAACGTCTATGGGCTGCCCAATGGGACCTGTGATTGTTGATCAAGTGAACACAGCATTAGGTGAGCTTCCAGAGGTAAAAAGTACAAATGTCAACATTGTATGGAATCCACCGTGGTCAAAAGATAAAATGTCACGCTATGCAAAAATGGCATTAGGTGTACGCTAAGTCCACTTAATGCACAATAAAAATCCTCGCTTGCAACAGTAAGCGGGGATTTTTGCGTCGAAAAACTATTGTGCCAATCAAATTAAGGTGTCATATAAAAATATGGCTCTTCGGCAAAACGAGGGGTTGATTTCCGTTCCGGCTGGGCACTTTGTTGTTGCTGTCGCTACGCTTTCGCACAGATAAAACAATTGCTGACGCTTCGCTTTCGCACAGATAAAACAATTGCTGACGCTTCGCTTTCGCACAGAGCAAAGCTTCCTGGGGGCGTCCGATGAGCCGCTTCGCTTTGCTCCAGGGTCTCATCTGTGACGCTGATCCCCAAGGAGTCGCCCAGCCTCCACTCCAATCAACCACTTCTCTTAGAATGTATCTTCTGGCATGTTACTTTAATTTATAGCGATAAAACGAAACTTCAGCAAGAAGTGTTTTGTACGGAAGTGAAGTGTCAGCAACAAGAAGTATTTTGTGCGAAAGTGAAGCGTCAGCAAGATCAGGTGTACAATAGCATTACTGTTATAAGTTTCTTCTGTTTGATTATGGTGAGTAGCCATAGCGTTCACTTTTGAAAACAAATAAAATTTATAAAAGTTCTACGCTAACGCTGATTGGAGTGGAAGGCTACTCGACTCCCGTGGGAAAGCGAGACAGGCGAGACCCTGCACGGAGCGGATGTTTTCTGTGCGAAAGCGGAGCGACAGCAACAACAGCGGAGGAAGCAGCTCGACGCTCGCCCACAGGAAAGCGAGTAGCCTGGAACGGAAATCCCCCTCATTTAAAGATTATAATATTCATAATGATTTCCTTGACCATTATATGAAATCCCCGCTTATAGCTCATAAGCGGGGATTTTGCGTGTAGCGTATTAATCGATACGACATATTTGTAACGGACAATTCTCACAGGCGATTTCATTCTTTAAAAATTGTAGATCGTGAATGGTAATATAACCTTTTTCGAACGATATGATATTGTGCTTCTTTAAGTCATTAAGCATGCGATTAATCATCTCTCTACTCGTCGCACATAAATTAGCGATTTCTGTATTTGTTAACGGTAAGTCAATATAAATAGTGTCATTTTCTAAAGGATTACCATAAGTATTCGAAAGACGGATGAGTGTTGAAAATAAAGCGCCCTTTTTACCATTTAAAACTAAATCGCGCAAACGACTTTGATGCTTTAAATTTTCTGTTTGTAACCACTTCATATATTCCACCATTAAATCGGGTTGTTCCACTAGTAAAAGTTCCAATGATTCACGGCTTAGAACATATAAACTGGAGGGCTCTAATACTTTAGCAGTCATGGAATTATACGTAAGGTTACAAAATAATGAGCCTTCTCCAATAATACTATCTGGACCACAAATACGAATGGTTAGTTCCTTCCCATTCTCCGTTTCCTGACTAATCGAGATAGCTCCTGTTTTTATATAATAAATTTCTTTCGCACGTTCGCCCTCTAAAAAAATTTTACTATCCTTATTTACTTTAATAAAAACACCGTGCTTTTGAAAAAGATTGTGAAATTTCTCTTGCATATTGTTCATTATAACCATATCTCCAACACATCGCTTTCTTTTTGTAAAGATATCTAATTATTACAAAAGGATGGTGAACATTTCGATACTAAATCTAAGAAACATAGTTTTATTATAACGTAATTTTCCAGTTATAAGGGGAGAAATTTTAGGGCTAATTCTTTGCTAAGGTTTGTCGTATGTTGTAAAATAAAGTTAGTCAAAAAAGGTCAAACATTTTTCGTGAAACAGAATGGCAAACGGGATTCCGCTTAACATTATTGAAAAGGAGCGCTAAATATGCAATTTCAACAATCAAATGACAAAAAACCATTAGAACAATTTGGGCGTAATTTAATAGATGAAGTAAAAAACGGTAAAATGGATCCGGTAATCGGCCGTGATGAAGAAATTCGTAATGTCATTCGTATTTTAACACGCAAAACGAAAAATAACCCTGTCTTAATAGGTGAGCCGGGGGTTGGTAAAACAGCTATTGTAGAAGGGTTAGCCCAACGTATAGTAAAGGGCGATGTTCCTGAGGGGTTAAAGGACTGTGTACTGTATGAGTTGGATATGAGTGCCTTAATAGCAGGTGCTAGTTATCGTGGCCAATTTGAAGAGCGCTTAAAAGGTGTTTTAAAAGAAGTAAAAGAATCAGAGGGGCGCATTATTTTATTTATCGATGAAATTCATACAATTGTTGGTGCAGGTAAAACGGATGGTTCAATGGACGCTGGGAATATGCTAAAGCCAATGCTTGCACGAGGTGAGCTACATTGTATCGGGGCTACAACATTAGATGAATACCGTATGTATATTGAAAAAGATCCTGCTTTAGAGCGCCGTTTCCAACAAGTGCTTGTACGTGAGCCATCTATTGAAGATACAGTTTCCATTTTACGAGGCTTGAAAGAGCGCTTTGAATTACATCATGCAGTACGTATTCATGACCGTGCGATCGTAGCAGCAGCAGAGCTTTCAAATCGCTATATTACAGAGCGTTTCCTGCCAGATAAGGCCATCGATTTAATCGATGAAGCATGTGCGATGATTCGAACAGAAATTGATTCCATGCCACAGGAATTGGATGCAGTAACGCGCCGTATTATGCAGCTCGAGATTGAGGAGCAAGCGTTACGTAAGGAAAAGGACGAGGCAAGTAAAAAGCGTCTAGAGCAACTCAGTGAGGAATTAACGAAGCTGAAAGAATCCTCTGGGGATATGCGTAAACAATGGGAAACGGAAAAAGAAGCGTTACACGGCATTCAGAAAAAACGTGAAAAACTTGATAAATACCGTCGTGACTTAGATGAAGCAGAAAGTAAATATGATTTAAATAAAGCAGCCGAACTACGTCATGGGAAAATTCCTACACTTGAAAAGGAAATTCAAGAGATGGAAAAACAATTAGAGAATGGTACGGAATCACGTATTTTACGTGAAGAGGTAACAGCTGATGAAATCGCATCTATTGTTTCACGCTGGACAGGCATACCAGTGATGAAATTAGTAGAAGGTGAGCGTGAAAAATTATTGCGCTTAAAAGATACATTGCATGAGCGTGTAGTCGGACAAGATAATGCTGTACAACTTGTCACAGAAGCGGTATGGCGTGCTCGAGCTGGTATCAAAGACCCGCAACGACCAATTGGTAGCTTTTTATTCCTAGGGCCAACAGGTGTTGGTAAAACAGAGCTTGCGAAGGCACTAGCGGCACAGCTGTTTGATTCTGAGGATCATTTTATTCGCATTGATATGAGTGAATATATGGAGAAACATAGTGTATCACGTCTTGTAGGGGCACCTCCAGGCTATATTGGCTATGAAGAAGGTGGACAATTAACAGAAGCAGTTCGCCGAAATCCATATTCAGTTGTATTATTAGATGAAATTGAAAAGGCCCACCCTGATGTTGCGAATATTTTACTGCAAATTCTGGATGATGGACGCATTACGGATAGCCAAGGTCGTATGGTCAACTTTACGAACACAGTGGTCATTTTAACTTCTAACATTGGCTCAAGCTATTTAATGGAAGCAAAAGAAGACGATGTTGCAGTTGAGGATTTAGTGATGGCTGCACTGCGTCAACACTTTAAACCAGAGCTGTTAAATCGTATGGATGATATTATTATGTTCCATGCATTATCAGATGAACACTTTACTGCGATTGCTTGGAAATATGTCGAACAGCTTGTCAAACGAGTTGCAGAGCAAGACATTACTTTACAAGTAGAACAAAATGTAATTGATTGGGTTGTAGAACAAGGAGCAGATGCTCAGTTTGGCGCAAGACCACTAAAACGCTTCGTGCAACGTTATATTGAAACGGCGGTTGCAAAAGAATTGCTTCGAGGTGAAGTATTACCAGGAGAAACATTGCACATTAGAATGCATGATGGCCAATGTGTTGTTGAAAAATAACAAAAAAAACCTGTTCCGCATTGAGCGAAACAGGTTTTTTCTAGTTGAATTAATGATTGTCTGCAGCTTCTGGAGTTGACTCGTTTGGAATAACTGCACCGATGATGAAAACAAGAATTGTAAATACAACTGATGTGACAACAGCAGTTTGGAAATCAAACGTTGTACCAAGTACAGAGCTTACTACGTAGTTTAACATTGAAACTAGTAGGAATGACCATATGAATGTTACGATATATTGCATTAATTTCACCTCAACCGAACTTTTTTATATCATTATCATATCATAACATAAATCGAAAAAAAAAGAACCTTTTCTGTGAAACATGGCGAATTTGTCACATCGATAACCTTACTTTTGTACTTTCATGCAATTTCAGTAGGATCGGTGAAATTCGAAGACGTCGCAAATGCTGATTGCTAGGGAGTGTCCATGGTCGTTTAAATCTAAGGAGAAGTCGTTCTATTCGTAGTCGAGTCGATTAAGGCAAAAAGCATTATTTTAATTCATCTTGTCCCTGTTCTTCATTATGAGTTTGATTATTCTTGAGCGGTAGTTTTAAAATCTTCAACGAAACTTCTCACTTCTATTTCCACAGAAATAATTGGGGATATAATAAGAATTATGGGTGGAAAGAGAATGAGAATGAGAGATTTTTTAAAAGAAATTATTAAAGAAGTTAAAAGGCAACTAACAAACGAACAACCATCAATTGAGAACATTTTAGATGGCAAAATATTCTAAGTTATCTCATACCGAGGTGGTTTATTGGGGTCATCTGTGTGTTGGTCATTTTTAATTTGAAACTTTTTTACGTACCATTCGTATTATAACTAGACCATTCGAATTGATAGAACTGAAAAAAGGGAGAAATGAATTTTTGAACCATTGAATGAAACAATTACTTTTTGTGATTTACTTGATTACCATTGCGGATGCGTATTACTCTACGTTGTTTATTGAACCAAAAACACCACCGCAACACCAGACGATTAAAGCGTCAGCCATTACGTTGACACAACTACGGTAGCAAACCTAACAAAAAGAAACGTACAACATGTCGTTTGAAACCTTCTGTGCTGCAACCCATCAAGCGATTTTTTCAGATCACTAAGTGTTCCAAAGAGAACGTGATCCTTAACGACCTATTAGAGAATAGATTGGACGTACGCAGATTCATGCGAGAGCCACCTTTCATCTTTTTACGATATCGACTTTTACGTTGTTGATAATATATGTTAGCAATTGTTAGGCTAAAGCTGCAGATCTATTTGCAGCTTTTTTTCATTAACCGCCATTATTAAATTTTTCAGCCTCAATTATCCCCCAAAATACGCTTTTTCTTGCATCAGCTCTAAAAGTTGGAGATGACATTTGTTAAATCGTATACCATGTATATAAGTTGATTGGAGGAGGCTGGGCGATTCCTTAGGGCTTATCGGACGCCCCTAGTCGGAACGGAAATCAACCCCACGTTATGGTGATGAGCTCATTATCTTTCATTATTTTTTAAAAATTGTACATATCAAGAAACCCCTTGATACTACTAGTTTTAAGACGTTAAATTTAATTCATCTTGCACCTCTCCTTCATTATGAGTTATAATTATGACCAGTTACTAATAATTGATAGTAAGAAAGCAGAGGGGTTGCTAAATGAACGCTGGTATTATAGGAATTGGCAAATACGTTCCGGAGAAAGTCGTAACAAATTTTGATTTAGAAAAAATTATGGACACTTCGGATGAATGGATTCGAACTCGCACAGGGATTGAAGAACGCCATTTTGCCGCAGAGGACCAAGAAACTTCAGATTTAGCAGTAGCTGCAGCAAAAGAGGCTATTGCAAAAGCAGGTATTACACCAGAGGAAATAGGCTTAATACTTGTAGCAACAGTAACACAAAATCAAACGTTTCCAAGTGTAGCATGTATGGTTCAGGAGCAAATTGGAGCAGTCAATGCAGCTGCGATGGACCAAGCGGCTGCATGTGCAGGATTTATATATAGTTTAGTGACAGCAAAGCAATTTGTAGAATCAAATACTTATAAATATGTCTTAGTAGTAGGTGTTGAAAAGCTGTCGAAAGTACTTGATTGGGAAGATCGTAATACCGCTGTGTTATTCGGTGACGGTGCAAGTGCAGCAGTTGTTGGTCCAGTATCAGAAGGTAGAGGTATTTTATCATTTGAGCTTGGAGCTGACGGTACAGGTGGAAAGAATTTGTATTTAACACAGCAGGACACAATCGCTATGAATGGCCGTGAAGTATTTAAGTTTGCAGTTCGTCAAATGGGTGAATCTGCAGTAAATGTATTAGAAAAAGCAGGTTTAACAAAAGAAGACGTAGATTTTTTAGTGCCGCATCAGGCGAATATTCGAATTATGGAATCTGCTCGTGAGCGTCTAGAACTACCACCGGAAAAAATGTCGAAAACGATTCACAAATATGGTAATACGTCGGCAGCGTCTATTGGTATTTCCTTGGTAGATGAGCTTGAGGCAGGTAAGATTAAAGATGATGATTTATTAGTACTTGTTGGATTTGGCGGTGGCTTAACATGGGGTGCCGTTACAATTAGATGGGGAAAATAAAAAACGAAAAATGCTTGAGGGGAGTAAGACAATGAGTAAACGACGAGTAGTAATTACAGGAATTGGCGCAGTTACACCACTAGGAAATAGCATCGAAGAAACATGGACTAACATTAAAGCAGGAAAATCTGGCGTTGGCGAGTTAACACGTTTAAATAAAGATCTTTTCGCAGCAAAAATTGCCGCTGAAGTGAAAGACTTCAATATTGAAAAGTATATTGAACGTAAAGAAGCTCGTAAAATGGATCGCTTTACACAGTATGCCTTAGCAGCATCCATCATGGCGATGGAAGATGCACAATTAACAATCGATGAAGAACTAGCACCACGAGCAGGTGTCTGGATTGGCTCTGGAATCGGTGGTATGGAAACATACGAACAACAATTTTTAACATTCCAAGAGCGCGGAGCAAGACGTGTAAGTCCATTCTTTATTCCAATGATGATTCCAGATATGGCTTCAGGCCAAGTGTCGATTCACTTTGGGGCAAAGGGTATTAACTCTTGTTCAGTAACTGCTTGTGCTTCAGGCACAAACTCCATTGGGGATGCTTTTAAAGTAATTGAGCGTGGCGATGCAGATGTTATGATTTCTGGTGGTGCAGAGTCGCCAATCGTTACGATGGCAGTCGCAGGCTTCTGCGCAAATACTGCATTATCTTTAAATACAGATCCAGAAACAGCTTGCCGTCCATTCGATAAGAATCGCGATGGTTTCATCATCGGTGAAGGTGCGGGTATTGTTATTTTGGAAGAGTATGAGCACGCAAAAGCACGCGGTGCAAAAATCTACGCAGAAGTTCTTGGCTATGGTGCAACAGGGGATGCACATCATATTACAGCTCCAGCTCCAGAAGGAGAAGGTGCTTCTCGTGCAATGATGCAAGCTTTAACTGATGGTGGCGTAGAAGCTTCTCAAGTAGACTATATTAACGCACATGGAACAAGTACACCTTATAATGATTTATTTGAAACACAGGCAGTAAAAACAGTCTTTGGTGAACATGCCTATAAGCTTGCAATGAGTTCTACAAAATCAATGACAGGTCACTTATTAGGTGCAGCTGGTGGTGTTGAAGCTATTTTCACAGCGCTAGCACTGAAAGAAGGCATTTTACCACCGACAATTAATTTAACAGATCCAGATCCAGAATGTGATTTAGATTATGTGCCGCATGAAGCTCGAACAGTAGATATTAAATATGCTATGAGTAATTCACTTGGGTTTGGTGGACACAACGCTAGTCTACTATTCAAAAAAATCGAGGAATAATAAAGTAAAACTTTAATCAGTGGGGGTTTCCTCTCCCACTGATTATTTGTCTTCACTGTTGCTAATGTTTAGTTTTATCACTATAAATTAGAGCGATATGCAAGTAGATACATGCTATGTGAAGTGGTTGATTGGAGTGGAGACTGGGCGACTCCTCGGGGATTAGCGTCACAGATGAGACCCTGGAGCGCAGCGAAGCGGCTCATCGGACGCCCCCAGGAAAGCGCCCAGTCGGAACGGAAATCAACCCCTCGTTTTGCCACAGAGCCTCGCTTTATTTAATTTTAATAATTTTCAATAACATAAAAAAACGTCAGCCTAATTTACGTGGCTGACGTCTTTTTTTATAGTTTTGTGAATAGATGATAATTAAGAAGAAACAGAAAGGATGCTTTATCTTGTTCCGACTCTTTTTATTTTTAATGAGCTACGGCTTATTGATTCTCTCCGTTGGGAATCTCATATTGTATTTGAATTATCGGACACTTGGATATTCCTGGATAGTTGTTTTTAAATTCATGGCACATACATCAGCATTTTATATGGCAATTGGATCAGCCATTGTGCTATGCGCTGTTGTGCTTGATCTTGGTTATGATAAAACTTTAAACGAAAAAGATAAGATGTAACTCTTAAATTACCCTCTTTTTGGCCAAGCTTCATTCACATAGGGACATCAATCCCAAGATGATGAAGTTTTCTTTTTAGCGAAGTGCACGACCAAGGCCCATTGCTTTTTCCATGCGTTTTAATGTAGCACTTGCAATAGCATTTGCCTTTTCAGCACCTTCATCTAAAATAATATCAAACTCTGAGGATTCTACCAAATTATAGAACTTTTCTTGAATTGGTGTCAGGTGATCAATAACCGTTGCTGCAACACCTTGTTTGAAACCACCATAGCCAACGCCTTCGTATTTTTTCACAAGATCGTCAATAGATACGCCTGAAATGGCAGATTCGATTGTTAGTAAATTTGAAACACCAGGTTTATTTTCCACATCAAAGGCCACAATACCATCAGAATCAGTAACAGCAGACTTAATTTTTTTCTCAATATCTTTCGCTGAATCTAAAAGCTTGATGGTCGCTTTTGTATTTGGATCAGATTTACTCATTTTCTTTGTAGGTTCTTGTAGTGATTTGATACGAGCTCCTGCTTTAGGTAATTGAATTTCAGGAATCGTTAAAACATCGCCATAACGTTTGTTAAAGCGCTCTGCAAGATCACGAGTAAGCTCAATATGCTGCTTCTGATCATCACCGACAGGAACAATGTTTGTGTTATACAAAAGGATGTCTGCTGCCATCAATGGTGGATATGTTAAAAGAGCGGCAGATACGCTTTCCTTACCGTGAGACTTATCCTTAAATTGTGTCATACGTTCAAGCTCACCAATCGATGCAACACATTGTAACATCCAGCCTGCCTGTGCGTGAGCTGGTACTTCTGATTGAATAAATAATGTAGATTTTTTAGGGTCGATGCCAGTAGCAATATACGTAGCTGCTAGGTTGCGGATATTTTGACGTAATTCTTTTGGATCTTGTGCCACTGTTATTGCATGCTGATCGACGATACAATAAACAGCATCTCCTTCATCTTGTAATGCAGGGAATTGCTTAAATGCACCTAAATAGTTCCCTAAAGTTACAATACCTGTTGGCTGTACGCCTGAAAAAATAGTTGTCATTGTCATTTCCTCCTTGAATTTTGTTACCTCAGCTAGTCTTTACATAAGACCTATCCAAAATAAAAAACATCATGCGTCCTCATTAATTCTCTAATGAAGGGACGAATGATGTTTGAATCCGCGGTACCACCCAGCTTGCCTAAATAGGCCACTTTACTTCGTAACGTGAAGGGACGAGCTCTGCTAATAGACTTCAGTAAGGAAACTAAGCCGTTCACAAAGCTAACTCGGAAGTCCATTCCAAATGCTTACACGATCTGTTTGCAGCAACCACAGACTCTCTAAACGTGTAAAGTGCAAATGTACTACTCTTCGTCAGCGTTTTTTATTTAGTTCAATAACCGTCTTCCATCTGTATAGATGAGGTGAACTCACCAAAGACATAATTGATTGATTGCAAAAAATTATATTATAAAGGCTCGGTGAAATGCAAGTGTTTGAGACTCCACCCCTAAAGGGACAAGCTGACTAATTTCAGTGGGATTCCTGAGTAACTAAGCGTTCGCAGTCCATTTCTGTTTTGAACAGCTCTCAAGGTTGGGGTATCCCATTACCCCTCCCTATCTAGTGCATATAGCAGATAGGGCTACGCTACTGTTACCATAGCGTATAGTTGGTATCGTTCGATGTGTTTTAGCGTCTTTTTCTTGACGACACATATTGTTTTACCGATAGCATGAATTAGGCTATCGAACCTTATACAATATCCAATTTTCAATGAACGAGCGTGTTTTAAAGACTTATACTTGTCTATACATGGAGTATAACACCCTTTCAGACAATTGAGATAGCGAAAGCTAGCTCTTGTCTGACCTCACTTTCATCCCCGGGCTACACCCTGCATGGGCTTTCTCGTTCGGAAAATCTGTAAAGTCAGACTTTTGGCGGTGTTCTTTCTCGAAAAAAAATTATATGCTATTTGTGCTGCTTTTTTTTATCTATTCAGCATCCCAGGAAAGCGCCCAGTCGGAACGGAAATCAACCAAACGTTATGGTGATCAGCTATTTATTTGAAAATGCAACCAATATTAGTAAATATACGTCTATATTGTACGCACTGAACTGACAATATTCTCGTTTAAATTTTTTAAATGAGAACAAAAACAATCAGAAATGAGTGTTTAAAATGCGCTACGAATGGGAATATTATTAGTAGTTCATTAGATATGCTAAGAAGTAAATGCTGCTTTGAAAAGTTATATAAATAAACAGAAAATTTCGTGTGATAAGGTTATTCTTTTTTTATTGGAACTATATTCAAACATCACAGAGTACTGTATAATGGTATGTAGATTACATTACATTAATTCTAATTTAACACACTGGTTTATAGATAATGATTAAATGGAAAGGATGTGTCAGTATGATAGTAACTTTATTTACATCACCAAGTTGTACGTCTTGCCGAAAAGCTAAAGCATGGTTAGAGGAGCATGAAATCCCATATACAGAACGTAATATATTTTCCGAACCATTAAGCATTAGTGAAATTAAAGAAATTTTGCGTATGACAGAGGATGGTACGGATGAAATTATTTCAACTCGATCAAAGATTTTCCAGAAATTGAATGTTGATGTTGAAAGCTTACCATTACAACGTTTATATGAGTTAATTCAAGAGTATCCAGGTTTATTACGTCGTCCAATCATTTTAGATGAGAAACGTTTACAGGTTGGCTACAACGAGGATGAAATTCGTCGTTTCCTTCCTCGTAAGGTTCGTGCTTATCAATTACAAGAAGCACAGCGCATGGTGAACTAATATCTCCATATTCTGCATAGAATAAGTATTAGATGTTACATATGCAACAAGCATATTGTGACATCTATTTTTTTGTGTTTTACTTAAGTAAAACCTTCTATATAAAGTATAATAAATAATAGGGAAAAGTCATATATTTCCGTAAAGTATGTTAAACTTGATTTTAACTTAATAGTTTACTACAATTTCAATATTCAAATATCTTCTGTGAAACGGTGTATATCCTTTTCATTTTATGACAGAACAGCATACAATATAATTAGAGACAACTGTGGACAATTTAATTTTTGATTCGGTTGCTCGACGGTTTTTCTGTAGTGTGGTCAAAGGTTGAAAAACAAAAACTGAGTATGAGGTTAAAAACAATGAATAAAAGCATACTAATGAAACAAAACTGTTTTTCGACAAATGACAGTGAAGGGAGATGAGGTCTAGTGGACATCGAACGTGTAAACGAAAATACACTCAAGCTCTTTATTACGTACAATGATATAGAGGATCGCGGCTATAGTCGTGAAGAAATTTGGTACAATCGAGCAAAGGGTGAACAACTTTTTTGGGATATGATTGATGAAGTAAACACGGAGGATTACTTTGATGTAGAAGGTCCAATTTGGATTCATATCAATGCGTCTGAAGTTGGCTTAGAAATCATTGTCACACGTGCACATATTTTAAAAGACGGTGAAACCTTAGATGGTTCTTCGCATTTTGATGAACACAAAGAAATGTTTGCCCCATTCGAGGACGTTGGAGAGGATCTTCTCAGTCAACTAACTCAATTTGGTGACTTAGATGAGTCAGAGTTATTTATGGATACAGACATTTATGTTTATAAATTTAAAGATATTGATGAGTTAATCCCTGTAGCGAAACGCATAACAGATGAATTAGTGGATTCCTCATTATTTAAATATGAAAATTGGTACTATTTAGTAGTTGACTTCGCGAACGCAGATGAAGAACTAAATCATCACGATAGAAATGCCGTTATCAAAGAATTTTTAATACCATCGAATTTTACAATCCATCGCTTAGAGGAATATGGCGAAAAAATTATGGAATTTAATTGCTTTGAAACAGTACGAAAATATTTTATTTAAAGTAATAAGTACTTGATTCAGTGACTTAGACTGTAAACAAACTTGGTGATTATCAAGTTTATTTACAGTCTTTTTATTTAAAAGGATCTAGATTGAGGGAAAGTGAAATTTAAAAGATAGCAATTTTTAAATTTCAGGAAAAAGCCGTTCTTTATTTGTTGCTATAAAAACACTCCTTTACAATTAGTCAAAAAGGAGATGATTTTATGCTTACCGCTTATAACGAGCAGCAACAGATTTTTCTCCCATACCAATATTCAAGGGAAGCTTTACAACGACATAGACGGCAGATGAAATTTTATTGTCCTCAATGCCAACAGCCTGTCCAATTAAAGATAGGTAAATATAATATCCCTCATTTCGCTCATATTGCTAATAATAGCTGTGTACAGTTATTTGCAGAGGGTGAATCAAAACTTCATTTACAAGGAAAAGTCCAATTATTTGAATGGCTGAGAAAACTCGGGCATACAGTAAAGCTGGAGCCTTATTTACGGAAGCTTTCACAACGGCCAGATATGCTTCTGATAAAGGAGCGAAAGCAAATTGCCATTGAATTTCAATGTAGTACAATTTCTCATGAAAAGTGGCTAATGCGTACAGCTGGATATGAGAAAAATTCTATACAGTCGTTGTGGCTTTTTCAAACACCTCAAAGACAATCTACACAAGGTATTCAAAAAATTTCTATTTCCCCAATTATGCAAAAGGTGATAATAGCTACAGCACAAGGCTTGGCTTATTTAGTGACCTATGATGCAAACACATCGAGATTTATTTATTGGACGAATCTTCTTCATGTTCATGGGCATACTTTCATAGGTAAAGTACAAGAACTAACTATTCACAAGCAACATTTTCCCTTTTATGAGCCTAGATTAATTTCGAAAGAGGAATTTCATCTTTATTGGCAGCTTTATAAAAAGCATTGTAAGCAATTCGTATACCAACGATTATTCCATAGTAGAGATGGGGTACAAGATTCATTTTTACGAAGTTGTTATGAATTACGCTTTGCTTTAACTGCTATGCCTGATTACGTAGGTGTTCCGGTAAAAGATGCGGAAGCGATACCGATGTTTTCTATTGAATGGCAAACGAACTTACATCATTTTTGCCGTCGTTTACAATTATCACCTCATGAACTAGACGAGAGAACTATTCGATCGTTTTTAATCCAACAAAATGTAGAGGTTACAAACCAAGCGGTACAAGCTATCAAAAATTATGGAATGGTGCTGGCGAAAAGTTATCAGAATGATTGTTTTCTGGATATTTGTGAGCAAGTATACGCACATTTATTTGCAATTGACGCAATATACTGAGAAAATATGAGAGTAAAGGAAAAACTCACATATAAAGGGGGCTGGCACATGGCTAGTAATCAAGTTTTAGTAAGAAATGAAGTTCCAGAAGAGTTAACTTGGCGTTTGGAGGATATATTTGCAACTGACGCCCTATGGGAAGAAGAGTATAAAGAAGTTGCAGAAATTGCAAAAAAGGCGTCTAGCTATGCAGGTACTTTAACAAATGGTGCGGATGCGTTATTAGCAGTTCTAATTTATCACGACGATATTTATGAACGTACAATGAAGCTTTACACGTATGCTCATATGCGTTATGACCAAGATACGACAAATAGCTTCTACCAGGATATGAATAGTCGTATTCAAACATTAGCGACTAGTATCTCAGCTGCCCTATCGTTTTTAACACCAGAGATTTTATCATTGAGTGAAGAAATAATAGAACGTTACTTAGCTGAAAACAAAGACTTACAACTGTATAAGCAATCTTTAAAAGAAATAACGATGGCACGTCCGCACGTATTACCAGCAGAACAGGAAGCATTACTTGCACAAATGTCTGAGGTTACAGGTACTGCTTCAAATACATTTAGTATGTTAAACAACGCTGATATGGTCTTCCCTAAAGTGAAAAATGAAGACGGAGAAGAAGTGCAGCTAACTCACGGTAACTATAGTAAGTTTTTAGAAAGTAAAGATCGCACTGTTCGTGAAAATGCATTTAAAGTAATGTACGAAACTTATGGTAACTTTAAAAATACGTTTTCCGCTACATTAACTGGCAATGTTAAAAAGCATAATGTCAGCGCACGTATCCGTAATTATGATACTGCACGCCATGCAGCAATGTCTAACAACTTCATTCCAGAAAGTGTTTATGATCAATTAGTAGAAACAATCCATAAGCATTTACCAGCTATGCAGCGCTATATTTCGTTACGTAAGAAGCTTTTAGGTGTAGACGAACTGCATATGTGGGATTTATTTGCCCCACTCGTTAAGGAAGTCGATATGAAAATCACTTACGACGACGCGAAGGATATTTTAGTAAAGGCTTTGGCGCCACTAGGTGAGGAATATCAAGGTATTGTTCAAAGTGGACTTGATAACCGTTGGGTGGATGTCTTAGAAAACAAAGGGAAACGCAGTGGAGCATACTCTTCAGGCGCTTATGGAACAAATCCATACATTTTAATGAACTGGCAAGACAATGTTAATAATCTGTTTACACTAGCTCATGAATTTGGTCATAGTGTACACAGTTATTATTCACGTAAAAGTCAGCCATTTGTTTATGGCGACTATTCTATTTTTGTGGCTGAAGTAGCTTCGACATGTAATGAAGAACTGTTAAATGATTATTTACTGAAAACAATTGAAGACCCACAACAGAAAATTTATTTATTAAATCATTGGCTAGACGGCTTCAGAAGTACTGTTTTCAGACAAACCATGTTTGCTGAATTTGAGCACCTAATCCACCAAATGGATAAGAATGGTGAATCTTTAACGGCAGATCGTTTAACAGAGGTTTACTATAATTTAAATAAACAATACTTCGGCGAGGATATTGTTGTAGATGAGGAAATCGGCTTAGAGTGGGCTCGTATTCCACACTTCTACTATAATTACTATGTGTATCAATATGCTACAGGTAAATCTGCTGCAACAGCATTAAGTAAACAGATTTTAGAAGAGGGTACACCAGCTGTAGAACGTTATATTAATAACTTCTTAAAAGCAGGTTGCTCTGATTTCCCAATTGAGGTATTAAAGTCAGCAGGTGTTGATATGAACGTTACAAAACCGATTGATGATGCATGTAAAGTATTTGAAGAACGTTTAAATGAGTTAGAAAAATTATTGTTGAATAATTAATTTGGAAGGCTGTAGGAATGTCACTACAGCCTTTTTTCTATGATTATTTGAACGATAAAAATTTAAAGAATAATGATTTTTTTTGATTTCTAAATGTTTAAAAGTGCGTATCTTGAAAAAATACTGTTTGTAATCGCTTTCTATTTGACAAATTTGTGAATCTACCATCGGATTTATTGCTATATTTACTATTCCATGATAAAGTGATTCATGTGAAATAAATCACAAAACAAACATACACCCCTTTGTTTGAACGTGAACATTTCTCCCATCCCCTTTGTGAAAGAGAGGCGTCACTATCTGTCGAGGATAGTGGCGCTTCTTTTATTTTGTTATAAATCTCGATCAAACAGCGAAGTATTCCGATAAAACTCAAAAATGTTCCGATAAATCGCTGAAACGTTCCGACAAATTCCTAATATGTTCCGATAAATCACTAGAACATTCCGATAAATATATAGAGCCTAATAGTAGCGACAGGTACAGAAGTCTCCCACCTCTATAGGTGGTGAGATGATTGCGGTTTTAAGTCACTTTTCAGTGGGTGTCCAAACATCCGCTGAAATAAAGGAACTCAGTCTAAGAACGCCACGTCCTGTGGCAACGACTGAGTGACCAACATCATGTTGTTGCTGTCGCTGTCGCTTCGCTTTCGCACAGACAAAACACGTTGTTGCTGCCGCTACGTTTTCGCGCAAAAAACATCTGCAGGCCTAAGCCCAATAAAAGACAAATAAAAGCAAGTGAAGAAAACTTCACTTGCTTTTATTCTTAGGAGCTTAGAATAATAGTATAATTGCATTATTTAATACGCCACAGTGTATCGTGATTTGTCTGAATTCGTTCAATCTTTTGTTGTAGCATACGCTTCTTTAATTCGCGTTCAGCTGTTTGTTCTGTTAATGAGTAGATAAAAGCTACTTCATTTGTTGAAAGTGTATGGAATTTTGTAAATAACGCTTCTATTGTTGGTAATGGTTGGCGCACAAGCTGCTCATCCATCATCTCTTGTAAAATATGTTCATAAACTTCATAGGAATAGCTACCACTAACTTTAAGACCCTCATCTTCAATACATTCATTGAAAAATACAATACTTGGTACTTCTTCAACTTCCATTTCACGTTTAATATATAAATCGCTTTGGAAGGCGCGTGCTGCTTCCTTTGAACCAAAGTCTGCAGAGAATTCATTCATGTCTAATTGAACATCTTCTGCAATTTTTAACAGCGTAGCATAAGAATTGACATCTTGCTTGTTTAGTAATACATATTCTTGTAGTTTCGACAAATAGCGTGCTCCTGCACGTTTGCCCTGTAACTCTGCTGCTTTAATAGCGATAGAGGGTAAAACAGGGTGATTAATGTCGAGCTCAATACCTGATACACAACCCTTTACACGCTTACTTAAACAATTTAAAGAGGCAAGCTCCGTGCTTAGTACAAGGCGCCATGTAAAGTAATGGTTGTACTCTAGCTGTAGTCTACGAAGGATGGCTTGCATATTAAAAGCTTCTGGACAAAGTGGATCTACGAAAATATACAATTCAATAGGCTTATTAACAGTAGAAAACTCAGGAGTTGGCTCTTGCAACAGTTGAATATTATTCACGTAACAATTCCCCCTCAGCGTCATTTGGTGTATTAATCATGTGATGAGCTGTTAATACTAAACGTTGATAATAAGTTTCGCGGAACTTCCCTTCTAACCCAACTTCATCCATTGCTTCGGACATACATTCAAGCCAAGCTTGAGCACGATCAGGTGTAATCGGAAAATTCATATGGCGTGCACGCATCATTGGATGTCCATGCTCCTCAGTAAAAAGATTTGGTCCACCTAAATACTGTGTTTGAAATTGAATTTGCTTGCGGGCTGTCTCTGTCAAATCTTTCGGAAAGATTGGAATAAGATCAGGATGCTGAGCAACTCTTTTATAGAATGCATGGATTAGCTCTGAAAGCTTTTCAGCCCCCAGCTCCTCATAAGGAACAGTGTATTTTCGACTCATAAGTTAAATGCCCCTTTAATTCTTTATATCGTAAAGTATATTTTTATACTTGGTCATCTTTACAAATGTGAATTTCTTGTGACTACCTTTATTCTATCAACGTCTTTTCGTTAACACAAACAAAGAGCTCTCCCGAAATGTTTTTCGCTAGAAAAGCACAAATTTCACCACGTGGGTGAAATTTGTCGGAAAAGACTGTATTAACAATGTTTATGCGATTAAACTGTGTAGTAATTCATCACTTTTTTGACATAATTCTGTGTTTCTTTAAAAGGAGGAATGCCACCATACTTTGTAACACGTGAAGATCCTGCGTTATAAGCAGCTAACGCTAGTGTAGGTTCATTATCAAATTTATCTAGCAATTGGCGCAAATACTTTGCCCCTGCCATAATATTTTGCTCAGGATCAAAGGCGTTTGTAACCCCTAAATATTGCGCTGTCTTTGGCATTAATTGCATTAATCCTTGTGCTCCAGCATGACTAACCACATTTGAATTAAAATTAGACTCTTGCTTAATCACTGCAGCGATGAGTTTCTCAGGTACATTATATGTAGATGCTGCCTTTTGAATAATCGAAGCGTATTGGTTCGCACCTGCTAATGAATTGGCATACGCTGTTGAACCAATTACATTATCGGAAACATAGGAGTCGAGTTTTGTACTAGATTGTGTGTTGGCTAATGCTGCCTGTACAGCAGTAGGTATGTATACGGCATTAGAACCATTATAAAGTAATGATTGATACGCACTATTTTGCATGTTTTCAGATAACCCATTTAAATTACTAAACTGGTTCATCAATGACGAAGCGCTCGATACACCCCCGAGCAAACTAGATAATTTTGCACTGTTAGCAGTAGTTGAGTCGCCGAGCAGTTCGCTAATCATGTCTGAAAACATAGAATTGCTGTCTGTAAGATTGTTTGACGATGAATTTTCTGAAGATCCTAGTGTTTGTAATGCTTGAATGTCAAGTAAAGTTCTGAGTGATTGGATATCCAAGGAGTTGTCACCCTTTCTTGTTATACTAGTTAAACTACTGTTTTTTATTCATTTGTAATGCTTTCATAAATCGTGCAATTTTTTTATCTGTAGCCCGTTTTTCGATACCATATAGCTGTAGAAATTCGTCGAAGATTGCATTTCCTTTTATTGCATCTTTTGATTCATATTCTACCTCATAATCATCGCACTGCAAATAGAAAGAATGATCGAATACTAGAAGACCATCCTTATAAGGAATTTCGACACGATCAGTTGTCAGTGAACCAAATACTTCTAATTCTTCTAAAGGAATATTGAAGAAAGCAAGTCTTTTTGCTACTTCTTGGGCATAGAATCCTTCTCCAACAAGCATTTTCTTAGCTTGCTCTGCATTTAATTCGTCAGTTGTTTCTAAATGTGCATGCTCTGCATTTTTTTCTTTTAAAGTACATTCAAAATATTTGTCGATTTGTCTAATACGAAGCCCACTTTGTCGTTTCCGAATAGCTTGAGAAGGTGTGTCGAAATAATGATTTGTTTGACGATGAATAGCATTTTCGGGAATATTGAATTCTTGCAATAAGTGTTCGTATTGTTGTTTTGTTAAGAGATTTTTAAATTCTATTTCAAGTTGTTGTGCCATTATTCTCACCTTTTTATTTTATTTTTTTATGGGTGTTGATTAGGGGAAAGGTTCATCAGCATAGCGTGTGGTTGATTTCCGTTCCAGCTGGGCGCTTTCCTGGGGGCGTCCGATGAGCCGCTTCGCTGCGCTGCAGGGTCTCATCTGTGACGCTGATCCCCAAGGAGTCGCCCAGCTTCCACTCCAATCAACTAATATGCATGGCATACATTTTGACGAAATGTCATTCCTAATTTCCGATTATGGACAAAAATTTATTAGAAATCATTTGTATGACGTATCATCATAACTTGGTGTTGATTTCCGTTCCGACTGGGCGCTTTCCAGGGGGCGTCCGATGAGCCGCTTCACTCGCGTTGCTCGCTGCAGGGTCTCGGACCAACACTATGTTGGTCACGACGGCGTTATCACAGGACGTGATGGTTTTAGCCTTCGTTCCCCTATCGCTGATCCCAAGGAGTCGCCCAGTCTCCACTCCAATCAACTAATATGCATGGCATACATTTTGACGAAATGTCATCCCTAATTTCCGATGAAGGACAAATGTTTTCTGTGCGAAAGCGAAGCGTCAGCAACAGCATGATGTTAGTCACTAAGGCGTTATTATAGAAAGTGATGGTTTTAGCCTTCGTTCCTCTATTGCTGATCCCCAAGGAGTCGCCCAGTCGGAACGGAAATCAACCACACGCTATGATAAAAAGTTTCGTTCGTTATTTCATTGATTTAGTATTTACACACTGCAACTAATTACCCTCTATGCTAAAATAAGAAGAAGAGTAAGACGAAAAGGGGAACCGCATGTGCGTAAAATTTATACAATAGAAACATTGAATTTTGAAAACGAGCAACTTCATTTTAGTTTAAACGACATTGAAGTAAATTTACAGTTAAAACCTGCTGCACAATTAATTGCAGATTCTGATGACTTTGCGTTTATTTATTTACTTGATGCAGGAGAGAATTATCATTACTTGCGTTTTCCACCGAGTAGTTGGGAGCAACTTGTACATATTTTACAAAAAAAGCAAAATCCAAAGCTACAACTAGGTGAAGAAGTTATTGAGCTTACAAATTTTTACGATGAACTGGAAATGCTCGTGTATAATATTGAAGGAAATTACAATTATGGGGCGGAATTTGTCCGAACGGTGGAACAACACTTCAAGGCAATTCTTGCTGAATAAAGAGACAAAGCGAACAGACGGTGTTGGTTTTGTTCGATACCGAATGTCGGGAGGTTTTTGCGATGGGACAATGGGAAATATTTTTAAGTCCTTATAAACAAGCAGTAGATGAGTTAAAAGTAAAATTAAAAGGTATGCGTTCACAGTTTGGTATTGTTAATGCAAATTCGCCAATTGAATTTGTGACGGGACGTGTAAAGCCTTTAGCAAGTATATACGATAAATCATTAGAAAAAGGGCTTGCCTTTGAGCCTTCTAAACGACTAGGTGATGAGCTAGGGGATATCGCAGGCTTACGTATTATGTGTCAATTTGTAGATGATATTTCCGCAGTTACGGAGCTAATACGTCAACGTAAAGATATGCGTGTAGTGGAAGAGCGTGACTATATTACACATAATAAGCCAAGTGGCTACCGCTCATATCATATGATTGTCGAATATCCTGTAGAAACGATACAGGGGAAAAAAGTGGTATTAGCTGAAATTCAAATAAGAACACTAGCTATGAATTTCTGGGCATCTATTGAGCATTCTTTAAATTATAAATATAAAGGCATGTTCCCCGAGGAAATTAAAAATCGCCTTCAAAGTGCAGCAGAGGCCGCCTTCCGATTGGATGAGGAAATGTCGTCCATTCGTAGTGAGATTCAAGAAGCACAGGCCTATTTTAGTGAATACAAAGAAGCATCGAATCCTAATTTACTATCGGAGAAGGAGCGTGACACAAAATGAAATTTTCCATTCAATCACGTAGAGATGCACAGTCGAACGAATTAATGGAGCTGGCCAGAACGTATTTGCAGGATTTTGGGTTAACTTATGATGAAGAGGCTCCTGAAATCGTAATCTCTATTGGAGGAGATGGCACTTTACTACATGCCTTTCATCGATATTCTCATTTGCTAGATCAGGTTGCCTTCGTAGGTATCCATACGGGACATTTAGGATTTTATGCGGATTGGAAACCATCTGAATTAGAAAAGCTTGTTTTGTCCATTGCTAAAAAGGATTTTAACGTTGTGGAGTATCCACTACTAGCGGTAAAGGTGGAGCATCATAATGCGGAATCCAATACGTATTTAGCGTTAAATGAAGCAACTGTGAAATCACCAGATGTCACACTTGTTATGGATGTAGAGTTAAATGGTAATCAGTTTGAACGTTTCCGTGGAGACGGTCTTTGTGTGTCAACTCCTTCTGGTAGTACAGCTTATAATAAAGCCCTCGGTGGAGCAATTATTCACCCGACTTTAGCAGCACTCCAAATCACTGAGATAGCATCTATCAATAACCGTGTCTTCCGTACAGTTGGTTCACCACTCATTTTACCAGCACACCATCACTGTGTTTTACGTCCAGTAAATGATCAAAACTTTAATATGACAGTTGATCATTTACAAGTCACGCAAGGCGATGTGAAGTCGATTGCTTTTAATGTAGCAACTGAAAGAGTCCGTTTTGCACGTTTCCGTCCATTCCCATTCTGGGAACGAGTACATGAATCATTCGTGGCAAATGAGTAAAATGGATACAAGGTTTACACTGCATTTTATAGCGGAAAAGGAAGGCCAACTACTAAGGGAGGCCTTAACTGAATGGCGCATCTCCAAGCGAGCTTTAACGGCTATTAAATTTGATGGAGGATTACTGACAGTGAATGATGTTGAACGCAATGTTCGACATCCTCTTCACGTTGGGGATCGAGTTGAAGTTAAATTCCCTCCTGAAGAAAAAAGTGAAGGACTCACAATTGAACATGGTGAACTTTCTATTATTTATGAAGATGAAGCTATTTTAGTGCTTAATAAGCCTGCACATCAGAGTACGATTCCTTCGCGTGAGCATCCAACACATAGCGTAGCTAATCTAGTGTGTGGTCATTTTCAGCAGCAAGGACTAGCATCAACTGCTCATATCGTAACGAGACTTGACCGTGATACTTCTGGTTTGTTATGCATTGCTAAACATGCTCATATTCATCATTTAACGGGACTTGCACAGCGCAGTGGAGAGATTTCTCGACAATATGAAGCAATTGTACATGGACATGTGGCACAAGAAGTACAATCAATCATTGCTCCTATTGGACGCAAGGAGACGAGTATCATTGAGCGAGAGGTGCGTGAGGATGGTCAATTTGCGCATACAGATGTGACAATTTTAAGGCGCTTTTATTTACATGATGAACCGATGACACATATACAACTAAAGTTGCACACAGGGCGTACACATCAAATCCGTGTGCATATGGCCTATGTGGGACATCCACTTGTCGGAGATGAACTTTATGGTGGAAGTCGCGAGCATATAAATAGACAAGCCTTACACTGTGTGTCCTTAAAGATGCTTCATCCTTTGACAGGTGAGAGTTTACAATTCACAAGTAACTTAAACATAGATATGCAACGATTATTGAATGACTCCTTAGTTTGAAGTTCGGCCATTATTTTTTCAAAGCCTATCAATAGCCGAGACTATCTAAACAGTCATTAGTTCACTAAGAGTGAAAACTATTACTGAATCATGTTATAAATTTAAGGAGATGTTCGCAAAAACGGGCATCTCTTTATCATTTTCCTTAATAACACACGTTAACAGAACAAAAAGTGATTGTAGGATATAGTAAGAGTAGAGGTTTTTTAGGCTCAGTACCATAAGTTGAGAATGACATTTTTTTGAATGTATGTTATGTATATAAGTTGATTAGAGTGGAGACTGAGTGACTCCTTGGGAATCAGCAATAGAGGAACGAAGGCTAAAACCATCACGTCCTGTGATTTTGCCCCGACGCCCCAGGAAAGCGCCCAATCGGAACGGAAATCAACCCCACGTTATGGTAATAGGTAAAAAATAGAAACGTTTACCCGCAGATTTATCCAATTAGATTGCAGCGATGTCGTAAGTGCTAAGTAGTAAAAAAAGGGTTTGCAGAAAAGGCACAATACACTCTATTATATATAAGGTGGATTTACGGCATTGTCCGTATCAACGATTTAATGCTCGGAAGGAGGGGACAAGCATGATAGAGGAAAGAAATGAAAAGAATGATGTGCAATTCGACGAAGCACGTTTGCGAGAAATGCTCGAAGCACATGATATTAACGCATTCCGCGATGAGTTTTTAGAGCTTCATCCATATGATCAGGCAACGTTTTATGAGAAGGTGGAGCCTGATATAAGGAAGATCATCTATTCGTTCTTGTCTCCGACGGAAATGGCTGATATTTTTGAGGCAATCGAAATAGATGATGATGAATACACAGCGTATCTAGCTGAGATGGATCCGTCATATGGTGCAGAAATGCTTTCTCATATGTATGCAGATGATGCAGCAGACGTTTTAAATGAGTTGGATACAAAACAACGTGAAAGCTATTTAGGCATGATGGATGAGGAAGCAGCTGAAGAGATTAATGAGTTATTAAGATATGACGAAGGTACAGCTGGTTCTATCATGACGCCTGAATATGTAGCGATACCAGAAAATTCTACTGTGCGTTCAGCAATGGCAATTTTACGGAAAGAAGCGCCAGAAGCCGAAACCATTTATTATATTTTTGTCGTTGATGAAGCACATCGATTAACAGGCGTTATTACGCTTCGTGATT
The DNA here is from genome assembly GCF_041262405.1 of Lysinibacillus sp. RC79. Lineage (NCBI taxonomy): Bacteria > Bacillati > Bacillota > Bacilli > Caryophanales > Bacillaceae > Lysinibacillus > Lysinibacillus sp. RC79. The sequence continues at coordinate 47,393 of NZ_JBGCCD010000015.1, forward strand.
TAATTATTGCTGATGAAGATACCCTTATCCGTTCGATTATGAATGAACGTGTTGTGATGGTGCACGCAGGGGATGACCAAGAAGAGGTTGCTCAAATTATGAAGGACTATAACTTCTTAGCGACACCAGTTATTGACGATAAGGGAGAATTACTAGGGATTATTACAGTCGACGATATTATCGACGTTATTGATGAGGAAGCCTCGGAGGATTACTCTAAATTAGCGGGTATTTCCGATATGGATAAATTTGATACAACTTCATTCCAAGCGGCTAAAAAGCGTTTGCCATGGCTTGTCATATTATTATTTTTAGGGATGTTGACAGCAAATTTGATGGGACAGTTTGAGGCAACGTTAGAACAGGTTGCGTTACTCGCAGTGTTTATTCCTCTCATTTCAGGTACTTCTGGGAATAGTGGAACACAGGCACTAGCGGTAGCTATTCGAGGAATTGCAACAGGAGATGTCGAAGAACATAGCAAGCTAAAATTACTACTACGTGAAGCTGGTACAGGCTTAATGTCTGGAGTTGTTTGTGGGCTGATTGTGATCGGCATCATCTATGTTTGGAAACAAGAGTTGATTCTTGGAATGCTGGTGGGAGCAGCGCTTTGTGGTTCTATTTTAGTAGCAACACTTGCAGGATCTTTTATTCCACTGCTTATGCATCGCATGAAAATTGATCCAGCTGTCGCATCAGGTCCATTTATTACAACATTAAATGATATTACAAGTATTTTAATTTACTTAGGTTTGGCGACAGTGTTCTTAAGTCAAATAGCGTGAGAACCAAATTTCTTTCTTTTGCATATTGTATGAAAAAAGGGAAGTGAGTAATTTGGGTCAAGAGCCACGCTTGTTTATAAAGTCACCATCATATTTTTTAAATATTTCCAAGGTGCTACATGAACTTGATTTGGATGAAAGTACGTCAGTGTATAGTAAGGACGGCTATTTCAATGAACAAACTATTGAAGAACACGACGAAGTGGTTGAAGAAGTACAAATAGATCCGTATTTACTAAAGCAGCTTCAATTTTTAGAAAAGCCGTTTCGGCAAAAAGCCTATCAACCATTAGTTATATGTTTGAAGGATGGTAGAAAATTACGCGGTAGTGCATCTGATGTACAGACCGATTCGTTGATGCTTACTTCTTTCGAATTGAAGACACAAGAGATTATATATTTTGAAGACATAGAACAAGTATTATGGCGAGGTAAACAATTACCTACCTTATGAAAAAAGTGTACAGCAGAGGATGCTGTACACTTTTTTTATGTGTAGTGTGTCAAAGGAGAAAAGATTATTCACAAATCCCTAAGTCAACATCAGCAATACATTGTACAGCGCAGAAGCATGATAAATCTACAGTGATACAGCTCTCAGTTGAATTCCAATCATCTACTTTACATATTTTTTTCATGTTGACACAGCAGCCATCTCGACTTAATAGATCTACTGTACTTTCGCTGGAGTCAAATGAACATAGAGGCTCTAAAACACGCAAAGTAGCGCAGCACTCATCGAACATATCTTCTACACGGAAAAATACTGATGTACATATACATGGATCTGCTGTTGGTGAACTGAAAAATGCTTTAAAAGGAGTACCGTCTTTTGTAATTAACATGAATACACGTGTATCTGCATGAGAGCGTGCAGGACTTACAATGCCTCCAAGTGGTTCTAAGAAACAGTTAGCTGTACATGGTTGACATTCTTCTCTCACCGCTTGATTCTGAATGTCTAAGATGGCGCGTACTACGTCACAAACGCAGCCTGCTGAATGGATTGGTCCAATAGGATTTGTTGGCTTGCCACAACCCATATTGTCACCTCCTTTCCTTGTTACTACTTCTACAATATGTGCTTATGAAAAATGGACTCGGGCTTTCGTATATATAGTTAAATGAATAGTTTTTTTATGTATGGAGAAACTTTAAAGAAAAGGAGGGTAAAACTTGAAGCTATTAGGAATGATGTTACCTCTATTAGTCAGTTTATCGCTTTTAAGTGGTTGCGGTGAAAAAGAAAAATTTATTGTCTACGGTTCACCGGAAAATGAAAAAGAAGTTGAAGCCATTTTAAAAGAACAGGACTTTGTAGACAAAACAACGGTTATCCAATATGACAATAGTATGCTTGTAGCAGTGCAAATTAAACCATGGGATAAGTGGAAAAAGAAAAAATTGGAGAAAAAGTTGCAAAAGAAATTTGATGAAAAATATCCAAACAAAGATGTTTTTGTCTCAACCGATTATAAAATTTTTTATGAAGCCAATAAAATAAAAAAGGATCAAGTTGAAGATAATAAACTGAAAGATAAAATTAAGAAATTGAAAAAGCTAGCAAAGGAGGAAACATAGTGGAAAAAGATCAATACCAGCAATTAGAACAAAATGTCACGCCAAAACCGCCCTATTTTAAGAATGTTTCTAAGGCGTTTCTAGTAGGTGGCCTTATTTGTACAATTGGGCAGGCAGTGTCACTTTTTTATATGATTTTCTTTGATTTTACCGAAGCGACAGTCGGAAATCCAACAGTTGCAACAATGATATTTTTCGCCATGATTTTAACTGGTTTTGGCTTATATAAAAAAATTGGTCAATTTGCTGGAGCTGGATCAGCTGTTCCTGTTACAGGGTTTGGTAATGCTGTTATTTCTGCTGCCATTGAGCATAGATCTGAAGGATTAGTACTCGGTGTTGGAGGGAATTTATTTAAATTAGCTGGGTCAGTTGTATTATTTGGTGTTGTCTCCGCCTTTTTTATTGCACTTATTAAATTCATTCTTGTGACGATAGGAGTGGTTTCATGGTAATTGTCTTTCAATCGAAGCCGTCCTTAATAGCAGGTGGTGTGGTTGCAGGTCCATTAGAGAAACGTAGTATATTTAGTCAACATTTTGATGCGACCTACGATGATGAACGTTGGCAAATGAAAACAAATGAACAGGGTCATCGAAAAATGGTTGAAGAGGCCTGTGAATTTGCCATGAAAAAAGCGGGCGTGAAAAATACAGACATTGATTACTTTATGGGCGGCGATTTGGTTAACCAAATGACACCAACCAATTTTGCGGCCAGAGACTTAGACATTCCTTTTATTGGATTATTCTCAGCGTGTGCCACCTCTATATCTTCCGTAATTGTTGCAAGCCTGTTAACTGAAATAGGTGCCTCCAATTTATCGCTAGCTGGTGCATCTAGTCAACACAATGCGGTTGAACGACAATTCCGCTATCCAATCAATTATGGCTCACAAAAGCCCCAAACTGCTCAATGGACGGTAACGGCTGCTGGTTATGCTCTTGTTGGTAAACATCATGAGGAATACCCTTCTATTGAAGCAGCAACTATTGGGAAATCGGTTGATTATGGTATGGATGACCCTTTTCACATGGGTGCAGCGATGGCACCTGCCGCTTTTCAAACAATTCAATCACATTTAGAGCAACGAAATCAAAAAATTTACCATTATGATTTAATTTTAACAGGTGATTTAGGTCAACTTGGCATAAAACTTCTAAAAGGAATGTTTGTTGAGAGTGGCATAAAGAGCGAAGAGTTAAAACCCTTACGTGATGCAGGTGCTGAGTTTTATGGACAGGATGAAACGTTCCAATCCGGTGCAAGTGGTGCAGGCTGTTCGGCAGCTGTTTTTTTTAGTTATGTGATCCAACAGATGCGAGCAGGTACCTATAAACGAGTACTTCTTGTGGCGACAGGAGCATTACTGTCTCCGCTTTCATTTCAACAGGGCGAGACAATTCCATGTACGGCACATGCGATTGAAATTACAATGAAATGAGGCAAAAGCGATGGTTATGACATTTGTGTTTGCATTTTTTGTAGGAGGCATTATTTGCGCCATAGGTCAATTATTAATGGATGTTGGTAAATTAACACCTGGACATACATTGAGTACTCTAGTCGTAGCGGGAGCAATTCTTGCCGGAATGGGTTTGTATGACCCACTTATTAATTTTGCTGGTGCTGGTGCCACTGTCCCTATTACATCTTTTGGAAACTCCTTAACGCAAGGTGCAATTGTTGAAGCGGAAAAACATGGGCTAGTAGGTGTGCTAACTGGGATGTTTGAGGTGACAAGCTCAGGAATCAGTGCTGCCGTTGTTTTTGGCTTTATCGGAGCATTAATATTTAAACCTAAAGGAAATGTTGATTAGACGAATACCCCACCCATTTTTACAACGCTAACATATTATAGGTTGTAGAAGGGAGGGGTATTTTTATGGGATATCAAGGCTGGGGTGCGCATCCGTATGGAGGGCATGCTGATGGTTGTTACGGAGGAGATTATGGCGGTTACTATGGTGGTTCCCATGGAGGCTACTATGGTGGTCACCATGACGGAGGCCATGGAGGTTACTATGGCTACGGACATGGGCATAGTTCAACTTTTATCTTAATTGTTGTCCTTTTCATTCTTCTGATCATTGTTGGTGCTGCTTGCATATAATTTGATTAATGTGACAGAGATAGAGGCTTTAGCTTTTCTTCAGAGTGCTCCATTTTCTGAGTAAAGTTTAAAGCCTTCACTAGTTGTCATAGGATTAGTAGATGAAATGAAAGTGGAGAAAATTAAATTTTAACTGATAGGAGGGGGAACATGAATCGCTCGTTGTTTAATTCAATTGAACAAAAAACTGGGGTATCAATGGATGAAATTTTCGCATTAGCAAATGCAATTCAACATGCTGATTTTAAAAATGAAAAACAAGTAAGAAAAATCGTACGGCGCGTAAGTAAGATGTCCAATAGACAAATTACACAAGAGCTTGAAGATAAATTAGTACAATCTATTATTCAAGATGGAGCTTCACTAGATTTAGATAAAATTACTAAAATGATGAAATAACATGATATATCTACTATGCAAAGCAATATATCTAAAAGGTTGGTTAAATGGATTTTCATTTATAAATCAACCTTTAAAGCATTGTAGAGAAATAAAAAGGGTGTTACGATATGCATCAGCATTTTCGTAACACCTTTTTGATCAATTATGCCTCGGCATAATTGCGTCCGGAATCGGCTTTGTGCTTAGGCCTGCAGGATGCAGGTCAGTTAGCCGTTATCGCATGGATGCGATGATTTTAGGCTAACATCCTTTAAGAACTCCTTTCCGATTTCCGTGACATCCGCCGGAGGCAACTTATTTCAGCGGATGTTTGACACCCGCTGAAATAAGTTAGATCTTTTTTTCCATAGCACGATGTGGGATACCAGCATCCATAAATTCAGGAGATGTTACCGTATAGCCAAGCTTTTCATAAAACGGAATAGCATAGCTTTGTGCATGGAGTTTTAGTTTTTTCTTATTAATTGAAATGGCGTGCTTCTCCATTTCCTTCATAATTAAAGCACCTAGTTTTTTGCCACGTTGATCTTGTAAAATACAAACACGTTCAATTTTTGCAGCATCGTCCTCGATACTTCGTAAACGTGCAGCACCTACAGGGTCATTGTCTTCGTACATAATAAAATGCGTTGCAGCTGTATCCTCAGCATCACATTCAAGATGAAGCGGCACACCTTGCTCTTCAACAAAAACTTGCTTGCGGACTGCAAACGCATCCTCATGTTCTTTTGCTGTTTCAACAATCTTAACGTTAAACAAGGATTACTCAGCTCCTGACAAACGGAAAGTTTCATATGTTGTCCACGAGCCATCTTCCAATTGGTATAAAAGATGAATGCGATCAATTGTATCTTTTTCGTCAACACCTGTCATACGTAATTGCCCAAAGATGTCATCATGCTCAGAATCTGTCATTTTTTGAGCAATTGTAATATGTGGTACAAATACGTGTTTTGACTCACCAAAAGGTACTTTTTCTTCTAAAGCTTGGCGGATTGCTGTTAATTGTTCAGTTGGTTCAATGCGGAAATAAATCGCATTTGTTGTTGGGAAAAATGAACTTATGCGTGATGCATGAATGTTTAAAGGTGCATATTTGGCAGCAAGTTCATCTAATTGTTTTACGACAGATTGAATATCTTCATCCGTTGCATCGAAGCTGTCCTTTAATGTTATATGCGGAGTAATTTTCGCATAATGAGAATCGTAACGTTTGCGATAAGTATTCGCTAAATCTTGCAATTTTTTTGATGGAAATGCCACAATACCGTACTTCATAGGCCATTACCTCCCGAAAATAAACAATTTTTTATTTAAGTATAACAGAAATTTCCGATTTCGTAATTTGAATCGTCCATATTAATTGAAATTTTCAATTAATGCGCGACGTAAATCGGGTTTCCAATATTTCCATGTATGATTACCATCGAATTCTTCATAAAATGTAGAAAATCCTTTGTTTAACATGAGATTATGCAGTTGACGATTTGGCGTTAAAAAATCTTTAATGGTTTTATCCATCGTGACAACTTTATCTTCCTCTTTGCCGACAATATGGTAAATGGAAATTGCGCCTGGATCTTTAAAATTCTCTACAGCTTGCAGAACATTTTCATCAACATACGGTGATTGTAAAATGACCTTGCCAAAAATACTTGGGTATTTTAATGCGGCCATTAAGGAAGCGGTTGCAGCCATTGAGTCACCAATAACCCCACGACTCATTCCCATTTGGTAAGTTGCGTATTCAGCGTCTAAATATGGCACAAGCTCATGGGCTAAAAAACGAAGGTATGCTTCATGTTGCTCTCCACTTGGAATATATTTATGACGTCGATCCTTAATGTCCTTATAAGGAACGAATGCAATGATTAAATTTTCGATTTCATAGTCATCGATAAGTTCATCAGCAAGTTTTGTAATACCTCCAAGCTGGAAATAATCTTTGCCGTCTGATGCAATTAAAATATTATATTTATAAAGTGGAGAATAATTTGCAGGAACATAAATATAGAGCTGTAATTCCTCCTGCAATGCTTCACTATAGAACTTTAAATCCTGTACAGTTCCCTTATCCAATGATGACACTCCTTCTCATGTTTGTAACAAAATTGTACCATATAGCCAAAGTAAAGGTATAATAGGTTGGGCTAGCACTATTCTAGTAATAAAATCGAAGTGAGGGATAGTTATGCATGATAAAAGTACTCGCATACACTCTGATGAAGTAGCGAAGGCAGCCCAAGCTGCACTTATTCGTCGCGGTGTATCGCTAGAGGATATTGCTAAAATTGTTTATGAAATGCAAAAATCCTATAATGAAGGTTTAACATTAGACCACTGTGTTCATTCTGTCGAGCGTGTATTACGTAAGCGTGAAGTTCAACATGCTTTATTAGTAGGGATTGAACTAGATGAACTTGCTGAGAAAAAGTTATTATCGGCACCATTACAGCAAATAGTAGAATCCGATGAGGGTTTATTTGGTGTGGATGAAACGATCGCACTTGGAGCTGTCTTTACATATGGTAGCATAGCAGTAACAACTTTCGGACACTTAGACAAGCAAAAAATCGGTATTATTAAGAAGCTAGATACAGAACCTGGTCATCATGTAAATACGTTTTTAGATGATTTAGTTGGCAGTATCGCAGCCTCTGCCGCATCACGTATTGCCCATCGTATGCGTGACTTGGAAGAAGAGGGCGAGACCTTCGCAGATATTGAGCCCGAAGATCTAGGACCAAAACCAAAATCACATAATGAGATTTAACATCTTTCAGCACCCCTAAAATAGAGGAACTCAGGCTAAGAACTTCGCATTTTGTGATAACGCCTGGGTTACTAGCATCTTCTAAAATAGACAACAGAGCCTTCCATAAGTATGTGAGGGCTCTTTTTTAGTGTTGAAAAACATATTGGTCAAGGGATTATAATGGGGGGATATCTGCTCAATGCACTTCTTTCTAATGGGCGAGTTGTTGCTGTCGCTCCGCTGTCACTTTAAATTAAAGTTACATACCTGAAAACACAAACTGTGTAAAATCGGTTGATTGGAGTGGAGGCTGGGCGACTCCACGGGGATCAGCGTCACAGATGAGACCCTGCAGCGAAGCGAAGCGGCTCATCGGACGCCCCCAGGAAAGCGCCCAGCCGGAACGGAAATCAACCTCACGCTTTGCCGTAGAACCATAATATATATTTATTTGGACACCTTAATTTCATAGACATAATAGTTATTCAACACTATGAACAAAGCCTCCTCAATAATATGAGGAGGCTCGTTTTTTAGTATGCTTTATGAATTTTTTTGTATACTCATATATTTATTAATCGTTATAGGCTTTTAAATATTCTTTTACTTTTTCACTGTCTGCCTCAAGCTTTAATCCTGTATTAACTAGTGGTGAAACAGTGGAGACAGCAGGTTTTTTATTGCCTTGATAGTAGCTAATAAATTCATCTTGATTAATAGAGTAAAGAATTGCTTTACGTAGGTCTACTGAATCTGATACAGCGCGACCAGATGTATTCATTTGTAGATAGGATACTGCATTACTATCAGCAGTGTGTAACGTTAGTTTAGTATCAGATTTTACAATGTCTAGCTTTGTTTCTGGTACTGACTGGAGAACATGGATTTCACCATTACGTAATGCGGATACAGCACTATCGTTATCAGCGATAAAACGAACATTAATTTTTGCGATCTTCGGTTCATATTCACTACCTACACGGTAAGCCGGATTTTTCACAAATTGTGCTTCATAATCATTTTTCTTCACAAGGATGTAAGGGCCACTTGCATAAAGATGGTTGTTGTATGTTGCTGTGCCTTCTGTCACTGTAGCTTGATCACCATAGGCGATATCCTTATCTGGATCATAGCTTGCTACATCATATGTGTTAATGCTTGTTACTTGTTTTTCAGATACGATACCACCAGATTGGTGTGCTAAATAATTTAACACTTGTGGGAATGGTGTTGGTGTTGTAATTTTAACAACTTGGTATGCTCCAGCTGCATTATTAACAGTCCCTTTATCTTTTGCTAATTGCGTTACGGAAGCAGGGAGGTGTTGAGATAATGCATCTAACACAGACTGATCAGAGCCCGCAACCTTTTTCTTTTGTAATTCAGCTAAGTCAGAAACGATTTCGACTGTTTCAATATTTTCGTGAAGACTATATGTGCGATGGTCTGGAACTGATTTTGGATTTTTTGCACGATTTAATGAGAATACAACGTCTTCTGCTGAAACTAATTCACCTGTATCAACAGCGGCACCGTCTTTTACAGCAGCGAAGTTAATATCATCACGTAAAATGAAATAATATTCTTGGTTACCTTCAGCAATAGCATGATTATAAGATAATGATCCATCAGAAACGACGTCATCTGTATCTGTTAAGTTTACAAGTCGTACATACATATTTGTATTTAATGTATTAATAGAACCATCATTTCCTTTAATAGGATCAAGCGATGTTAACGAACTAATTGTTTGATGTAAAATCAATGGTTCAGTTGCATTTTTGGATGAGTCATTGAATTCAATACTTTCCCACACTTGCGCACGGGATTTCGGTAGATGTACTGTTTTTGGGTTTACTAATTCAGAGTAAATTCCTTGATATTTATTTGAAATATATAGCGGTGCAATATAAGCTTGATCGAATACTAAGAGCTGTTCTAATTCTTTATATTTTGCAGCAGCTTCATCACCTGTTAATGTACTTGCTTCCTCGATGAGAGCATCTAATTTTGAATCAGATACAATACTATAATCACCGCCCGTTTTAAATAAACCACGAACAGCATAATCAGGGTTTCCTGTTACTGTTGTCCAGCTCGAAAGCGCTAAATCATAATTGCCAGCATCTTTTTGTGCTGAAAATGAACCATAATCAGGTTGAATATTTAGTTTAACATCAAAGCCATTTTTAACTAGTTGATCACGAACAATATTCATGTCTTCCTCAGAAGCAGCCATGCCTAATACCTCAATTGTTTTTTTACCTTTACCTTTTGAATCTTTACTACCTTCTACTTCAGTTTTTGTTTGTACACAGCCTGCTAATGCTAATACTGCTATGAATAAGAATACAAGTAATCTTTTCATTAAAAAACCTCCATTATTAATTTGATTTTGGATCTAAAGCATCTCGTAACCCATCACCTAAGAAGTTAAAGGAGAGAACGAGAAGCATAATACAAAGACCTGGGAAAATAGCGACATAGGAATGTGTTTCCAGGTACGTACTGCCAACCTTTAGAATATTGCCCCATTCAGGAATGTGTGGCTCAATACCGAGCCCTAAAAAACTTAAACTACTTGTTGAAATCACAGCACCACCAATAGTTAATGTTGCTTTGACAATCATCGGTGCTAACGAATTAGGAACGATATGCTTAAAAATGATAGCAGCATCAGATGCTCCTAATGCTCTGGCTGATTCTACGAATTCGAAATTAGAGAGCTGCATTACATTAGCGCGCATGGTACGAGCATACGTTGGAATCGCTCCAACACTTAGTGCGATGATTAAATTAATGGTATTGGCACCAAATGCTGCGATAATGGCAATTGCCAGTAAAATTCCAGGAATGGCATATAAAATATCAAGACTTCGCATGATCATGTTGTCAGTCGCTTTTCCGTAATAACCTGAAAATGCTCCAAGCGTACCGCCAATTAATGCAGGTATAATCGTAGAGAAAAGTCCGACAATAAGCGATATTTGTGCACCGAAAACAATGCGAGAAAATAAATCACGTCCGTAATTATCGGTGCCTAGTGGATATTCTAACGAAGGTGTTTGTAACAATGCTCCATAGTTATTTTCAATAGCGAAGTCATAGTCAAATGTCCAAGAACTTGTTACGGACAAAGAAAACATAAATACTATGAAAAATAACCCGAAGACGGCCATCGTATTGCGTAAAATCTTTTCCCAAATTCTTTGCCATTTTTCAATTGTAGATGGATTCGCCTTTCGAGCTTTTTGAATAAGGCTATACCCTAGCAATGTTGCAAATAGATTGCCAGTCAAAGAGGCAATAAGCAACAAAATGCCAGGTAACAGCATCCATTTCGGTGCAGCCTCGGAAGTCACAAATTTTGTACATAGAATTAACATCACGATATAAAAGATTGCAAGGAATAAGAAAAGACCCATTGCTAGTAAAAACGTATCTGTGACATACGGTTTAAATAAGTTCAGTGCTGAAATACCGATAATAAAAAACTGAGTGATGAATGCATAAGCAGCAAAAGTATATTCAGCTGTCTTACTTCTTGACATAAGCAAAAAAGCAAAAGATGTAGAAAAAATATTGCCTGAAACTATTGTCAATAACAGTGGATAACCAAGTAATCGAGTGCTTTTTTGTATGTCACTATGACTCGCTAAATCCTGTTTAATTCGTAAAGTCAGGAAACCAACATAAGCTGTGGTAATTGCATAAATGACGAAAAAGATTAAGACGATTGGTCGCCAGCTTTGAGTAGAAAAATTATAGCTATAAGCTAGAAACAATAAAGAAAACAGTAAGGAAAAGACAAATGTAAAATGTGAATTGACATATTCCTGTGTAATCTTCAAAAGTAGTTTGACATGTAAGCTGTTTTTCAATGGTGATCCCCCTTTAAGACTTCTTCATTTTCGAGCGAATGCGTGGATCGAAAAAGGCATACAAAATATCGATGAATAAATTAACGATCGAAATTGTAATAGCAATATAGACGACCCCACCAAGGATAGCTGGAATGTCCGGAATAAACTGCTTGTCAACAATATAGCTACCAATACCACTAATATTGAAAACTTTTTCTGTAACAGATGCCCCACCTAACATTCCACCAAAAAGAAGTCCAATCACTGTAATAATAGGAATCATGGCATTGCGAATAGCATGCTTTGAAATCACTTTAAATTCATTCAGGCCTTTAGCTCTCGCTGTAATAATGTAATCTTCATGTATCACCTCAAGCATACTGGATCTTGTCATACGGGCAATGGAAGCTGTAATGGATGTTCCTAAGACAATGACTGGCATTATTAAAGATAGCCAGTTTTGAGGATTATAAGTAGCTGGGAACCATTGTAGCTTTAATGCAAACGTTAAAATAAATATCAATCCCTGCCAAAAACTTGGGATGGATAATCCTATCAATGCGATAAACATAAATGTATAGTCCAAATATGAATTCGGACGAACAGCAGATATAATGCCGACCGGAATAGCAATAGCGATAGCCATTAAAAGTGATAGGATAGCTATTTCAAGTGTGATAGGAAATTTGTTTACAATGCTATGTGTTATGTTTTCTTTCCCTGCAAAGGAAGTACCTAAATCAAATGTAAATATGCCAGATAATGCATTCCATAACTGAGATAAATATGGCTGATCCAAGCCATGAATATGATTAAAGTTAGTTATTTGCTCAGGCGTTGCCGTAACACCAAGTAAGTTTCTCGCTGGATCGAATGGCGACAAATACAAAATTGTAAACACCAATGTCGCGACACCTACAATTACAATGAAACTTTGTAGTATTCGTTCAATGACAAATTGCAGAAAGGGATTCGCAAACAATATTAGGGCTACATAAAATAAAACAGCCGGTAAAAAAGTAAGGGCTACAAAACTTTTATTTTTAAGCTGCTGACTAAAAAATTGTAAATAGGATGGATCTTCTAAACCATCCTTCAATAAATCTTGCTCTACTAACTGTTGAAGTTTTGTTTCTGCTAATTTCGAAGAAGTTTCCTGTAATTGTTTTTCAGACACACATTCATGAAAGAATTTAGCTTTGGCTAATTCTTGCTCGGCAAATTTAACTTGCCATTGTGTGAACAAACCCTTTTCTTTGTAGTACAGACTTCGTTGCTCAAAAGCTTGGCGGTATAGGTGCGAATGTTTTCTTTTCCGATAGGATAAGTATGTAAAAGGGTGTACTAAAATACTTAATAGAAATAGTAGCGCGTTGTAAGACTTATGGTGCATGAGCTTTTGATAAACTGAAAAAAAGAATACATGTTCCTTAGTTGAAGAACGAACTTTTGAAATAACCATGCATTTCCTCCAGACGTAAGTAAAATAATAGATTCTAAAACACATCAGCAAACCTTAGTAGCCAACTCATTTTTAGTAAGGTCCTATTGAATAGATTGCAAGAAGAAACATTTAGCAGTTTATATTGTATAATTCCTATCAGTATTGTAAAGTATGGATTATACTTAAAATTAAGTCAATCACAAAATTTACAAAAGGATGGATTGAATGAGTGAAAAGCTTCTAGAAATCAGCGATCTTCGTGTATCTTTTATTACGGGAGAGACAGAGTTTGAGGCCGTTAAAGGCGTTAATTTTCATGTAAATAAAGGTGAAACACTCGGAATTGTAGGAGAGTCGGGTAGTGGAAAAAGTGTAACAGCTCGTTCAATTATGCGTCTATTACCATCACCACCTTCATATCTAAAGTCAGGAAATCTTTTGTTTAAAGGACAAGAGATTACTTCATTGAGCGAAAAACAAATGGAGGCAATCCGTGGACAAGATATTAGTATGATTTTTCAAGATCCAATGACATCCACAAATCCAACTATTCGTATTGGTGACCAAGTGGCTGAAAGTTTAATAAAGCATCAATCGATGTCCAAAGCTGAGGCGTATAAGCAAACAATAGAGTTATTAAAGCTTGTAGGCATTCGAAATGCAGAAGAACGATATAGACAATATCCGCATGAGTTTTCAGGAGGAATGCGCCAACGTGTGATGATTGCCATGGCACTTGCTTGTCGTCCATCTTTACTAATTGCAGATGAACCGACTACAGCCCTTGATGTAACTATTCAAGCGCAAATTTTAAAATTAATGCGAGATATGCAAAAAAAGATGGGCACCTCAATCATATTAATTACACATGATTTAGGTGTTGTTGCTGGTATGTGCGATCGAATTATTGTTATGAAGGAAGGAGAGATTGTTGAGCAAGGTACAACAGAGGAAATCTTTGAAAATGCTCAACATCCTTATACTAAAAAACTATTGAATGCTTTACCGAAGCTCCATGAGAAAAAGCAGCCTAAACCAATTACGAATGTACAGCTTGGAATAGATAAAAATAAACCTTTAATTGAAGTGACACATCTTTCAAAGGAATTCGCATTAGGGCAGGGTCAAACAGTAAAGGCCGTCAATGATTTATCGTTCCATATATACCCAGGGGAAACATTGGGTTTAGTAGGTGAATCAGGTTCAGGAAAATCAACGACAGGTCGAACTATTTTGCAGCTTCATCAGCCTACGAATGGAGAAGTCTTGTATCAAGGTGTTCCAATTACAAGACTAACGAAAAAGCAGCTTAAAGCTATGCGTCGTCATATGCAAATTATTTTCCAAGACCCATATTCCTCGTTGAATCCTCGGAAAAAAATAGTAGATATTATTGGGGAAGCTCTAGATATTCATAAACTCGTTAAATCGAATGAAGAACGTCAACAGCGTGTGGAGGAATTACTTGAACTTGTAGGCTTAAACAAAGAACATGCCATGCGATATCCACATGAATTTTCAGGTGGGCAACGACAACGTATTGGCATCGCAAGAGCTTTAGCAGTGGAGCCAAATTTTATTGTTTGTGATGAACCACTTTCAGCACTTGACGTTTCTATTCAAAAGCAGATTGTAGACTTGTTAAAGGATTTACAGCAGCGCCTTGGATTGACATACTTATTTATTGCACATGATTTGTCTATGGTTAAACATATCAGCGATCGCGTAGCTGTCATGTATGGTGGGAAGATTGTAGAGCTTGCAGAAAGTGAGGAGCTGTACGCCAATCCACAGCACCCATATACACAAGCTTTATTACACGCAATACCAATTCCAGATCCAGCGATAGAAAAGCAAAAATATATGGATACCGAAAATAAGGACATACAAACACACTATGAGATAGAAAATAGTCAGCTTGTTGAAGTTTCTCCAAACCATTGGGTAGCAATTGCAGCTACATAACTTGAATGTAGTAGCCTGATATTCTACAATAGAAATATCGTGAAACTTTTAAGGATTCTTTTAGAAGCCTCCTTAAAATGTAATAAAGATGAAGTTGTGAGGGACCTACTACATGAAAATGCAAGATATAAAAACGTTAATTACGAGTGGTACAATCATTCTTGCTGTTGCATTGTATATGATTTTCGGCAGATCACCAGCCCAAGAAAAGGATACAGCATCGACTAACCAAGATAGTACTATTTCTATTGAACAGGTTGAAGAAAAAACAGGAAATAAACGCTTTGATGTAGAGTATATTAAAGCATATGATGGTGATACAATTCAGACGACAATAAATGGCAAGAAACAAAAAATTCGCCTATTGATGATAGATACACCAGAGATGAATTATAACAAAGGTGAAGCTCAACCTTATGCTGAAGAGGCAAAAGACTATACGATTAAATTGTTAGAACACGCCAAAAAGATTGAAGCGGTTTACGATGTTGGACCAGAAACAGATAACTACGATCGCTTATTAGCCTATGTCTTTATTGATGATGTAATGTTACAGGAATCATTATTAAAAGAAGGACTTGCAGCAGTGCGCTTTATCCATAAACCAAACAATACGTTTGAGGATGAATTTAGAGAAATCCAGCAAGATGCAGAAAAAGAAAAATTAAATATTTGGTCACATCAAAATTACTTCCAAAAAGATGGTTTCCATCCGGAAGTATTAAAATAAAGGTTAACAAATAAGGGACTGTCCCAAAAGGCAATGAAAAATGCCTTTTGAGGGCAGTCCTTTCTTTATTCAAAATATATAATAGTAAAAAAAGTGAAGCTTATAAGAGTTTTTCAAAAAGCTGCACTTTATTTTTGTTCGTCACTGAAAGTTGGGGGTGGATGACATGCTGTTAAAACGTATGTCATGTGGCTAAGTTGATTGAAATCGCCCAGCCGGAACGGAAATCAATCTAAAGTTATCGTGATGAGCTTTTTTTTATAAAAATCGAAACGGTGCACTTTTTACATCCGTCTAATTTAATGAGGTGGTGAATGTTGGATGGATTTTGATGGGGTAGCAAGAGAGTACATGAAGGATTTATTCAAAATTGCATATTCATATGTGAAAAATCCCCAATTGGCTGAAGATATTGTACAGGATGTCCTAATAAAAGCTTTTGAGCGACAAGAACAGTTCCGTGGAGAATCGAATTACAGAACTTATTTAATTCGTATGACCATTAATCGCAGTTACGATATATTACGAAGTTGGTCTTACCGCAATTATCAATTAACAAATACTTTTACATCATTTTTTAATCATTCAAAGTCAACCGAAGATTTAGTTGAAGAAAGGAGTAGTAACAAAGAGCTCTACGAACATGTATTTAATTTATCAGTAAAATATAGAGAAGTGATCTACTTATATTATTATTTGGATTATTCCGTTAAAGAGATAGGGGCTTTACTAGATTTATCTGAAAATACGGTGAAGACTAGGCTTGCTCGAGGACGTGAAAAGTTAAAAAAGTTACTAAAAGAGGAGGAGGCGATATTCAATGAATAAAGAACAGATAAAAAAGAGTTTGGATCATTTTTTTGAAAAGAATAATCTTCCCTCCGAAAAGTCGATAGAAAGAATGTTAAATTATAAAAATCAGAAACCAAAAAAGAATCTGGTCTTATATCCTAAGTATTTATTCGGATTCATTACTACAATCGTAACAGTAAGTTGTATTATTTTTATTTTAGGAGTAATTAAACCAACAGAAAGTACTGTAGATGTTACTAGTAACAAAAATTCTAAACTTCTAGAAGAATTAAATCTTGAAAAAGTCCAAATGGAACCTCTAAACAATACTTTTTTTAATGTACTTGTATATGAAATGCAATACTTCCAATCTGCCTTTTGGACTAAAGAAGAGGCAAAATTGCATAGTTTTGATTCGCTTATTGAGCGAACAGCAATGATGACTTTTGCTCAAAGTAAAGGTATTGAAGTTAATGATAAGGAAATTGAAGAACTTGCTAAACAAAAAAACACAAAATATCTTCATGAAATTTCTCAAGAAAAGGCAGTATCTGAGTATGGAGATTTATTTAAGGCTTTAGGTATTTCAGAAAACGAATATTATAAAGATGTTGTATATTTCAACGCGAAATATGAACTATTAGAAAGTAGACTTTTAAAAGAATTAAGTATAAGAAATAAAAATAGTGAAGAATATAATCAGCTTTACAGGAACGCTATTCATTTTTATATGGAAGTTGCTGCGGATGATATAACTAGATTTAAAGAGGGTTTTCAAATAGTTGAACAATTATCCGTAAAAAAACTTAATTCTTTAAAAGAACCAGTAGAAGTTTCCTTTGATTATAAAAATATATCAGCCTTAGCATTAGGCCAAAATTCAAACGGTGAATTGGAATTTATAAATCCTCGTGAAACTTGGAATTATATTTTAGAAGTATATGCTGAAATTCTATATAAAGCAGATGAAGGGAATGAAAAGTATATCCCATTTGCTCCAAAAACATATAATAAATACAAAGCCTCATTAAAAAAATTTGCTGAAAATTCATCTAATGAATACCAAACAGAGGCTATACAATTACTAGAAATATTAAATATATTTGAGCATTCTTATAATGAAGAATATCAATTTGAGTAATTATGGATGTTTCGGTATAAATTTCTCGGAATGTTAAGGATAACTGGGAAACGTAAAGTTAAATATTGGGTCACATATCAAATATACTTTTAATGAGATGATCTCCATCAGGGATATTATAAAAAAATCCATCTACTGACTTATAGTAGATGGATTTTCTGCTTTAATTAGTGATGCAGTCCTTGATTTTATATTACTTAGAGAACTTTTAGCAGGTCCCACTAGTTTTTCGTCACAAATAT
Source organism: Lysinibacillus sp. RC79 (assembly GCF_041262405.1). Lineage (NCBI taxonomy): Bacteria > Bacillati > Bacillota > Bacilli > Caryophanales > Bacillaceae > Lysinibacillus > Lysinibacillus sp. RC79. Next base: position 65,209 of record NZ_JBGCCD010000015.1, read on the forward strand.
AAAGGCACCAACTTTTTAAGAGTAGTAGTTTGCTAAGTTCCCCATTTCGTGTTGAAAACTGGGCGTCCTCCTATCCTTTTAGTTAAAGCCCTTGAATTGAAGTATTTTCTCTACGGTTTATCGTTAGCGAATAAATAGCAGAGATAAGGGCTAAAACTACCATAATACCGGCTACCCATGTGTTGATAGTTACGGAATAGTAGTCTACAAGTAAACCACCCAAACCAGAACCTAAAGCTACTCCAAGATGTAAAAATGAAGTATTTAAACCTAATTGGATATCTGAGGAATCGGGAGCAGACTCAGCTAGATAATTTTGTACAGCTGGACTAAGAGCCCAAACCATCACACCGTATAGTACGACAACGATCAATAAACTGATCATTGATCCTGTAGAATAAGGTAATAGGAACAAGGAAACTGCAAAAAGTATAAGAAATGTGAGTATAGTTTTTGCTCCGCCAAATTTATCGGATGCCCAGCCACCAATCCAACCACCTGTTATTCCAGCTATACCAAAAACTAGTAAGACCATACTAATCATATTTGTAGATAAGTCCATTGTTGTTTTAAGAAAAAGCGTGAAATAAGTATAAACTATGAAATGACCAGTTAGCTCCAAAACTGATATGAGCTGGATTGATGCGATTTTTTTACTTTTTAATGTGGCTATTTGCTTAAGTAAAGGAATGGCTGGTTGTGGTGGAACCTTAGGTAAAAACTTAATGATTCCTACCATAGAAACAATACTTAAGACTGAAACTAATACAAATGTCATCCTCCAACCAAAATTTTCACCGATAATAGTTCCTAGTGGTACACCTAACACTAATGATGCACTTAAACCCATAAAAATTAATCCAATAGCTCTTCCTCTTAATTCAGTAGCAACAGTATTAGCAGCCATTGTTACGGAAGTGACAACCACGATAGAGCAACTAGCTGCAAGAATAATTCTAGCAATTAATAAGGTTGTAAAATTCGGACTAAATATAGATAAAATATTAGCTCCTAGAAAAGTTAACATTGCTATGAGCAGTAATTTACGTCTTTCTATTTTAGAAGTTAAAGCAATAAGTACTGGAGCCCCAAAGGCAAAAACCAATGAAAAAATTGAAACTAACTGACCAACTGCTCCTACAGAAACATGTAAATCTTCTGCAATCATGTTTATTATCCCGGCGATCACCAACTCCACTGTGCCAGCAACAAATGTGGCAAGTGCTAAAACAAAAATCCCTTTATTCATCAAAAATTCCTCCTAAAAACTATTAAAAAATGAATCTAGGAACAAACATACTCCTTAGAGTGCACTATAAAGCAAGTGTGTTATAATAAAAATATGGAAAAATTATTAACTATTCAGGATATATCCTCAATCACTGGTCTTAGTTCTTACACTCTACGCTACTATGAAAATATTGGTCTTTTATGTGAGATTGAAAGAGATGAAAATGGATATCGTAAATACTCTAAGAGCGATATTTTATGTATAGACTTTCTCATTATGTTACGTAACACAGAAATGCCTGTAAGAGATATGAAAAAATTTGCAGACCTAAGACGTCAAGGTGATTCTACCGTTACTGAAAGACGAGAACTATTAGAAGCTCATCAAGAGAACGTTCTTAACCAAATTAAGCAATTAGAAAATAGTTTAATTAAGGTTAATGAAAAAATTGACTACTATAAAAATTTGGAGAAAAAAGTTAAATAATCCAATTAAATACGTTTATAGAGACCTTTCTAAAAGGTCTTTTTTTTATGGGAAATGGGAAAAATTGCATTTGCCTTAGAGTGCACTCTAATCGATATAATTTCATGCTATAGAAAGATTGGAGGAGAAAAAATGAAATATCGATCTATTGGAGATTTAAGTGTTTCATCCTTAGGATTAGGATGTATGGGAATGTCAGAATACTATGGAACTCAAAATGATGAGGAATCGATTGCTACATTGCATTACGCCTTAGAACTCGGTGTTAACTTTTTTGATACAGCTGATCAATATGGAGTGGGGAAAAACGAAGAATTAGTCGGTCAAGCATTAAAAAATGTCAGACAACAGATAAACATAGCTACCAAATTTGCTTTTGAAAGAGATGAGAGTGGGAAGGTAATTCAAATTAACGGCAGCCCGGAATATGTAAAAAAGGCCTGTGAAGCAAGCCTAAGACGGTTAAATACTGACTACATCGATCTATATTATCTACACCGTGTAGATCCCAGCGTTCCCATAGAAGAGACAGTTGGTGCTATGAAGGAATTAGTTGAAGAAGGTAAAGTACGACATATTGGGCTTTCAGAAGTATCTTCTCAAACAATAAAACGAGCACAAAAAGTACATCCTATAGCTGCATTACAGACAGAGTATTCAATATGGACTAGAGATATTGAAGAGGAAATATTGCCACTTTGCCGTGAACTAAATATCGCTGTTGTACCATATAGTCCTCTGGGACGAGGGTTTTTATCTGGAAAAATTAAGTCAGTCGATAAATTCGTAGAAAACGATTTTAGAAGGAACGCACCTCGATTTCAGGGAGGCAACTTCAATCAAAACCTTTCTTTGATTCGACAGCTAGAAGATATAGCAAACCAACTGAATATTAGTCCTGCACAACTCGCATTAACATGGTTGATGTCTAATGGATTAGATATCATCCCTATACCAGGGACAAAAAGGAGATCTTACTTAAAAGAAAATATAGCTGCGATAGATTTTGAATTGCCAAATGATGTGAAGGATTTCATAAATAAAGCGATACCTGTAGGTTCAGCGGCTGGTGATAGATATCCTGTACATTCTATGAAACTATTAAATCAGTGAAAGAAGGGTATATAATTGGAAGTTTGGAAAAAGAATATGTATATTTTGAGCATTGCACAATTTTTAGTCATGTCTGCATTTAGCTTAATTATACCTTTTATTCCAGTTTATCTTAAAAGTGATTTAGATGTTCACTCTCAAACTGATATTCAGCTTTGGACAGGGATGATTTTTGGAGCTACTTTTTTATCTGCTTTTCTTTTTCAGCCGATATGGGGAAAGATTGCAGATCGAACGAGTAGGAAAACTATTCTAATCCGTTCAGCATTTGGAATGGCATTTGCCACATGTTTAATGACCTATAGCACAACAGCTTGGCACTTATTAGTTCTACGTTTTATCTTAGGGATTTTTGGTGGATTTATCCCTGCATCTTCTCCATTCATCACAATGAATACTCCTAAAGAAAAAATAGGTTATGCACTCGGTGTAGCCCAATCAGGTGCTTACACCGGGAATATTTTTGGACCGCTAATAGGTGGAGTTTTGGGACAGTGGATAGGATTTTATAAAATCCTTTATGTGTCTAGCGCTATGTTACTGATTTCAGGGGCACTTATTTTATTCTTTTTAACAGAACTTAATAAACCTGAACTAAGTACATTGAAAATTCCGACGCCTAAGAGAGGACGTATTAATTTTTTCTCTGAACTAAGGGAAATTACGAAAGAACCTCTAATTGGAATTTTGTTTATGGTTGGATTTCTTATTCAGTTTTCAACGATGAGTACTTCACCATTTTTGGCTACGTATGTAGAAAGTATTTGGAACAATGATGTCTTTTTAACAATGATGGTAGGTTTATCGGTTTCTATCTCGGGTTTCTCTATTATGATCTTTTCCCCCATTTTAGGAAGAAAAGCAGATCAAGTGGGTCCTGAAATTATTTTGTTAATTTCTTTGTTTGGGAATTTTATTTGTTATGTTTCTCAAGCATTGGTTTCTTCTATATGGCTTTTTCTACTCGCTAGGTTCTTAATGGGAATATTTCTAGGTGGTCTTCTCCCATCGATAATAAGTTTAATACGAAAAAATGCACCTGAAAAAATGGAAAGTTTAACATTCGGTTATTATCATAGTGCTCTATTTTTAGGAAATCTAATTGGTCCTTTGCTTGGTGGATATTTAAGTGGAATAATACACATAAAAGGGGTTATTTTTTTGGCTGGTCTCCTCTTTTTAGTAAATAGTTTAATTTTAAAATTTCATTTGTTTAGACAAGAATCCTATGTATCTTTACTTAAGAGAGCCATTTCCATTCGGAGGTATTAAAATAACATGAAAAAATCCATTTACTAAGCAATCAGTAAATGGATTTTTTGTTGATTAAGTGTAACCGAGTACTCTAACTTTTGCGTGAGCATTTATACTACTCAATATGTAAGATCTGAATTTCTCATGTCGAAGTCAAATTGTTGAACAGAGCATATAAAAGCTCATCATTTGTGTTATTTTACATCTTTTGTCCACTCTGAAACTTTATCTTCATTGTCTTTAATCCATTTTTTTGCTGCTTCTTTAGGATCAGAGCCTTCCATAATATCAAACATAACACTTTCTATATCTTCTGCAGTCCAGTGGAAGTTTTTGAGAACACTATATGCTCCCGGATTATCTTCTTTTAATCCTTTACGTGCAAACGTACCAATATATTCTTCAGCTCCGTATATGCCTTTAGGATCGTCTAAATATTTTAAATCAAAAGCATTAAATTTCCAGTGAGGTGACCAACCTGTAACTATGATTTCTTCATTTTTCGCAATGGCTTGACTAAGAGCTGCTGTCATTGCGCCTCCAGATGAGGTAAGTACATTCCAGCCTTCAAGGTTACTATATTCTTTATAAGCATTTTCCGTAGTTGCTGTCATATTTGCTCCTGGATCAATGCCAGTTATCGTTTTACCAGCTTCATCTGTTAAATCTTCGATAGAATTTACATCCATATAACTAGGAACAACTAAGCCAATTTTTGCACCTGCAAGGTTTTCACCCAAATCGACTATTTTATCTTTGTACTTCTCAACTTGTGGGGCATGAGTTTGTGGTAACCAAGCTGACACCATACCATCAACTTCTCCTTTTGCAAGAGCTTCCCACATAACTCCGTTATCTAGTGGTGTTAGTATTGTATCATATCCTAAATCTTCTAGAACTTGTCCTACTACGTTTGTAGAGGCAATTTCCGTATCCCATTCAACATAGGTTAAGTTCACTTCTTTTTTTTCTTTATTTTTCGTGCCTTCATCATCTGAGCCACAAGCAGTTAATACTATCATTAGTGCGAAGGCCAATCCTATCTTTAATAATTTACCGAATCTCATAAAATCTCCCTTTCTTCTACAGTGTAAGATGAGATATATCTAAAAATTAACAAGTAACAACTTAACGTTAACAAAAGGTTGTTACTTTTGTCAAATCGCCTTTAATAGAAAATTGTTTAAACTCTGATAGCGAATGATAGAAAAAATATCCAAAGCTAACTTCGAATCTATGGAATCAGGCGGAAATATATAAGGCATTTTAGTTAGTAAAAGCACAAAATGATGCTGATTTTGATGAAACTTAAAATTGCAACAAAAAAGATTATCAAAATATGTTCGAAAACTAACAAATTTTGATTTTATCAAATTTTTAGATAATGCTATAGTTTCAATGTCAAAAAATATGGGTTTATATGTTAAGGAAAGAGGATGTTATAGTAAATGAAAAAAGCAAGCTTACTATTGATGATTGTCATACTTTTGATATCTTCTCAACTATCATTAAGTAATCTATCTGCTTATGCAAAGAGTGATAGTGAAGGTGATTATATAACAGAGAGTGTGGATGGCGGTGTAGCCATTGTCGAATATCGGGGTGAATCAAAGGATATTGATATTCCCGAAGAGATTGAAGGACAACCAGTCGTAGAAATAGGGTATAAAGCGTTTGAAGGTGTGGTACTAACCAGTGTAGTGATACCATTAAGCGTTACAAAGATTGGAATAAGTGCATTTGCATTTAATAAATTAACAAGCGTAAAGATACCACCAAATGTAACAACTATAGGAAGTAGTGCATTTTATTCTAATTATTTAAAAAGTATTGAACTCCCATCAAGTATAAAGACAATCGGACATTCTGCATTTCATTTCAACAGATTGGATTCTGTAATATTTCATGGGAAATCTTATTATTTCGCACCTTTCGGAACACCATTTGATCAGCAAGCTCAACTAAGAAAAACACTAGTTGGATGGTTTGAAGACAATAACCATTCTATTAAGTGGACTGAAAATGTTTTACAGCCAATGACAATTTACGCAAAGTGGAAAATAAACAGCTATTTAGTCACTTTTGAATCAAACGGCGGAAGTAAAATATGGGAAAAAGAAGTCCCTCTGTCTGGAGAGCTCCAAGCTCCGACTCCTCCTGTGAAGGCTGGTTATATTTTTGATGGTTGGTATATGGATGTAGAGCTTATAAACGAATGGGATTTTAAGAAAGATAAAGTAACAGAAGACCTAACATTGTATGCGAAATGGAAAAAAGAAAACACTTCGGCAAGCTATATTGTCACGTTTGATTCAAATGGCGGAAGTGAAATATCAAATCAAAAAGTTTTAGAGGAAGAATTGCTAAAAGTCCCGGTTACTCCAGTTAAGGAAGGCTATACATTTGCGGGATGGCATAAAGATAAGGGAATGACAAAACTATGGGACTTTGACCAAGATGTAGTAAAAGAAGATATAACGCTTTATGCCAAGTGGTCAAAAGTAAGCTATATCGTTACTTTTGATTCTAATGGAGGAGGCAAAGTTTCATCACAAACCGTTGGATATAACGAATTAGCGAAAGCACCAATTCCTCCTAATAAGGAAGGCTATACATTTGCAGGCTGGTATAAAGATAAAGCATTAACAGAACTATGGGACTTCAATAAAAATCAAGTAACAAAAGATATCACGCTATACGCTAAATGGACGAAAGCAAGTTACGTCGTCACTTTTGATTCCAATGGAGGAAGCGAAGTTCCATCGCAAGTTGTCAGATATAACGAATTAGTAAAAGCCCCAGTTGCTCCTAATAAGGAAGGCTTTACATTCGGAGGCTGGCACAAAGATAAAGAATTGACAGTACCATGGGATTTTGCAAAAGATGTAGTGACAAAAAATGTTACGTTATATGCGAAATGGACAAAGGATAACACATCTGGAGGAGGATCTGGTGGAGGTTCACCAAGCTATAAAGTCATTTTTGACTCTAATGGAGGAAGTGAAGTGCCAGCACAAACGGTTGGCTATAACGATTTAGTGAAAGCCCCAACTACTCCAGTAAAAGATGGCTATCAATTTATTGGCTGGTATAAGGATGCAGAGCTTAAAAATGAATGGGACTTTACGAAAGATAAAGTAACCGCAAACATAACGTTGTATGCGAAATGGACAAAGGAAAATGTGTCAGAAGTGGATTATGTTGTTACTTTTGATTCAAATGGAGGCAGTAAAGTTCCTTCGCAAACAGTGGCGTATAAGGCTTTAGTGAAAGCCCCTTCTAATCCAAAGAAGGAAGGCTACACATTTATCGGCTGGTATAAAAATAAAGAATTCACAAAAGCATGGGATTTTAAGAAAGATGTAGTCACAGAAGATTTAACGTTATATGCTCGATGGATGAAGGAGAGTACTGGCTGTGACATTACTTTCAAGGATATTGATCATAACTGGGCAAAAGATATGATCGAAGAAATTGCCAATCGATGCATTATTAAAGGCTATCCAGATGGCACTTTCCGACCAAATAATATGATTCAACGTCAGCATGTGGTGCTTATGATTGACCGTGCATTACAACTAGCACCAATAAGAGATGCTGCATCATTTTCGGATGTACCTAAAAGTCATGTATATTATGAACAAATCACACGACTACAACGAGCGGGTATCGTGGATGGTTCAAACGGAGCATTTCGACCAAACGCTTATATAACACGTGCCCAAATGGCAAAAATGATGGTGCTTGCATTTGGCTTAACGCCAGAAGGCAATAGTACGTTCAAGGATGTCGATCCATCACACTGGGCGAGTGGATATATTGCCGCTCTAGCAGACCATAACATTGCACTAGGTGATGAAAACAGCAATTTTAGACCAAATGAAAACTTAACACGTGCACAATTTACGGCGTTTATGTATCGAGCGCTTGGTTTATAAGTCTTACTATGAAGGGAGATGTATCTTAATTTGATACATCTCTTTTTCAATTTTAGATAAGAAAGTGGGACTTGTATATGACAGCTATTTGTATTTCATCAATCCTTGCAAAAGCATGTGGGGTTGGGAAATAACCTCTCATGATAGAAGTTCTGGAGATGAAGATGAAAAACTAGAATTGAAAACCCCCGAAAGATAGATGTTTTGAATGGATTTATAAGATTATCAAGTTTTGCTTGAAAATGAACAAAAAGTGATTTTGTTTGTTTTAAAATGCCTGATATAGTGTAAATATCCTTAAAAACTAGAGGATTTATTCACAGTTTCTCAAAATGAGTGAATTTGGTGAAAATAAGTTGCATTTGTTGTTTAAAAGAGTATTTGATGGAAGTGAAATATTCATTAACATCTTTTTTATTAGCAACTTTTATTATCTAGAGTAGTTATAAAGTATCGAAAATAATGCTTTTTAATGTTTAGTGTCGTGAAAAACGGGAATAGAATGTATTGATAAGAGTTATATAAGCTTATCTAATTTCAAATAAATGGTTTATTAGTGTGACACAGCTGTGGTTTACCGGTGGAAGACATTGAGGTGTTTTTATGTATAATTTTTTGGATCGTTTATCTTTGCAAAAGGTGGGTGTATTACATCATATTTACAAAGAACAGAGGCTATTTTCAAGTTTAGAGTTATCTCAAAAGATGGATCTGTCTGAAAGAACAATATTGAAAATAGTTGATGAGATAGCAATTGATTTAGAATTTATTACAGAGTCTGCTGTTATCCAAAAAGAAGAGCTTAAGTATTTTCAATTAATTTATAAAGATAATTTTTCTATGAAGACTATAGAAAGATATTATTTACAAAACTCATTAACATATAAAGCTTTTGATGAGATGTTTTACAATAAATTTTATGATATTAACATGTTTGTTTTGGAGAATTTCACCAGCCCTGCATCCGTGTATCGACGAATAAAAAAAGTTAAGCCTTTGTTAGATCAATTTCAATTGAAGTATACATCTTATGAAAAAGTCAGTCTTGAAGGGACAGAAAAGCAATTTCGTTATTTTTACTTCTTGTTTTACTGGAATTCGTATTGGGGAGAAGAATGGCCATTTACACTAGTTACAAGAGAAGAAATAGTAGATTTAATGAAGGAAGTAGACATAGCGTATTCCGAACAATTGTTATATTGGCTGGCCATTTGCTTAACCCGCGCAAAATTAGGTTGCTTAATCGAATATCATCCAATGTATGCAAACTTTACGAAACATCATCATAACTATGAGCAATTATCGGAAAAAATTAAGTATATATTTAGAGAATTTACTGATTTATCAGATGAAGAAATTGAATTAGAAACAATGTTTTCATTTTCCATCATTAGCTGCATGCGTCATTATCAGAAAAAAGATAATGCAGTAAGTTTATTGATGAACTTTGCACAGCACCATAATCAGGAATTATTTATACAAACAACTTTATATTGGATGGAAATTTTCATGGAGCATTTTTCAGTTACTTTAGATGTAGAAGAATATGGTGCACTCTTTATAAATTTACTGCATCTTCATTATTTTATTTTAACTTTTTCTGGTCCAGCCAATTTATTTAAAGAAGATCTTTATCAAAAGCGATTAGAAATGCATGAAACTGCTCAAATAGAAATCATGAATCAGTTTTATGATCGGCTATTGGAAAATAAGGCATTCGCCATTGTATTTAAACGTAGAGAAATATTAATTGGTCGATATCATAAATTACTAAAACAAACAATTGATTTTGAAAATAGAGATTCAATTAAAATAAAAATATTTTCAATGATAAATGATGCTCCTTATCTATTCAGTCAAATAAAACGTCTTTTTATCCATGTTGAGTTATGTTCTAAAGATGAAGAGGCAGAGTTAATTATAACGGATCGCTTATACTTAAATATTAAAAAAGACTTAGAAGACATATTTGTATGGAATTCAGTTCCGGACAGAGGAGACTATGATAGATTAGCAAGAAAACTACAGGAAATCTATTTTAATAAATATCAACAACCAAATAAGCTATTATTGAAAACTTTATTAAGTGAAGTTTAAATTAATCGATATTTTAGGGATGGAGGTCGATTTATGTTCTGGAAAAATAAAAAGAAAGAGATAGATAACGGCTTTATATTACTTGATAGTAATATAAAAATGAGTATTCAAAATGGCAGTGAAAAAGATAAACAAATAAAAATGATTAATTTTTCAATAGAAGAGCTACAAGTAATTAAAAACTTACAGCCACTTATTGAAGAAAACATCGATGACATTGTTGATCTTTTTTACAAGAACCTCAGATTGGAAGAATCTCTACTAACACTAATTAATAATAATAGTTCAGTAGATGCTCTGAAGAAAACGTTAAAATCACATATTTTGGAAATTTTTTTAGGAATAATTGATGATGAATACTTTTTAAAAAGGGCTAGAATAGCACAAATGCATGTGAAAATTGGTCTGCAGACAAAATGGTATTTATGTGCTTTTCAAAATTTGTTTATAACAATTATGGAGATTATTGAAAAGAATCTTTCTGAAAAGGAACTTTATTTTTCTAGTGTAAAAGCACTCTCAAAGTTATTTAACTTAGAACAACAAGTCGTTCTTGAAGAATACGATAAAGAGATAAGTAGAATTAAAGGAAAGTTAGACGAACAGGCGGAAAAAATAAAAATTCAAGTGATGAATTCAACTGAAAACTTAGCAGCAATTTCAGAGCAAACCAATGCAGCATTTCAGGAATTACATATTCATTGCACAGAAATGGTGGAAATCGTAAATGCCGGAAAAGCGTTATCTGTGTTAGCAGAGGAGAGAGCTGAACATGGGAAAATTCAAATAAGTAGACAGGATAATAATATGAAGAATGTTCATGAGGCAGTTCAAATAATTTCCAACGATATAGAAGACTTGTTAAAGATAACAAAGGAAGTTCAAGGCATTATTGATATTGTAACGAAAATAGCAGATCAAACAAATTTATTATCTTTAAACGCAGCCATTGAAGCAGCGAGGGCTGGCGAACAGGGAAGAGGATTTGCAGTTGTAGCAGATGAAGTTAAAAAATTATCAGAAGTAACGAAAAAGTCAGTCTCGAATGTAGCTCATTTAATTTTATCTACTGTATCTAAAGTAGATAAGTTATCGGCTTCACTTGACTTGATTAATCAATCTGTTGAAGACGGAAAACAAATTATGGAACAAACAGACATATATTTCGAGCAAATTTTACAATCTATGAAGGAAACACAAGAACATAATGAACATTCACAAGAGGAAATCGATATTTTTGCCAATGTTGTAAATGAGTTAGGTAAAGCATTTGAAGAAGTTGCATTGTCGGCTGACCGACTTGCTAGTTTTGCTAATGAATTAAACAATTGATGAGGAGTCGTTTGAATGTGTAAAAATATACCAAAAGAATTAACGTATTATTTAAAATTGGGTGATGCTGTTGTAATCGTTGATGAAGACCAATTAATTATCGATGTAAATCAACAGTACGAAACGATCACCGGCTATAAAAGAGAATTTCTTATTGGACTACCAGTAGAGTGTTTAAAATCGAGTGTAACACCATTTGTTATGTATAAATCGTTAATTAGTACATTAAGTAAAGGACAGCCATGGTCAGGGACAATGGTGAATGTCAACAAATCATTAGAGTTAAGGTACTCATTTATAACGATTACTCCAATTGAAATAAATGGAATTGTTTATTATGTAGGGGTAATGCGCTTAGCAGAACAACTATTGATAGAAGAAGTAAATCAGAACAAAATAGATCAAAAGGAGCTATTTAAGTTGTTAGCTCTATCAAGTGAAATGCGCGATGTAAATATAGCAGAACATCTTTTGAATGTGCAAAAGTTAGCAGAAGAATTCTTGCTAAGCCTCTTTGAAGATAGAACGTATCATTTATCGTTAGAGTATATTAGTAAAATTATAGAATACAGTGTATTACATGACATTGGAAAATCGGGTATACCAGAATCGATACTGTATAAAACGGGTCCACTAACAGTCTATGAAAAAAAAATTATGAAGATGCATCCTCTTATGGGTGTAGATGTATTGAATAAACTATCGAATGAAATGAACAATAAAGTTTTTGATGATACAAAAATAGCTAAAAATATTATTAAATATCATCATGAGAATTGGGATGGAACAGGATATCCAATGGGATTAAAAGGAGAAGAAATTCCATTTGAAGCGAGAATAATATCTATAGTAGATGTTTACGACGCTTTAGTTAGTAATAGAGCATATAAAAAAGCTTGGACAAAAGAAGAAGCTCTTTCCTATTTAAAGGAACAGAAAGGTATTAAGTTTGACCCTCATTTAGTAGAAGTGTTTATCGAAAAAGTTATTCATAAAAATAGTATTTTTCTATAAGTCCAAAGCTATGAGTTATAGGGGAAACCACTATATTTAATTTCCATAATTACCCTTTATCGTTAAAAATAAGTCTATCAACAAAATTTGTGGATAACATGTTAAAATGTGTGCCATTTATATAAATTGATTTCCGTTCCGACTAAACGCCCCCAGGAAAGCGCACAGTCGGAACGGAATTCACTCCACGTTATGGAGATGAGCTTAAAAAATTATATGAATATGACGGAGGAGCAAATGAAGTTTTTTAAAAATACATCATTGGTTGGGAAGTTCGGAATATTGAACACTGTTATGTTGATTGCAATTGTCATCATAGGGTTTACTGGGATATATGGCGTTAAAGAAATGAATGATAATGCTAAGCATATTTATGAAGAAAATTTAACATCTGTATATTTATTAAGCAATATTTCAATTAACCAGCAAAAAATAACTAATTTAAAGTTCAAAATTTTTTATAATTCACAAGATAACGATGAGAAAATTGAATATTACGAAAAAATAGCAGCTTTAGAAGAAGAAAATAGTCGTACATTTCAAGATTTAAAGAATACAAAAATGAGTAGCGAAGAAAAAAAGTTAAGTAAGAATTTAGAACAAGTACTTGAAAGTTATAAAGGTACATTAGAATCCATTTTTCAACAAGTTATCTCTGATGCGGATATAGAAAATGCTGATGCATTACTAAAACCTCTAGTAGAGATAGAGAAGCAAAGAGATGATCTTATGGAACAAATAGAACAAATAAATATCAAAAGCGCTGAAATGAAAAGCGAAGAAAATAATACAGCATATACTAAAACTCTTTATAGAAACATCGTTATTATGGCTATTGTTTTAATATTTAGTGTAAGTGTTTTAATTTATTTAAGCAGATATGTCAAAAAGGCAATCTCCAATATTAAAGATGTTGTATCTGGAGTAGAGAATGGAGATTTAACACAACATGCCGAGGTGATCTACTCTGATGATCTTGGGGAAATTACTGTAGGATTGAACAATTCTGTTTCGCATATTCAGGAACTTGTTTCTAGTGTAAGTAGCACCTCAGCACAAATGAGTATTTTAAGTGAAGATCTAACTGCAACGATTGAGGAAATTACTGCTTCCATGGATGAAATTGATACAACTACAAAGGAAGTTGCAATGGGAAGTACTACACTAGGTGCTACAACCGAGCAATTAAACGCTACTGCAATTGAGGTGCTTGATAGTACGGAAAAATTAAATGAGAAAACAGAATATAGTCTTGATTTCTCACAAAAAGTAAAAGATAGAGCAATTGATATTAAGGAAACAGCTATTCAAGCATATAGTACCGCTCGTAATCTATATGATGAAAAACAAAAATTAGTTTTAGAAGCAATTCAAGCTGGAAAAATCGTATCCGAAGTAAAAGTAATGTCCGATACAATAGCAGATATTGCGGATCAAACCAATTTATTAGCCTTAAATGCAGCTATCGAGGCCGCAAGAGCAGGGGAGCAAGGGAAAGGTTTTGCTGTTGTAGCTGACGAAGTTCGGAAATTAGCCGAACAATCATCTGAAACCGTTCAAAAAATACAAATTATTACTAGTGAAGTAGAAGAAGCATTTACGAATGTGTCTATTAATGCGCAAGAGCTTTTACACTTTATAGATCATAAAGTAACACCTGATTATGAGCTTTTCCAAAACAGTGGAATTCAATATGAAGAAGATGCTATGTACTTTAACAAATTAATAACTGAAGTGACAGCCTTTGTTGGAACGATGAAATATTCCATGCTGGAAATACAAAAGGCAATTGAAAATGCATCCAATGTCGCTATTGAGTCATCTGATCAGTCCAATGATATAGCAAAGAGTATTTCAGAAACATTACAAGCTATACAGCATGTAGCACATTCATCCGTTGAAACCGCAAATATTGCTGAAAAGATTTCCCAACAATTGAATAAGTTCAAACTATAGGAAAACGGTAGCCGCGGGTAAAAGACGAAAAAACGTATTTAATATCCAGTCTTCCACGGGTAAAGGCATGTAGAGCTCAAGTCCTTATATGAAATAGTCATTGAATCAAGGGTAATCCCAACTCTTCGCGAGTAAATCCGTTCAAAACATAGATGAACAAAAATTTTTTCCCTTCATATCCTATGTGAGAATGGATTTTATGTTATTGAGGAGGAAAGGAATGCATTGGATAGCCATCATTCTTATTGGGATAGCTGCCAACTTAGATAATTTAGGAATTGGTCTCGCCTATGGTATTAAGCGAGTGAAAATACCCATATTATCCAATGCGGTTATTGCCCTTATTTCAATGATCGTCACATACGCCGCAGTAACAGCTGGAAGCGTAGTTATTAATTTTATCTCTCCAGATTTCGCAAATTTAATAGGAAGTCTTTTACTTTGTGCTATTGGGATATGGACTTTATTATCTAGTCGCTTTTCTAAACAAGGGATATTGGGAAATCCTGAAGTATTTGATGAGGATAAAAATTATATAATTTCAATTCGAGAAGCAATGACGCTCGGCTTTGTCTTATCAGCCAACTGTTTAGCTGGAGGAATAGCACTTGGAGCCAATGGTATTTCTGCAATCTGGACAGTTATTTCTATCGGTATTTTTTCGTTCATAACAGTAGGCGCTGGCGTTCATTTTGGAGTCTTACTTACCAAGACTTTTATTGGAAAACACTCAACCGCTATTTCTGGTTGGTTACTTATACTTATAGGGATCATTGAAATTGTTTCTTAGTACACTAGATTTCTGGTTGAGATTAATGAATAGAAAGAGTGCTTTTCTATTAAAAAAATAGGAAATATCACATGTTTTTTTGTGATATTTTCTTTTTTTTGAGGTAATTTTGACTTATTGAGGACGAATTTGGTTTAGTGGTTGACATACACTGGCATTAACGATTATTCTTGGTAATAGAAGTATAGTTGAGAATGATTTTCGTTTTCAATAAAATGCTTTCAATTATGTTTTTAGAGGAGGCGTACAACACATGAAGAGATTAATGATGTTCGTTATGCTTGTAACTTTGCTTGTATTTAACATTGCGTTGCCACAAGCATCTGCTCAACTAGCTGACGGCACACATTCGATAAAATATCTGGTCAATAAACCTGAGAGCAACTCTGTATCCATTGCAAACGATTATTTTCTAAAACCAGCAAAGGTCACATTGAAAAATGGGACAGCTACTGTTCAAATTACATTAAAAAATAGTGCATGGATCACAAAGTTCCAACCACCAGGTGGAGCAACTGTAGTAAGTGAAGATAAAGCAGCTGATACTCGTACTGTACAATTTACTGTTAAAGATTTAACGAAACCAGTTGTGACTTCTATGAAAATTGATATTGACGATATTAATTATCATCACGAATACAGTGTCTCACTAGTATTTGATGCAGCATCTGTAGGAAGCACAACAACAAAAGCATCTGATTCGAAAACCACTAATGCTCCAACAAATTCTTCTGAAAGTCATGTGCCGAATCCACAAACAAGTGATGCAACACCATATTTATTAATTGTGGCATTAGTTGGATCAGCATTTTTACTTTATAGAAAAAAACTACAAACAAAAACGGAGGGTCAATAATGGCTAAAAAACAACAATCACGCGCAACAAAAATAGTACTAGCTTCATTGCTAGCAGCATCACTTTCAGCACCATCATTTGCATCTGCAAAGGTAGCTGAAGTAACGACTATAAATACTGAAGTAAAAGCAGAGGCCATTAAATCAGAGAATACTAGCACTATTGTTGATTTTCAAATTTTTAAGCCTGGTACAACAGAACCACAACCTGCAATTAGCTCTCATCTTGTAACACAAGGCACAATCGTTGAGAAGGATGGAAAATTTGAGGCGAAATTAACGGTAGCAGCAAAATCTGCCCCAATGATTGCAGGCTTACAAACAAAGCAAGGTGATAAGTTTGTAGATGCTACTGAAGTGAAAAATGCAGATGGAACAATTACATACAGTTTCCCAGTTGTAGCTGGTGAAGTATTACAAGCGAAAATTCACGTTGTTGTAGCTTCGGCTAATATGGACACGTGGTATGAATTTGATTTAAAAGCAGTAGAAAATAAGGAAGTAACTACTACGGGGGAAAATGGTAAATCTGAAGAGGTTAAAGAAGAAGTTAAAGTGAATGAAGTAGCTGTCACTGTTTACAAAAACGGTACTTCTGAAGAATCTATTATGAAGCAATATATTAAACCAAAAGTAGACGTATCAGTAGTAGATGGTAAAAATATAGTTATTATGACATTCCCTCAAGGTCAATATGTTAAAGGATTCACAGTGGAGGGAAAAGAAGCAACTTTAGTAAGTAAAGACGATGCAACAAATACAAGTAAGTACTCATTTGAAGTGGCAGACTTAAAAAAACTTGTGAATGCCCAGCTGCATATTGTTGTGAATGAGCCAGACAAAGGCGTGAACTATGACTCGAACCACCAAGTACAATTTAGCCTTGCTGTGGAAGGTGCAGTGAAACCAGTGGTGAATCCATTTAAAGATATTAGCAATGATGCTAATAAAGAAGCAATCTTAGCATTATACAGTAAGGGAATTGTTAAGGGGCAAGATAATTTTAAACCATATGATAATATTACACGCTCTCAATTTGCATTAATGATTGCTCGTTCATTAAATTTATCTTCTACAACAGCTGCTGGATTTAAAGATACAGCGAAACTTGACACAGAACGTGTACAAGCAATCAATGCTTTAGCTGAGGCTGGAATTGTCGTGAAAGCAGAGAACTTTAATCCAAATGGAACACTTACTCGCCAACAAGCTGCAGTGATGATTTACCGTGCAGTAGCGCATGTTGCAGGAAAAGAAATGAACTATGGTGATCCAAGTTTATCTTATTATGCCGATGGTGCAACTGTCACAAGTGAAGAAGCAAGAAAAGCCTTTGCGTTTCTGTATACAGGTAAAATCATGACTGGATCTGTAAATGCTGAAGGTAAAACTGTTATAAATGCAAGTAGCCCATTGAAACGCACACAAATGGCAAAAATTTTAAATGGTTCATTACAATACATGAATAAATAGTACGGCTACAGCAACTTCCTTTCTCACTTATTTGAGGAAGGAAGTTACTGTGCTCTTAAAGATATTGGAGGGATTTACACAGTGAATAGAAAAATATTTCGAGTATTCATTTTTAGTACTATCTTACTGATGTTTTTTTCTCCATGTTTTTCGTTTAAGGCAAAAGCTGAAGAATCTGTATTAGAAAATGGGAGCTATCAAGTTGAACTAAGTTTTTTATCTCTAGATGGCGTAAAAGACAATATTTTTAGCGAATTGGCGACAATTGATGTAAAGAACGGTCAGTATAGATTAAATTTAGCTATAAATAAGTCATTGAGTATAAGAGATATACATATCGAACAGTTGGAAAATGAGCTTTCGTTAAACGTTCAGACTGAAAATTTAGTTCAATTTGATGTCAAGGATTTACATCAGCCTATTATCATTAAAGGTGAGATGGCACTTTCATCCTCCGAGGAATATTTCTTTTTTTCACAGGAGCTTCAATTACAGTTAACAACCCTTTCAACAATTGTGCCAAAGGATGAGGAAGCTATTCCAGAAAACGAAATCAAAGAATCTACTTCAGAAGAAATCTATGATAAGGAATGGTCAATGAATTACATATTGTTAGTAGATGGAAAAAACGAACAATCTATTATGAATACATATGTAAATCCTGTTGCAAAAATAAAAGAAAAAAACGGCAAATATTATGCCCATATGACAATTTTAAAATCTATTTGGATAACAGGCTTAACTGTAGATCAACAAGGAAAACAGGTAGAGCCAAAGCTTATTTCACTTGTAGACAATGTTCGAATTATCGAATTTGAAATTCAGAATTTTGAACAGCCAATACGAATGTGGGTGAAGGTAGATATTCCTGAGCTTTCTTATCATCATCAATATTTCGTAAATCTAAAATTTGATCAACAGCAGGTAGCGAAGTTTTTAAATAAGCCCGCTGTAACAGCACCCTCTAATCAAGTAGCGAGTGAAAAGCCACCTGTTATTGCTAAAGAAGAAGTGAAAAAGGCACCAGTGGTAGCACAGCATGAGGCGGTGGTAAAACCCAATCAGCTGTCACGGCCATTGCCATCATTTCGGCCAACGTTAACTGTGCCAGTGGAAGAGCAGTTAGCATTTGATCGGTCACTTGACGCACCTATTGAGGATGCTGTTAAAGATGAAGCCAAAAATTCTGATGTTAAAGAGGAATCTATTGAAAAAGTAGTGAAGAATTCTAAAATCGATCAGCAGCTTTTTCAGCTGAATATCATAAAGATAGTATTGCTTGTAGTAATCTGTCTTTTGTCGGGCTGGTTGCTCGTTCGTCGTATCAGAAATTCTAAAAAAGATGTGACTGAACAGAAATAAGTAGGAGATGACTTTATGCAAAAGAACTGGAAATGTTGGTTGCTTATGATGGCGCTTATGTCATTACTTTTAGTAGTTGCTGGCTGTAACAATGGAGATAAGCAAGAAGAAACAGAGACATCTACTGAAAAACAATCAGTTAAAACAGCTGAAGAGAATGAACATCGTATTATTGCAGGTACGGTTGTTATTGCAGAAATTCTAGATAAGCTTGATTTAGATGCTATAGCAGTACCTGAAACAGAAAAAACATTAGCAAAACGTTTTGATGGTCTCCCTACTATCGGTAATGCAATGGAGCCGGATATGGAGATTGTTAAATCATTAAATCCAACAGATGTGTTATCAGTGTCAACGTTAGAATATGACTTACAGGACAAATTTGAACAATTAAAAATTCCAGTTAATTTCTTAAACTTTCAAAGTGTAGATGCCATGCTTTCCGAAATTAAAAGCCTCGGTGAACTTTATGATCGCGTAGCACAAGCCGAGGAGTTAGTGAATGGCTTGCAAAAAAATATTGATGCTGTACAAACAGTTGCTGGTAACAAAGAGGGACCTCATGTACTAATTTTACTTGGCATTCCAGGTAGTTATTTAGTAGCGACTGAAAACTCCTATGCAGGTGATCTTGTAAAACGGGCAGGCGGTATTAATGTAATGGAAGGGCAGGATACTGAATATTTGTCTTCAAATACCGAGTATCTGCACAACAGTAACCCTGATATAATTTTACGTTTATCACACGGTATGCCAGATGAAGTTGTAAAAATGTTTGACGAGGAATTTAAAACGAATGATATTTGGAAACATTTTGACGCAGTAAAAAACGGTAAAGTGTATGATTTAGAGGAAGAATTGTTCGGTACTACAGCGTCCTTAAAAGTGCCACAGGCTTTAGGACAGCTAATGGAAATCTTCTATCGTGAATAGTAACCAGAAAAGTCGCTCGTATCGCAAGCATAGTCTCGCTATAGAGCGACCTTCTATTTAGTAGAGAATTCATGTTGGGTGTGATTAGTACAAATAACATGATGGAATTTGAAAAGAAAAAGGAAGTCCAATATGACAAAAAAAGTGGTAAGCTTCTCAATTGTAATTGTATTATTACTAGTTTCAGCAGTTTATGCAGCAACAACAGGTAGCATTAAAATGGGCTTTTTTGAACTTATAGGTGCATTATTTGATGACGGGAATGGTCAAATGGAGGCTATCCGCGATTTGAGATTTCCAAGGATCATTGTTGCGCTATTTGCTGGTGCAGCACTTTCCGTTTCAGGGGTCCTATTACAATCTGTGATGCGTAACCCGTTAGCGGATGCAGGTGTTATAGGTATATCTTCAGGAGCGGCATTTGTACAGCTCTTTATTATTTCTTTCTTTCCAGCATTATTTTTTATGACACCTGTATTAGCATTTATAGGTGGGGCATTTGCCTGCGCACTCGTCTTTGCGTTGTCTTGGAAGTCAGGCTTAAGTCCATTGAAGCTAATTTTAGTCGGAATTGCTATTAATGCAATGTTCACTGGGTTAACAGAGGCTTTCATTAGTTTAGGTGGCTCGTTGAATACTTCAGCTGCCAGCGTTGTAGGTTCAAACTTAACGATGCGTACATGGAAGGATGTATCAACAATTGTTACATATGGTACTGTCGGATTAATAGCTGCCTTTGCGTTATATAGCTGGTGTAATCTCCTAGTATTACAAGACAAAACAGCGAAAAGTCTAGGCTTTCATGTAGCTCGTGCTCGTCTATTAATAGCTGCTGTTGCGGTATTATTATCGGCTGTTTCTGTTGTCGTAGCAGGAGTTATCTCGTTCGTTGGTCTGTTAGTGCCACATATTTCTCGGCGTTTAGTTGGGCACGATCATAAGGTGCTCATACCTTTTACAGCTTTAGCTGGAGCATTATTAATATTAGTGGCAGATACGATTGGTCGCACAATTGCTACACCGCTTGAAATACCAGCTTCAACCATTATGGCGATTATCGGTGGACCATTCTTAATATTCCTATTACGAAAAGAGTGAGGAGACATGGAAATACAAGATATTATCGTATCGCATGATAATACTCGAAATCATTTAGACGGTGTATCGACGATAATTCAAAAGGGCAAAATCACAACGATTATCGGTCCAAACGGCTGTGGAAAATCAACATTATTAAGTGTTATGTCCCGCAACAATAGGCCGATATCGGGGAATGTATCATTAGAAAACAAGGATTTGATGCACTACAAGCCAAAAGAGTTTGCAAAAAAACTAGCAATTGTCTACCAACAAAATGATGTGCCAAAGGATTTAACAATAGAAAAGTTAGTAAGCTTTGGACGTCTACCGCATCATACAATGCTAAAAAGAAATCATGAGGAAGATACCGAAGCTATTGAGTGGGCCCTTGCCTGTACGAATTTACTGGAAAAACGTAGCGCTAATTTAGAGGCTTTATCAGGTGGGGAACGTCAGAGAGTGTGGATTGCTATGGCTTTAGCCCAACAATCTGAAATTTTATGTTTGGATGAACCGACAACATATTTGGATATTTATTATCAAATTGAGTTATTGGAGCTTGTAAAGTCATTAAATGAGGAGCATGGCCTAACAATCGTTATGGTGCTTCACGATATAAATCAGGCGATTCGCTATAGCGATCAAATCATTTTGATGAAAGCTGGACAAATAATAGCTGAGGGAGCACCACGCGACGTCATTACTAGGGAAGTTATTAAAGAAGTCTATGGAGTTGAAGCCGTTTTCAATGAGGATGAGCTGCTTGGATTTTACATGGTCCCCCTTGGAATATAAATAGGTGATAAGATGAAAAAATGGACATCTAAGTTGTTAACATTTATATATTTAGCTATATTCTTATACTCAGGCTTTTCATTAGCCAAGTACTTATACACGTACTATGAGACTTCAAAATCACTGGAAGAAGTACAAACGATTTATCAATCAACATTGGCTACCCTAGAGGATGAAGCTGTGGAAACCTCATCAACGCCTTTTACGATCCGTCCACAATTCAATGATTTACTAACTGTCAATAACAATATTGTTGGATGGATTTCTACAGACGGGACAAAGCTCAATAATCCAATCCTACAAGCTGAAAATAATGATTTTTATTTAAATCATAATTTTAAAGATCGAGAAAGTCGTGCAGGCAGTGTATTTATGGATTATCGTAATGATGTACAGGATATAAACCGAAATACTATTTTGTACGGCCATGCCATGAAGAATAGTACGATGTTTGGGAGTGTTAAAAATTACTTAAATCAGCAATACGCAGACGAACATCCTATCATTTATTTAGACACACTGTATGAAGGCTATGACGTTGAAGTCTTTGCTGCTTATGAAACTACAATTGATTTTTATTATATTGAAACAGAATTTAAGAGCAATGATGCTTTCCTAAAATTTTTGGACGAGATTCAAGCACGCTCTGCAATCGAAATGAATGTAGAGATTGGGCCAGAAGACAAAATTCTTACACTATCCACTTGTAAGGATTCTGTCATGAGTGACGACCATCGTTTTGTCGTCCAAGGTAAATTAGTGAAACGCTAATAGATAAGCAGTTTCCCATCTCATTGGGGAGCTTCTTTTTTATATAACCAAAAGTAGTTAGTAAAATTCCTGTAGTCGGAGAAATCACTTGGATGGCCTGAAGAACTGATCAGATAAAGCCTGTAACTGCTCGGGTAGCCCGAAAACTGATCAGGTAGAACCTGCACCTGCTCGGATAGCCTGAAGAACTGATCAGGATAAAGCCTGCACCTGCTCGGGTAGCCTGGAGAACTGCTCAGGTAGAGCTCACAATTGCTCGGGTAACACCCAGAACTGCTCAGGTGGAACAAATCCCAAAGGAATTCTCAAATCCAAACTATCTATCGCACACGACCTTCGAGGAAAAAGCTTGGTATCATTGATTTTAAAAAATCTTTTCAAAATAACTTGACGTAAGTAAATTATTAATATATAGTAAGTTACATAAAGTAATCAATTACTTTTCGTAACTGTTTTTAACTAGGATGTACGAAAGAAGTAACTACAAATGTTTATCCTTTAAAATTTAGGGGAACATATTTCATGTAGTTACTTCATATTTTATAATATATCTCGAAATCGAGATAAAAACAACTTCATTGGAGGAATTTATAATGGCAAAATGGAATATTGATTTAGGACACTCAGCAATTAACTTTCAAGTAAAACATATGATGGTATCAAAAGTAAAAGGTGTATTCGATACTTATTCAGCTGATATTGAAGCGGCAGATCTTGCAGATTTAACAACAGCAAGCATTAGCTTTACAATTGATCCAGCTAGCATTAATACACGTAGTGAAGATCGTGATAATCACTTAAAAGCAGCAGATTTCTTTGATGCTGAAAAATATCCAACAATTACATTCAAGTCAACAAACATCACAAAAAAATCAGATGATGAATATGCAGTTACAGGTGATTTAACGATTAAAGATGTAACGAAATCAGTAACATTTAATACTGAATTTAATGGTAAAGGTACAAATCCATGGGGCCAAGAAGTTTATGGCTTTGAATCTACAACATCAATCAATCGTGAAGATTTTGGCTTAACTTGGAATGCTGCATTGGAAACTGGCGGTGTTCTAGTTGGGAAAGACATCAAAATTACAGTTGAACTGGAAGTAAACCCAGCTTAATTTTGTAAAATGTGCTCGATACATATCGAGCACATTTTTTTTATCTAAACAAAAAACATTGCCAAAAAATAACACAATAAATAAGTTACTTGCATAATTTTAGTAAATACTGCATATAAAACATCATATTGTTTTTGGGGGCGATGGGATGAATGTATTAGTGACAGGTGGTTATGGTTTTATTGGTAGTGCAGTGGCGAGGCGTTTTTTTAAAGAGGGTGCAAATGTTTATATTATTGATAATTTAAGTACAGGCCATTTACGCAATGTCGACTTTGAGCATAAATCTTATCTTTTGAATGTGGAAGATGAAGTATGTGAGCATCTCTTTAAAGAAACATCATTTGATGTGGTCATCCATTGTGCAGCGCAAACGAGTGTTCAAAAATCGATGCAAGAGCCAGTGAAGGATGTTTTAACGAATATTGTAGGGCTTAGTCAGATGCTCTTCTTATCGTCAAAATATAAGGTAAAGCATTTCGTTTTTGCCTCTTCAGCAGCTGTTTATGGAGATAGTCACTATCCACCATTAGAAGAAACAGATGTTAGTGAACCGATTTCAATGTATGGATTAAACAAAAGTATTGGTGAGACATATTGTGAAAAATGGCAAAAAGATTATCGTTTACCGACATTAATTTACCGATTTGCTAATGTATTCGGTCCACGGCAATATATGCAGGGGGAAGCGGCGGTTATTCCTAGCATGTTAAAAAGCAGTATTGAAGGTAAGCCCTTTACGATTTATGGAGATGGAGAACAAACACGAGATTTCATATATGTAGATGACATTGCAGATGCAATTTATGCTGGTGTGCAGGCTGGATTACAAGGCATTTATAATGTATCAACTAATGAGGCATGGTCGATACATCAAGTCATTTTATTATTACAGCATTTAAATCATCCTTTAGAAATTCAATACGCTCCTGCGAGAGAGGGAGATATTGAGCATTCGTTTTTAAATAATGCAAAGTTGGCGAAGGCAATCGGATGGAGACCAAAAACTTCTTTTGCGGAAGGCATAGAGCGTACATTGCAAGCATTACAAAATGAAAAGATAGTGGAAATTTAACCTAACAACGCCAAGGAGACAAGGAACCTTGGCGTTGAATTTTTATTTACATAACGGAATCTTTATTTGAAATTTCTTGAAGTGCTTTTTTCATCTTTTCGACTAATGGTGCAGGCGCTTTTTTTATAGAACCTGTATCGAATGGTGGCTGTGGATCATATTCCAAAATTAATTGGACCCCTTTGCTTATATCTTCCCCGAATTCCCAAGCTACCAATTGAAGTGCCATATCAATACCTGAAGATACACCTGCAGATGTTACGATTTTTTCATGGCGGACAACCCTTTCATCTGTTGGAATAGTGCCTAGTGATTGTAAAAGATTAAAGGATCCCCAATGACATGTTGCTACAGCTCCCTTTAATAAGCCTGCTGCGCTTAAAATCAAAGAACCGTTGCAGACTGAAGTAGTCCATTTTGCAGTATTATTAATTTTACGAATCCAATTTAACGTTTCCTCGTCATTCATAGGATTTTTGTAGTTAGGAGGACTACAGCCAGGAACGACTAGAATATCAGCAGAAGTAATTTCAGAAAAGCTATAATCGGCGTGCAAATAACCCATTTTTGAGTCAAGTCTGATGATTCCTTTTTGCTTAGCGACGAACTTTACTTCACATTTTTGTGTAGCGGCAAATACTTCGTATGGACCAATTGCATCTAGTGCAGTAATTCCATCGAAAAGCAAGATTGCAACTTTCATGTTAATCTCTCCTTTTAAGAAAATGATTGGATTGGTTTGGTTGATTATTAGGACCGGACTGTCCGGTCCGATTTTATTTTATACGTTTATAGGATTATTTTCCATAATTTAATTATTACATTTTAGTGAACAACTAAAAAAACTAGAGGAATTAATATATGCCTCTAGTTCTTTGATGAGTAGTATTGTAAAAGTTTTTTGATTTGCTCAATGCTATAATGCATATGCTTATTATTTAAAGACAAACGGCTCGCCATAACAGCACCTTCTAAAGTTGAAAATAAAAAGGATGCTAAAGAATAAGAATCAATATTTTGAAGGAATTCTTTTGAATTTACTCCCTCTTCAATGATAGATTGAATAAAAAGCAATGTTTGATTATGTGCTTCAGCAGCTTTTTCATGAAGCTCTGGGAAACCATAATCTGTTTCTATGGCCGTATTTAGTAGTGGACATCCACCATCAACAGGTGGATTATTAGCAGCATCTTGATACACCTCAAACATTGCTATTAATTTTTCAGTAGCTGAATCTTTTGATTTAGTAGCTTCTAAAAAATGATTCCAAACAATACTTCCAGAATACTCAAATGAAGCGAGAGCAATTTCATTCTTGTTTTCAAAACGTCTATAAATTGCACCTTTTGGTAATTCTGTTGCACTCATAATATCTTGAATAGAAGTTTGACTGTAGCCTTTTTTATTAAATAAGGCTAAGGAAGTTTGGATAATGAGATCGCGAACTTTATCTTCCTTCATCATTTCACCTTTTCTCTCACATGTGTTAGTAATTATTATATCTAAAAATGAAATAATTTTAAAATAGAGTTAAAAATTTTGTAATTTCGATTCGTAAAATAAATTAACAATCTAAAGATTTATGAAAGTTATTCCACAACGAGATGGTAAAGCCTATCAATTGGAAAATACAATAATTAAGAATAAGAGAGATAGGCATCATATGCAATTAAAGGTATGGATTCTGGAATAGACAGATGATTTTAACTTTTAAAACTCGGTTTACAAATCTATAAAAATAGATATAATGAATTTTATGGAACCTTCACAAATCTACAAAGCATTATCAAACGATACAAGACGTCAAATATTATTATGGTTAAAGAATCCAGAGGAATTTTTTGATGAAAAACTTTATTTACAACAAGGAATTAGTTTTCAAGTTGGAGTATGTGTAAGAGATATTCAATTGAATGCAGGACTAGCTCAATCGGTTATCTCTAATTATTTATTAACTATGCAACAAGCTGGATTGTTACAATCCGAACGTATTGGAAAGTGGACTTATTATCGTCGGAATGAGAAAACAATACAAGAATTTCGAGAGTACGTTCAAAAAGAATTATAAATAGAAAGGAGGTTTTCCTTTTTTTGGTTCAATACATCTAATTATACATATATATAGAATTATATATAAATGGAGAAATTATGATTTCACACCAATCAATATTTGTAACAATGCTCAACAATTAAATCAATTTAAGATTGGAGATTTTTATTAATGCGAAAAGTAAATCCTTTACTTATTTTTATACTAGCAATAGGTGTATTTGGAATTATTACAACAGAAATGAGTATTGTCGGAGTATTACCACAAATCGCTCGAAAATTTGAGATTTCAACCGCACAAGCAGGTTTGTTAGTGAGTATATTTGCTCTAGTTGTTGCTATCTCTGGACCATTTTTAATATTACTTGTGTCTGGGATTAATCGTAAGCTACTTTTATTAACAACAATATTTATATTTGCTATTTCTAATATTTTTTATGCTTATACGACACATTTTGAAGTTATGCTTATTTTTCGTATTATTCCTGCGGCACTTCACCCTCTATTCTTTTCAATAGCTCTTGTAACTGCAGCTAATCTTGTTCCTCCAGAAAAAAGCGGCCGAGCAGTTTCCAAAGTTTTTATGGGAATTACGGTTGGCTTTGCTTTAGGTGTACCATTAACTTCTTATCTTGCAGAACAGTTTTCATTAGAGATTGCTTTCTTGTTTGGAGCGATTGTAAATGCTGTAGCCTTTATAGGAATATTAATTTTGCTTCCTTCTATGCCTGTTAAAGAAAAAATGTCTTTTGGTAAGCAAGTCGGTATATTACGAAAAACCGAATTATGGTTAAATATAGGAACTGTTGTATTTATTTTTGCAGCTATGTTTTCGGTATACAGTTATTTTGCTGAATACCTTGCAAAAGTCACTCACATGAATGGTTCCTTGATTAGTATTATGTTGCTAATATTTGGCGTAATTATGATTTTAGGTAATTCTTTATTTGGATTTCTTTTACAAAGAAACATGTTGAAAACTGTAATATCATTTCCGGTACTATATTTATTCGTTTACTTATTCGTTTATTATTTAGGTTCTTATTTCGTTCCAATGATTCTTATGGTATTCATTTGGGGAATCGTACATTCTGGCGGTTTAATCGTTAGTCAGGCATGGTTAATAAGTGAAGCTAAAGAAGCCCCTGAATTTGGTAATAGTCTGTTTGTTTCATTTTCAAATCTTGGAATTACTTTAGGAACATCCTTTGGCGGTTGGTTTATTTCTCAATTAGGAATTCACCAACTTATTTGGAGCGGCTTTATTTTTTCACTACTTTCTTTAGTATTGATATTAATAAAAATAAAACTTTTCAACTCTAGTATTCCATCGCCATCAAATTAATCAGCATCTTCCAATTAATAAAAATAGTTAATGTGTTGTTTGTAACGAGAAACTTTAACTTCTTTCAGCAAATGTTTTATGTAACGTAAGTGAAACGGCAGTTGCAAATGTTTTATGTAACGTAAGTGAAACGGCAGTTACAAATATTTTATGTAACGTAAGTGAAACGGCAGTTACAAATGTTTTTGTAGTGAAGTGAAACGTTAGTTACAGAAGACTCCGCCTCTCTGAAGGTGGTGAGATGAATGCGGAATGTGGTTACTTTTCAGTGGGTGTCCAAACACCTACTGAAATAGAGGAACTCAGTCTAAGAACGCCACGTCCAAAGCCTCCGGACGCAATTACGCCAAGGCGAAATTTATAGATTCACTCTGCATTTAATTAGTATTATTCTGAGTAATATGTCTTTTTTCGCGACTATAGTATAATAATTGTTTAAAGGAATGTTGCAGAATTGAACGGAGGCTTACAAATGCTGGTAGATTTTAGGGTGAAAAATTGCTTAAGTTATAAAGACGAAACACTATTTTCAATGGTGGCGGGAAGCCGTATTCGAAAATTAAAGGATACACATACGATGAAATTTGACTCGTTTCGCCTTGTAAAAAGTGCCTTTATTTTCGGACCAAATGGAAGTGGAAAATCAAACTTATTCACTGCTATTAAAATTTTACGTTCTTTATTGTTTAACTTTGAAAATCTTAATAATGTTAAACAACTGCGCTTGCCCTACCAGCCGTTTAAGTTAGGAGGTCAGCAAGGGCAACCGACAGAATTTATGATTTCGTTATTACTAGATGGGGTACTGTACGATTATGAGGTACAGTATAATGCTTCACAGGTCCTTTATGAATGCCTAACTAAAACGACAAAATCCATGAAAGAGCAGCTCTTTAATAGACAATGGGATGGGACAGAATATTTGTATGAAACTGCCCAAAGCACAGCGCTAGAATTGACAAAATATACGCGTAATAATATAGCGTTCTTATCAGTATTAAATGTCTTTAATGACTCAGATGCTGCGAAAATATTTGATTGGTTTTTACATAAAATACTGTTTTTAGATGAAGCAAATCGGTTATCAAGTCATCCACTTATTCGTAAACTTGAAGGGGAGCCATTTAAGAAAGAGGTTATTAAGTTACTAAAGATTGCAGACTTTTCTATTCAAGATGTGACGGCAAGACGCGTTGAGCGTAGAGAGAAAAATACTATTGGCTATGATTTTGACACGCCAGAGGTTATTCAGGAGGTGGATATCGATTTGCACTATTTATCATTCGATGAAGCAGGTGCTCCGATTGGGACAGAGACGATCAATTGGACGATGGATTCAAAGGGGACAGTCCGGATGCTGCATTTAGCATGCGTTATGGTAGATGCATACAATAAAGGGAAGACGATCTTTATAGATGAATTTGATACAGCATTTCATGTGTCTATCTGCGAATTTTTAATGGCCATTATGAACAGCAAGCGTAATGTGACGAATCAATTTGTTGTCACAAGTCATGAAATTGATTTATTAGATCAGCCACTACGTTCCGATCAAATATGGTTTGTGAATAAAAGCTTTAAAAATGAATCCGAGTTATACTCCTTATTTGATTTTGCAGATTTGCAGAAGAAACGTGGAGATATTTCCTTTGCCAAGCGATACTTAAAAGGAGAATTTGGGGCTACACCGGTTATTAATGAATATTTATCAGATCAATATTTAACTTCTTTTAGCGGGCATCCAAACACCCGCTGAAAAAGAGGAACTCAGTCTAAGAACGCCACGTCCTGTGGCAGCAATTTATCTGTAGCGAAAGCAAAGCGACAGCTATAATTATGCCGAGGCATATTTGATAGGAAGTGGAGGTATCTGAGCAGTGAGAGTGCGTCAACAAGGGAATCGAACACTGCGTAAAACCGTTTTAATTTATTGTGAAGGTGAAACCGAACGCATTTATTTTGAGCAAATGCGTATTTTAAAGCGCTCAAAAATGGTAAGTGTCAAAATAAAAAACGTCAAGCGTTCAGCTATTAAGCTAGCCCAGCATGCCTATCGGGATTCAAGCTACCAATATTTTGATGAGGTTTGGATTGTTTTTGATAAGGATGATTTAACTGAAAAGCAATTAGAGGAAGTGAATGACTTCTGTGAGGAGAATAATATTCATATTGCCTATTCAAATGAAGCATTCGAATTATGGCTATTGTTGCATTTTGAAGAAGTCGATCTATCTGAAAAGTATCCTCGTGCTGTATTAAATGACAAGATGGAGCAGCATCTTGGAGTAACACGTTATTTTCGTCATAAAGCGGATGAGTCAGTCATTGCACCTATCGCACTTCGACATGAGGTCGCTATTAAAAATTGCACAGATATGATGGCACTTCACAAGACGGAAAGCCGTGACAATCCTTATTGCAACATACATGAAATGATACAATACATATTTTAACTTCTTTCCGCAAAAATGGAGTTCTTTGTGAAGCACAAAGTCGAATCCGGACGCAATTAAGCCGAGGCATAATGGATTGCTTATCATCAGGTTTTCTATTACTTAATGGAGAACCTGCTATTTTTATATCTCATCACAAAAGATGAGGATAACAATTATTAAAAGTATGACATATATTAAGTTGATTGGAGTGGAGACTGGGCGACTCCTTGGGGATTGCGTCACAGATGAGACCCTGGAGCGAGCAGGCAGAGGAACGACGGCTAAAAACATCACATCCTGTGATAACGCCTTCGTGACCAACATCGGTGCCGCTGCCGCTTCGTTAGCACTACGCTTTCGCGCAGAAAACATCTGTTGGCCCAAGCGGCTCATCGGACGCCCCCAGGAAGCTTTGCTCTGCGCGAAAGCGAAGCGTCAGCGACAAATGTTTTTATCTGTGCGAAAGCGAAGCGTCAGCAACAAAGCGCCCAGTCGGAACGGAAATCAACCCCACGTTATGATGAATAGTCTATTTTATAGTTTTTTATAGAAAATTGTATGTGAACCTTTCTAATGCAACGACTAAGATTTATTTATCTTCCACTCAAAAATGTAAATAAATAAATTTTTTGTATTTGGGAATAATATCTGAAGCCATGACAATTGAATTGTACATATGACACGTCCTTAAACCTATAAATGATTGAAAAGTGTATGTTGAATTCGTAATTTTTCTAGACGATCTACCTTGCCTTTTCTTTCTAAACAGATTACAATGAAATTAAGTTAATATACTAGGTTTGAGCGATTGAGAGACCATTAAAAACATATGTACATTTGTACATGTGCTTTTAATGGTCTCTTTTTTTCGCTTTAAATAAGGAGGAATTTCATTATGAGCACAGCTTCAGCAGTACAACGTCAACAAACGATTGTAGAATTAGAAAGTAAAGAATATGATTTATTGGTTATCGGTGGTGGGATTACAGGTTGTGGTATCGCATTTGATGCAATTGCTCGTGGACTATCTGTAGCGTTAGTTGAAATGCAAGACTTTGCCGCTGGTACTTCTAGTCGTTCGACAAAATTAGTGCACGGTGGACTTCGTTATTTAAAACAATTTGAAATAAAAGAGGTTGCAGATTTAGGAAAAGAGCGTGCGATCGTTTATGAAAATGGACCGCATGTAACAACTCCTGTTTGGATGCTACTGCCATTCCATAAAGGTGGCACATTTGGTAAATTCTCAACGAATATTGGCTTACGTGTCTATGATTTTTTAGCAGGGGTTAAACGTTCTGAGCGTCGATATATGTTAAATGCTGCAAAAACAATGGAAAAAGAACCTTTGGTCAAAGGTGAAGACTTACGCGGCGGTGGTGTATATGTAGAATATCGTACAGATGATGCACGTCTGACAGTCGAAGTTGCCAAAGCTGCCATCGAAAAAGGCGCTACACTCATTAATTATACAAAGGCAGAAAACTTTTTATACAATGACCAAAAGAAAATTAATGGTATCGTAGCACAAGATTTGATTGCCCATAACACGTTTAATATTCGTGCGAAAAAAGTTGTGAATGCTGCAGGTCCATGGGTAGATGAGGTTCGTAATATTGAAGGGGAACAAAATGGCAAGCACTTAATATTATCAAAAGGTGTGCACATCGTTTTTGATGAATCTAAATTCCCATTACGTCAAGCTGTCTATTTTGATACACCTGATGGTCGTATGGTGTTTGCGATTCCTCGAAATGGGAAAGCATATGTTGGAACGACAGATACATTTTACGAAGGCGATGCCCGAGAAATGAATATCCAACAAGAAGATCGTGATTATATTATGAAGGCAATTCATTACATGTTTCCAAAAGTTAACATCACTGATGCAGATATCGAATCAAGCTGGGCAGGCGTTCGTCCATTAATTCATGAGGAAGGTAAAAATCCATCTGAAATTTCTCGTAAGGACGAAGTATGGGAATCATCTTCGGGTCTTGTGACAATTGCTGGCGGTAAATTAACAGGTTATCGTAAAATGGCTGAAACAGTTTTAAATAAGATTGCACAAGATTTAGAACAACAATTTGGCATTGCATCTAAACCATGTTATACAAAGCAAATTCATATTTCTGGTGGGGATGTTGGAGGCTCCCAAAACTTACATGCCTTCGTGTCAAAACGAACAAAAATGGGTGTCGATCTCGGATTATCAGAAGAGGAAGCAAAACATTTAGCTCATCATTACGGTTCTAATGTGGATACTGTTTTTGAATATGCTAAAGAAAAGCATCCTGTTTTACCACAAGGGCTATATGCTCAGCTACTGTATGGTATTCATCAGGAAATGGTTGTTCATCCAAACGACTTTATGATTCGTCGTACAGCGTATATGTTCTTTAATATCGCCCTTGTGAAACAATATAAAGATGCGGTATTAGATGAAATGGCAAAACAATTACATTGGTCTACTGAACAACGTACGCAATATGAAAAAGATTTAAATATAGAAATAATAAGAGCTACAACTGCATTATAATAAAAAAGGAAGGTCGTCTTAATGGCGACCTACTTTTTAACTAAAGGGGAAATTAAATGAATTTCAATAATCAACAAATTATTCCCGCTGCACGTACAGTTAAGCAATTTGATGAAATATTAAATAGTCGATTCGAATACATTGTTCTATTAGAAGTGCATATTAGTTTGCTCATGTCAATAAAACGAGAAGCAGATCGTAACGGTAAAAAATTAATTATTCATGCAGATTTAATTCATGGCTTAAAAACGGATAATTTTGCAGCTGATTTTTTATGCAATGATATCCGTCCGGCAGGTATAATTTCCACTCGATCTAATATGTTAATAAAAGCAAAATCTCGTGGGATTATTGCCATTCAGCGCGTCTTTTTAATTGATACAATTGCACTGGAAAAAAGCTTTTCAATGATTGAATTAGCGAAGCCTGATTATATTGAATTATTACCAGGCATCATTCCTTCAATGATTTCAGAAGTACACCAGCGAACAAAAATTCCTGTTATTACAGGTGGACTAGTCCGCACTGTTGAAAGTATAGAGGAAGCGTTATCAGCTGGAGCAGTAGCTATTACGACATCAAATAAGAACTTGTGGGAAAATTTCCAGAAATATTGTTGACTATGTATATTATTTTCTCTACAATGTACATAAGTTAATAAGCGCGTGGTTAGGAAAAGGAACCCACATTTATTCATCTGCATTACAACGTGCAGTTTGTTTAAGTGTGGGTTTGTTTTTATACTAAGTGCACTATTACAAAGGGGGGCTTCTTGTATGTCAACATTTACAGCTGAACTTGTCGGCACGATGATTCTTATTTTATTCGGTGGTGGCGTTGTTGCAGGTGTATCACTGCACAAATCGAAAGGTTTTGGTGGTGGATGGGT
This sequence comes from Lysinibacillus sp. RC79, assembly GCF_041262405.1. Classification (NCBI taxonomy): domain Bacteria; kingdom Bacillati; phylum Bacillota; class Bacilli; order Caryophanales; family Bacillaceae; genus Lysinibacillus; species Lysinibacillus sp. RC79. The sequence goes on from NZ_JBGCCD010000015.1 coordinate 99,142, forward strand.
AGTGATTACATTCGCTTGGGGTCTAGGTGTGGCTATGGCTGCATATGCTGTTGGTGGTATTAGTGGGGCTCATTTAAATCCTGCTTTAACGATCGCGCTTGCTACAATCGGTAATTTCCCATGGGAAGACGTACCTACTTACATTGCTGCACAATTGATTGGTGCATTTTTAGGTGGGGTACTCGTTTATTTTATGTATTTACCACATTGGAAAGGTACGAAAGATCCGGAAGCGAAACTGGCTGTATTTTCTACAATGCCTGCTATTAAACATCCATTATCAAATTTAATCTCAGAAATGATTGGTACATTTATACTTGTTTTAGGTATTCTAGCATTAGGAACAAATACAATTACGGATGGTTTAAATCCATTTCTAGTTGGTATGCTAATTGTAGTCATCGGGATGGCATTAGGGGGTCCTACTGGTTATGCAATTAACCCTGCACGTGACCTAGGCCCACGTATAGCTCACTTTTTCTTACCAATCCCAGGCAAACGTGACTCAGGGTGGTCATATGCATGGATTCCAGTTGTAGGTCCAATTATCGGTGGTACATTTGGTGCCCTATTTTTCCAACAAATTTTTGAGGGGAAAAATAGTATCGCATTTTGGGTGTTTGCTATTATCGTAGTTATTATTTTTATCAGTGCTCAAATGACAGTGAAAAATGTTAAAAGTGAAGGGTAAATCAATTATGCCTCGGCATAATTGCGTCTGGAATCGGCTTTGTGCTTAGGCCTGCATGATGCAGGTCAGTTAGCCGTTATCGCATGGATGCGATGATTTTAGGCTAACATCCTTTAAGAACTCCTTTCCGATTCTATGACATCCGCCGGAGGCTTTAACTTCTTTCAGCAGGTGTCTATTGTGCCGAAAGCGTAGCAACAGGTACAGGTGTTTGGACACTCGCTGAAAAGAGCTTTAATCCGCATTCATCTCACCACCTATAGAGGTAGGGGACTTTTGCTGAAAGAAATTAAAAAATTATTTGGAGGTATGACCGATGTCAGAAAAAAAATATATTTTAGCTTTGGACCAAGGTACAACAAGCTCACGTGCTATTTTGTTTGATGAAAAAGGGAGCATTCTCCACGTTGCACAACAAGAATTCCCGCAATATTTCCCGCAATCCGGATGGGTTGAACATCACGCAGAAGAAATTTGGTCTTCTATTCTTTCTTGTATCGCTACAGTGCTTTCTGCAAAAAATATTGATTCAAATCAAATTGCTGGGATCGGTATTACAAACCAACGCGAAACAACTGTTGTTTGGGATAAACATTCTGGGAAACCAATTTATAATGCGATTGTATGGCAATCACGCCAAACGAACGCTATTTGTGAGGAATTGAAAGAAAACGGTTACAATGATTTATTCCGTGATAAAACAGGTTTATTAATCGATGCATACTTCTCAGGTACAAAAGTAAAATGGATTTTAGATAATGTTGAAGGTGCTCGTGAAAAAGCAGAAGCAGGCGATTTATTATTCGGTACAATTGATACGTGGTTAATATGGAAGTTAACAGGTGGTAAAGTCCATGTTACAGATTATTCAAATGCTTCTCGTACGTTAATGTACAATATTTATGATTTAAAATGGGATGAAGAAATATTAGACATTTTAGGCGTTCCTGCTTCTATGCTTCCTGAGGTTCGTCCTTCTTCAGAAGTGTATGGATATACGGAAGAAGCTCTGTTCTTTGGTTCTGCTGTTCCAATTGCAGGGGCTGCAGGTGATCAACAAGCTGCTCTATTCGGTCAGGCTTGTTTCGAAGAAGGTATGGTTAAAAACACTTACGGTACGGGCTGCTTTATGTTAATGAATACTGGTGAAAAGGCAGTAAAATCAGAGAACGGTTTATTAACTACGCTTGCTTGGGGCTTAAATGGCAAGGTGACTTACGCTTTAGAAGGAAGCATTTTCGTAGCTGGCTCTGCTATTCAATGGTTACGCGACGGCTTACGAATGTTCCGTTCTGCTTCTGAATCTGAGCAATATGCTGCACGTGTAGAGTCGGCTGATGGCGTTTATGTAGTTCCTGCATTCGTTGGTCTAGGTACACCTTATTGGGATTCAGATGTACGAGGTGCAGTCTTCGGTTTAACGCGCGGTACTTCTAAAGAACATTTTGTACGTGCAACATTAGAATCGTTAGCGTATCAAACTAAAGACGTACTTGGTGCAATGGAAGCGGATGCCAATATTCCACTAGCGAAATTACGTGTAGATGGCGGTGCTGTTGCAAACAATTTCTTAATGCAATTCCAATCAGATTTATTAAACGTTCCTGTTGATCGTCCAGTCATTAACGAAACAACAGCTTTAGGTGCTGCGTATTTAGCAGGTTTAGCAGTTGGCTTCTGGAAAACAACAGATGAAATTAGTGAGTATTGGAATTTAGATCGTCAATTCACACCTAATATGGATGACTCACATCGTGAAGAACTTTATGCAGGCTGGAAAAAAGCTGTAGCAGCTGCTCAAGCGTTTAAATAAACATATAGCTGAATAGTGATGAAAAAAACCTTGATAGGCTAATTTGAAGCGGATTCCGGTTGTTAGACAAAAATCTAACTTTGGGGGCACTTCAGTTGCCAATCAAGGTTTTGTTTTAAGTAAATGAATTATTTATTTGCCTGCTATTACAATACAGACTTTACGCCACTTTTTGTTGTCTATTGAGAAAAAATTGATATTGGATTACGTCCTATATCAACGCCTTGAAGCATGTTTATTCCATAAAAACATATAGTGTATATTGAGAATTATGAGTATGGGAACGAAAGGGGATTGCGTGGATAACTCTAAGTCGAATCAGCGCAAAGATTTAGACGAGAATGCGAAGGATCAGCAGCTAGAGCCGTTTCGTGTCGATAATGAAGGAAAAAAGATGACGACGAATCAGGGACTAAAAGTTTTGAATGATGAGGATTCATTGAAGGCTGGAGTTCGTGGGCCAACTATTATGGAGGATTTTCACTTTCGAGAGAAAATAACGCATTTTGATCATGAACGTATTCCTGAGCGTGTTGTACATGCGCGGGGCTTTGCAGCACATGGAGAATTTGAATTGTATGAATCGATGGGGGAATATACTAAAGCAAGCTTTTTACAGGACCCTAATAAGAAAACACCTGTATTTGTCAGATTTTCAACTGTAGTTGGAAGCTTAGGGTCGATGGATACTGCACGTGATGTTCGTGGCTTTGCGACGAAATTTTACACGGATGAAGGCAATTATGATTTAGTTGGTAATAATATACCTGTTTTTTTTATTCAGGATGCTATTAAGTTTCCTGATTTAATTCACGCGGTAAAGCCTGAACCTCACAATGAAATGCCACAAGCAGCCTCAGCTCACGATACGTTTTGGGATTTTGTAGCGAACAATCAGGAAATTGCGCATATGATTATGTGGCATATGTCTGATCGTGCAATACCTAGAAGTTTTCGAATGATGGAAGGCTTCGGTGTTCATGCTTTTCGTTTCGTCAATGATAAAGGAAAATCGAGGTTTGTTAAATTTCATTGGAAGCCTGTGTTAGGGGTTCATTCACTTATTTGGGATGAAGCACAAATTATTGCTGGAAAGGATCCAGATTTTCAGCGACGTGATTTATGGGAATCAATTGAGATAGGTGATTATCCAGAATATGAGCTTGGTGTACAAATGCTTGAGCCAGAGGACGAATTTAAATTTGATTTTGATATTTTGGATGCAACAAAGCTGTGGCCTGAAGAGATAGTGCCAGTTAAAAAGATTGGGAAAATGACCTTGAATCGTAATGTGGATAATGTTTTCGCTGAAACAGAGCAAGTCGCCTTCCACCCTGGAAATGTTGTACCAGGCATAGATTTCACAAATGATCCACTTTTGCAGGGGCGGCTATTTTCTTATTTAGATACACAGCTAATACGTCTAGGGGGACCAAACTTTTCTGAAATACCGATTAACCGACCCGTTTGTCCATTTCATAACAATCAGCGCAATGGCTTTAGTCGTCAAACTATTAATGTAGGAAAAGTGAGCTATCATAAAAATTCCTTGGCCAATAATACACCATCAACATCAACGGCAAGGGAAGGTGGCTTTGTCCATTATGAAGAAAAGGTTGAAGGACGCATCACACGAGCACGTAGTAAATCGTTTGGTGATCATTTCTCACAGGCAAGGCTGTTTTGGAATAGTATGTCACCACCTGAAAAACAGCATATCATTGATGCCTTTAGTTTTGAGGTAGGGAAGGTGAAAAGTAAATCCGTTCGCCAACAGGTTGTCGATATGTTTGTCCGTGTTGATACAGCAATGGCAACGACTGTGGCCGATAATGTTGGTGTTAATCGTCCAAAAGGTGAGCAAATAAATGTCACAGTATCATCACCTGCACTTAGTCAAGCTAATACAATAAAAATGCCACAAACACTAAGGGTAGGTGTGCTAATTGGTGATGGATTTGATGCAAATGAAGTTGGAGAAATACTGAAATATTTAACAAGACAGGGTGTTCGATACAGTATTATTTCCGACAGATTAGGGGTTGTTACTAGTAGTGATGGTGTACAGTTAACAGCAAGTGACACATTTATTACTACGGATGCGGTACTATTTGATTCGTTATATGTTGTAGGCGTAAAAGCAAAAAATCAGGCAAAGTTTAATTCACATATTGTAAATTATATCAATGAAGCGTATAGACATTACAAACCGATAGGCATAGCTACATCTGGAACGACATTTTTTAATATGTCCAATGCCAATGTAGGACCAGGCATTGTGTTGGCAACTGGCGACAAAGATTTCGCAAAAAAATTTGTCAACGCCATAGCTCAACAGCGCTTTTGGGAACGGAATATTTATTAACTTACATTATTTTGCCCACGGGAGCAGGAAATACCTGCGGGCAGAGTGAATACCCGCGGGAGCAGAGGGAATACCCGCGGGCAGAGAGAATACCCGAGAAAGCACATGGAATACCGTAATGAAAATACTTATAATTAAAAATCTCTCATTGTTCTATTAAGAATAATGAGAGTATTTTTTTGCCTATTGTACGTTAAATTCAATTGTTGCTGATGATTTGTACTCCGTTTTTTGTTCATTCGGGTCTTCTGTGTAAAAGTCAGTGCTCCCTTTTACGATATAATGTCCTTTTGGAAAATGACCTTTCATTGTTTGTTTCATAAATTCAACGAGTTTAGGTTCTGAAAATTCGTCGTACACGCCTCCGCTCGTGTAGACCTCTTCGTAGGGCACATTTCTTTCAAGAATACGTGTAATTAGTGGAGTATCCATTACACTAGGTATTTCAAAATTCCGAGTCATCTCCTGCAAATTAAATAAAAATGGGGAGCCTCCATGGTAAATAGTTACGTTTTGTGCCTGCCCTACATATGTGAGTTTAGCCGTTATTTTTATGGATTCCCCCTCAGTGAAGGTGGATTTGGAAATAGAGAGTTCATAAAGAAAGTCTTCCTGTTGTTAAGTAGCCGTTTGTGAATAGTTCTTACTTGGCGGGGGCTTTAATGCTTCTTTTTCCTGACAGGCGGCAACTAGGAGTAGCATAGAGATTAACAGTAAAAATTTTTTTGGCATACAATCCTCCTTTACGGTAGTGGACGTTGGGGTAGACAAAATGTTACTAAATTTCCTGTAACATTTATGACATTGCATTCAAATTTTGTAAATGCTATGGTGGTAAATGAGGTGATTTTTCGTGGAAAAATTTGATATTGCGATTATTGGCGCAGGTCCTGGGGGCTATGTGGCAGCTATTCATGCAGCAAAAAGTGGCAAGAAGGTCGCTTTAGTAGAGCGCGATAAAGTAGGAGGGGCCTGCTATAATGTCGGCTGTATTCCTTCGAAAATATTGTTGGAGCATAGTAAGCTCATTCAAGAAATACAACGTGGTAATGACTGGGGCATTGAAACTTCTACAGTCAATGTGAATTTTCCACGATTGATGAAACGTAAGGATGCTATTATTGACGAGCTTTTAACGAATATTGAGGGCTATATTTTGAGCAATCAAATTACTTTTTATCGAGGAGAAGCAGCAGTTTCTAATGATTTAACTGTAACAGTTGGTAGTGAGACCTTTACAGCAACGGATATCATTTTAGCAACCGGAAGTAAACCATTTGTACCCCCTTTTAAAGGTTTAGAGACGTCTTCCTATTATATAACGGATACATTTTTCGATATGAAAGAGCTACCAAAGCAGTTAACAATTATCGGTGGAGGTGTTATTGCAGTAGAGATGGCATTTAGTTTAGCACCACTTGGAACAAAGGTGACGGTGCTGAATCATAGTGAAGATATTTTACAGACAGAAGAGCCAGATGCACGACCACTTATTCGTGAAAAGATGAAAAAGCTTGATATTGAGCTTGTGACAGATTTCCAATTTGAGCATTTTAATGGTAATGAAATTCATACATCTAAAGGCATTTATACATATGAAAATCTTTTGTTTGCAACAGGTCGACGCCCGAATACAGAAATAGCCCAGCAGCTTGGTCTAGCATTCGATGGTCGATTGATTGCTGTCAATGAGCATCTTGAAACAAGTCAGCCACACATTTATGCTATAGGTGACTTAGTTGGTGGTTACCAGCTAGCTCATTCAGCGAGTGCTGAAGGAATTCATGCTGTGGACCATATTTTAGGAAATAAGCCGGCACTAATTGATCAAACTTTGATACCTCGCTGTGTTTATACACATCCTGAAATTGCGACATTTGGTTTACTGGAAGAGCAGGTTACAGAACCTTATACAGTTACTCAAATGCCTTTACATACAAATCCCAAGGCATTAATGGAAGGAAATACAGTGGGCTTCATAAAGCTTATTGCGACGAAAAAGGAAGGACGTATTTTAGGAGCTTGTGTTGTTGCTGATGGGGCAACAGAAATGTTAAATGCTATTTTAGCTACTAAAAATGCTGGTGGCACTGCTCATACTCTCGCAAATATGATTTTCCCACATCCTACAGTATCAGAGCATATTGGGGATGCTACAAAAGCTGTTTTTGACAAAGCCATTCACCAATAAAGGTTTCAAAAACTACATTCTTCAGCGGAAGGCTATCCTTCTCGTTAGGGGAATGTAGTTTTTTCTTTTTATGAAGTGAAAAGTATCCATAACAATACTGTTAAGCCAAATATAATTAGTCCAAATAAAAAGGAGAGCGTTTTAAAAATAACAATATGATACTTTTGGGAGTGAATTTTCGGAAATTAATAATACAACACCTTGTTCAATAGTTACCTTTATGAGGAGTCGTTGAAGAAAAACCTATTGACTTTGTAGGTTATTGTGTTATGTTAATTCTATAAGAATACTTGGTTTTGGAATTGAGTTGACTAGACATCTAGAGGCTTCTATTTTACGTAACGGATTTTCTCCGACCGTAAAAATAGAAGCCTTTTTTATCTTTATATCGTGAATTTCTATTGAACTTGAGGAGGATGGGAATATGTGATTAGGATTTTAGCTACCGATTTTTGGGGGATGGTTACGTAATGTAGAAAATGAGAATATGCCTGCGACATTTGATTATGTAAAATAGGTTATTCAAACAGGAGAAAAACTTGGCTTTGATGCGACGCTTATTGCCGAGCTATATTTAAATGATATTAAGGGCATTAATGCATATGCACTTGAGGCGTGGATTTTTTTGTAGTAACTATGTATAGGGGAGTGGTAAATATGGTGAAAGCAGTTATTGTTAATGGTAATAATTCGAGAAATTCACGCTTGACGGCTATTCATGATAAGGTGGAAAACTACTTAAAAGCACATGGAATAGTGGTACACACAAATTATGTACATGAACTGCCAGCCGAGGACTTAATTACGGCTAATTTTGCAAGTGAGGCCATCATTTCAGAAAATAAACAAGTTGAAGAAGCAGATATTATCATACTTTTAACGCCTATTTATAAAGCTTCATATTCAGGAATAATAAAAACTTATTTAGATTTGCTACCGCAAAAAGCATTGCATGGAAAGATCATCTTACCAATTGCTGTAGGTGGCTCTATTGGACATTTACTCGCATTAGAGTATGCATTAAAACCAATTTTAGCTGTATTAGGAGCCACAACTATTGCACATTCTGTATATATTGTTGATAAACAAATTATTCGGCTTGAAGATGGAAAGTTTGCTATTGAGGAAGAAGCTATCAACCGACTTGATGTAGAATTAAAACAATTACAGCAAATTGTATTAGCAAACTGAAAATTCCATTTAAGTATGAAGTTAGCCAATCACCATAACGTTTTCCGTTCCGATTAGTCGCTTTCCTGGGGCAAAATGTACGAAAGCGAAGCGACAGCAACAAATGTTTTTGTGAATTTAAGTATATCTTTGCCGTATTGGCAGAAATACTTAATTTTATTTTAGGCAAGGATATACTTAAAAAGTAATCACGTTTTCAAGTTACTTATTAAATAATCTGTTATCTTCGATACGAACAATAGATGTATAACTTTTTACAGATACCCCTTAACAAATGAAATCAAGTCTCAACAAATACAGGCTCAGCCACAGTTTTACGTTAATACATTTAATAACGTTATTATTGATTTGGAAAATTTCCTTGAAGTATTTAGTGAGATTTTCAATAATCTTGAGGCACTCTCATTGCACTATGCAGCCATCTTGGAAAAGCGTGAAAATGTTCATTCTCAAACTTGAAATTAGTTGAGTCGTGGTGGACTTTTTAATTCCACCACCTAATAAGTTCTATATATCTTTCTAATTAATAGGGAACCGCTTCAGTGCTTTTAAAACAAGCGGCGCGAGATGCCGAGCGATTATTGGAAATGGAGCAAAATATCGATCCCGATCGGCTTTTTGGCCATGGTGGTCATTATGCTTACGTTATACTTGATGGTCGGGCAGAGAAGCCTTTTTTAATTTTTTGTAGGGGAGGTTTCCATCGTGAAAAGAGTATTAGAGTCTGTTTAAAACCACGCCTGTTGATTAACATGCTTCTTTAAGTTTTTCTAATTTATACCTATTTGGTGAAGTACAAAATAGCGCATTATAGGAAATAATCTCCTATAACGCGCTATTTTTAATTAGCTTCAGGTTCTTCTGTTTTCTCGACCGGTATTGTAGAGAGATATAAGAAAGCCTCATCTTGCAATAGCAATAATTTTTCTTCACAAATACCGTGAGCTAATGGTCCAGAAAAAATAGACTCCCACCAAGTTCCTGTTGTTGTTGTCATTCATCTACGCCCCCATTTCAATTTTTCAATATGTAGTTGTAAATTTCTCGAAATCACAAAACCATCAACAGTTCTTACTTTATTCTTTACGCATCCCACTCATATAAGAGGAATTTTGGTTGTCAATGTTGTATCGTATAGACAAAGATAGTTTGTTTCGAAATGAAAAAACTATGTATGCCATTTTAAAAAAAGGGGTGCTTTTATTATGAATTTTACGACACAAGATGTAGAAAATATGATTACAGAACAACGTCAATTTTATTTTTCACGAGCGACGAAGAGTACAAAGTTTCGAAAAGAGCAATTAATAAAACTGAAGAAAACGATTTTAAAATATGAAAAAGAAATTTTGAATGCTCTATATTTAGATTTACGAAAGAGTGAGTTTGAGGCATATGCAACAGAAGTCGGCATTGTTTTAGATAGTATTTCTTATATGGTAAAGCATATTGAAGACTGGATGAAACCTGAAGCAGTAAAAACACCGATTCAATACCAGATGGGAAAAAGCTTTATTGTAAGAGAGCCTTATGGAGTAACATTAATCATTGGTCCATTCAATTATCCATTCCAGCTTGTAATGGAGCCATTAATCGGTGCAATTGTTGGTGGTAATACGGCTATTGTAAAACCGTCAGAAACATCTGTGCATACAGCAGTAATCGTTAAGAAAATAATTGAAGAAACGTTTAATCCCTCCTATGTGCGTGTTGTGGAGGGGGAAAAAGAAGAAGTGACGGCACTTATTCATGCTTCCTTTGACTATATATTTTTTACAGGGAGTGTGGCAGTTGGAAAGGTTGTTGCAAAGGCAGCGGCGGAACGCTTAACACCAATTGCCCTAGAGCTTGGTGGGAAAAGTCCGGCAATTGTCGATCAAACTGCCAATTTAGAAGTAGCGGCGAAAAGAATCGCTTGGGGTAAATTTACAAATACTGGTCAAACTTGTGTGGCACCAGATTATGTCCTTGTCCATAAAGATGTCTATGATCGATTTATGAAAATATTGAAAGCAACGATTCGTTCCTTCTATGGTAAAAATGCATTAAAAAGCCCTGACTACGGCCGTATTGTGAATTTAAGACAATTTGATCGCTTACAGCAAATTATCGTGGAAGAACGTGATGCCATTACATTTGGTGGTAGAACAGATCGTGATGATTTGTATATTGAGCCTACAATTATTGGATATGTGAAATGGTCAAGTCCTTCGATGCAGGACGAACTATTTGGTCCAATTTTACCTGTGATGATGTACGATGATTTACCGCGGGCCATTCACCAAATTCGTCAGTTACCAAAGCCTTTAGCGGCTTATTTTTTCTCAGAGCATGAAAAAGCTACCCAGTACTTTTTAGAGGAATTACCATTTGGTGGAGGGTGTATAAATGATACGATTACACATGTAGGAAATTTACATTTGCCATTTGGCGGTGTCGGACCATCAGGGGTAAAAGCATACCACGGGAAGGCAAGCTTTGAAAATTTTACTCATCCAAAATCTATCTTAAAAAAATCATCTAAGTTAGAGACGAATGTTCTCTTTCCCCCATATAAACAAAAGGTTAAGATTGTGCGAACTATTATGAAATAGTAAAAATGAGGCGTCAGATCGCTAAAGGTCCTTGACGCTTCACTTTTTTTAGTAGTCACATTAACTAAGCTCTCCAAATATAACTTCCAACATACATGAATCAATAACGATTGTCGATAAATGTTGATTTTTGATAAGTCAGGTTATTTTTAGCTCTCAGAGTAAAAATTGGAGATGCTATTTATATAAGTTGATTGGAGTGGAGGTTGGGCGCCTCCAGGAAAGCGCCTAACCGGAACGGAAATCAACCCCACGTTATGGTGAGGAGCCAAATTTCGGTGAAATATTAAAGATATATTAAAATGATAGCGTTTTCATTAAAAAAACGTCTTAACAAGCATTTTCTTTATGGGCGAATAAGTAGTAAAATAAATTCAATAGAATGTGGGGGTATTCATCTTGTCATTTTTTGTCGAATAAACAACAAATGATGAAATGAATGTAGAGATTGATTGGAGGACTATGAAATGTATGCAGAGGAATTGTTGAATGCATTACCTTTGAAAAAAATAATTGGAGTGCTACCTGACCAAGTAAGTGATATTGTAATTGATTCACGAAGTGTACAACCAAATAGTATGTTTGTTTGTATAAAAGGTTATACAGTAGATGGTCATGACTATGCACAAAAAGCTGTTGAAGGTGGCGCAACAATTGTTGTGACGGAACGAAGATTACCATTAGGAGAAAATATTGCACAGGTCATTGTGAAAGATACGGATCGAGCAGTTGGCTTGTTAGCTGCAAAGTTTTTTGACTATCCATCGAAAGATATGACAATGATTGGCGTAACAGGGACAAATGGAAAAACATCTGTAACAGGTATTATTCAAAATATAATGCATGGTATGGGTGAGAAATCTGCACTAACAGGAACAATCGGCTTTAATTTAAATGGTATTTTATATGAATCAGCAAATACTACGAGCGATGCATTATCGACTCAACAAATGATATTCCGTGCAAAAATGGAAGGCTGCCGATTAATGACTATGGAAGTATCTTCACACGGTTTAGCACTTGGACGTCTAGCTGGCGTAGAGTATGATGTAGCTATTTTTACAAATCTTACACATGATCATCTTGATTTCCATGGAACGATGGAGGAATATGGCCATGCGAAGGGCTTATTATTCTCTCAACTTGGACAAGACTTAGAAAAGAATAAATGTGTAGTGTTAAATGCTGATGATGCTTGGTCAGAGCGCTATGCTGCGATGACACCATTTCCAGTATGGACATATGGTTTAAAAAATGAAGCAGCTGATTTCCGAGCTATTAATTGTGAGTATCATGATTTCATGACTTCTTTTGATGTTGATATGCCAGAGGGAATATATCATGTAAAAATGCATTTACTCGGGGAATTTAATATATACAATGTGCTTGCTGCTATGGTTGCTTTTTATGGCCGTGGCTATTCAATGGAAACAATCATTGAGCAAATTGAGCAATTACCACCAGTGAAGGGACGTATGGAGAAGGTTTGCTCAGATTTACCTGTGCAGATTTTTATTGACTATGCACATACACCTGACGCAATTGAAAAGGCGATTTCTTCAGCTCAACCATATAAAAAAGGCAAGCTTATTTTCCTAGTCGGTACAGGTGGCAATCGTGATAAATCGAAACGTCCAGCAATGGCAGAAAAGGCATCAGCCGCGGATTACGTTATTTTAACGACAGATGACCCACGCTATGAAGACTACGATAGTATTACAGGTGATCTTGCCAAAGGGATGCTACATGAAAATTATGCATGTATAGGAGACCGTGCTGAGGCAGTACGTCATGCGATTGAGATTGCTGAACCAGGGGATATGATTATTTTTGCTGGTAAGGGCCATGAAGATTATCAAATTATTGAGAATACTAAATATCCGCATAGTGATGCAGATATTGCAATAGAAGCTGGCCGTCTAAAATTTGTATAATATATGATCTCCAATAAGGATGTTAGAGCGTACTTGATAGTGAAAGCTTAATGCATGAAATAATGCGGCAAGTTCACCGTACTTAGAGAACCCTTTTAGTTAGTACTAAAGGGTTTTCTTTTTGGGTACTTTTAACTTCTTTCAGCAGGTGTTTGGACGAAGCTATAACATTGTGCATCAACACTTCTTTTTTGGGGAAATCATGTAAAAAGGTTGTAAGAAGGGCAAGTCTTCTTTTATTATTATTAAGTATGAAAAAAGGAGAATGACGAGATGAATTCAAATTTAGAAAAAGATATATTATCGCGTCGAACTTTTGCCATTATCAGTCACCCTGATGCTGGGAAAACGACGATTACAGAAAAGCTTTTACTATTTGGTGGTGCCATTCGTGATGCCGGTACAGTAAAAGGAAAGAAATCAGGTAAGTTTGCAACATCTGACTGGATGGAAATTGAAAAGCAACGTGGGATTTCTGTAACTTCTTCAGTTATGCAATTCGATTATAATGGTTCCCGTGTCAATATTTTAGATACTCCAGGTCACCAAGATTTCTCGGAGGATACGTATCGTACATTAATGGCGGTGGATAGTGCTGTCATGGTCGTAGATGCTGCCAAAGGTATTGAAGTACAAACTTTAAAGCTATTCAAAGTTTGTAAAATGCGTGGTATTCCAATTTTTACTTTTATCAATAAACTAGACCGCCAAGGGAAGGAGCCACTTGAGCTGATTGAAGAGCTTGAGGAGGTACTTGGCATTAACGCTTACCCAATGAACTGGCCTATCGGTATGGGTAAAGAGTTTCTAGGTATTTATGATCGTTATAATAAACGTATCGAGCAATTCCGTACTGATGAAGAGGAACGTTTCTTACCAATTGATGATAATGGGGAACTTGCAGTCGAGCATCCTATGAAGGTGACTTCATATTATTCACAAGCAATGGATGACATAATGTTGCTCGACGAAGCGGGTAATGAATATTCTGAAGAAAAAATTCGTCGTGGTGAATTAACACCTGTTTTCTTTGGTTCTGCCTTAACAAATTTTGGTGTGCAAACATTCCTTGAAACATATTTACAATTTGCACCGACACCACAGCCTCGAATTACTGAGGATGAACTATTTATTGATCCAGTTGAGCATGAGGAGTTTTCGGGCTTCATTTTCAAAATTCAAGCCAACATGAATCCTGCACACCGCGACCGTATTGCCTTTGTGCGTATCGTATCGGGTAAATTTGAACGTGGCATGAACATGACGTTATCTCGTACAGGTAAATCATTCAAAGTGACACAATCTACACAATTCCTAGCTGACGACCGTGAAACAGTAGATGAAGCTGTTGCTGGTGATATTATCGGTTTATATGACACAGGCACGTATCAGATTGGTGACACAGTCGTAGGTGGTAAAAAGACATTCCAATTTGAAAAACTGCCACAGTTCACTCCAGAGCTATTTGTTCGTGTAACTGCGAAAAATGTTATGAAATCTAAGCAATTCCATAAAGGGATTTTACAATTAGTGCAAGAAGGCGCCATTCAATATTATAAAACGTTGCATACAGAAGAAGTTATTCTAGGAGCAGTTGGTCAATTACAATTTGAGGTTTTTGAGCATCGTATGAAAAACGAATATAATGTTGAAGTGAAGATGGAGCCAGTTGGTTCGAAAATTGCAAGATGGATTGAAAACGAAGAAGATGTTAAAGAATCGATGTCTTCAGGTCGTTCAATGCTTGTAAAAGACCGTTTTGATAATCTTGTTTTCCTATTTGAAAATGAGTTTGCTATGCGTTGGTTTGCTGATAAAAACGAAAACATTAAACTGTATAGCCTTTTATAATAAAAAACACGAATCGACATGTTGCGATTCGTGTTTTTTTACAAGGAAAATTGGAGCTATATGTAGAATATATACAGTATTAGGAAATATAAGCCTCATCAGCATAACGTGGGTTGATTTTCGTTCCGATTGGGCGCTTTGTTGTTGCTGTCGCTTCGCTTTCGCACAGAGCAAAGCTTCCTGGGGGCGTCCGATGAGCCGCTTGGACCAACACGATGTTGGTCACGAAGGCGTTATCACAGGATGTGATGTTTTTAGCCGTCGTTCCTCTGCCTGCTCGCTCCAGGGTCTCATCTGTGACGCTAATCCCCAAGGAGTCGCCCAGTCTCCACTCCAATCAACTTACATATGGCATAGGCTTTAACAAATTGCATCTCCTAATTTTGGTCATTATATGAGGTGGCGTTTCATTATTAAAAATACCTATTACACTTATTCCAGAATTACGTCCACCAATAGGCATCGTTGTTACCTCGTATCCTGGTGCAAGTCCAACATAGGTTAATGAGAAAATAACGAAGCCTTTAGAAACAACACTTGCCACCTTTCCTGGGATAAAAAAACTACAGTTTACCTCTCAAGAATTGCCGAGGCATAATTGATTGGATAAAACAACAAGGAAGAAGCGGTAAGTTTAGGGGGGGATGAAAGATGGGGGTTCATTTTTTTACAGGTTTTCCGGGCTTTATTTCAAGTCAATTAATACGAGAGTTATTTCGAAAAAATCAATCACAGGAAGTAATCAGTATTGTTTTAGCTGGCGAATTAGTAAAAGCAAATTTAGAAAGAGCTAATATACTGGCAGAGTTTCCTAATTGTTCTATTCATATTGTAGAGGGAGATATTACATTACCAAATCTCGGTCTAGAAAATCAAGCTGTACAGGAAATTGTACCTCAAATTGAGGTGCTCTGGCATCTAGCTGCAATATATGATTTAGCCGTACCACGCGATATCGCATGGAAAGTAAATGTGCATGGTACAACTATGGTCAATGATTTTGTTCGGACACTTCCGAACTTAAGACGCTATATGTATTTTAGTACAGCGTATGTGGCAGGAATACGTGAAGGTATTTTGCGTGAAAATGAATTAATTCGCCCGCATGCATTTAAAAACTATTATGAGGAAACAAAATATGAAGCTGAGCATCGAGTGGAGGATTTGAAATCAGAAATACCACTGACAATTATTCGACCTGGTATCGTACGTGGACATTCTGAAACAGGAGAGACGATTAAATTCGATGGGCCTTATTTCTTTTTAAATATGGTGGATAAATTAAAATGTCTACCTTTTATCCCGTATATTGGTCAATCGAAATCTACAATAAATGTGGTGCCAGTGGATTACATTATAAACGCTTCGACTTATTTAGTTGATGAAAAATGTGCTGAAGGGAAAACTTTGCATCTAACGGACCCAAATCCGCATCCTGTGCAGGAAGTGTATCGGACGATGGTAAAGTTATTAACGAACCATTATCCTAAGGGACGATTACCGGTAACACTAGCAAGACTATCTTTGCAAGTGCCACTTATTCGACAAAATCTAAGGGTTGAGCAAGAAACTTTAGATTATTTAACTTGGGATGCTAAATTCGATACATCGGAAGCAGTTACTATTTTGAAAAAAGGTGGTATTACATGCCCCGACTTTATACAGACTATGCCTAGAATGATTGATTTTTATTTAGCGCATAAAGAAGATAAAAGTTATCAAATTCAAATAAGGTGACTTCAAGTAGTAGTTCACGAGTGTTGAGGCAAGCGGCTCAACGCTCGCCCGCAGGAAAACGAGTAGCCCGCAGCTGAAATCAGAGCCTTCTCTTATATAGTAGAGGTAGGAAATTTTGCTACCCATATTTGATAGTGCTATAATAAGTTTACAGAAGAAATACCTTCGACGTTTTGTCAAAGGGGAGTAGCTAACAGATACGAGCGATGTATCTGGATTACATTCGTCATTACATGGTTTTTACCATCGGGTGTGATAAGCGAATAACTCTATACTAGTGGTAGTTCAACTTCTTTCAGCAAATGTCCAAACATTTGCTGAAAGAAGTTAGCCTCCGGCGGATGTCACGGAATCGGAAAGGAGTTCTTTGTGCAAGCACAAATCCGATTCCAGACGCAATTATGCCGAGGCATAATTGATCTACTAGTAATAGAGAGGTGCTGATGAAGTGTCAGTTATGTATTTGCTAAGCGAGACCTTTGCCTTTTTATAGAGGCAGAGGTCTTTTTCTTTTGAACTCGTATAGTAATGACTGTTTTGGGTATACAGAGCTTTAGAGGAGGCACATGAATGGAATCAATTGTATTACAATACGGTTGGGTACTTATTGTACTTGTAGTATTAGAAGGGTTATTAGCTGCAGATAATGCAGTTGTAATGGCTGTGATGGTGAGGCATTTACCACAAGAACAACAAAAAAAAGCACTGTTTTATGGTTTATTTGGCGCATTAATTTTCCGATTCTCAGCACTCTTTGTCATTACAGTATTAGTGAATTATTGGCAAATTCAAGCGTTGGGAGCAGCTTATTTATTATTCATGTCCGCCAAAAATATATATGACTTGCGTTATAAAAAGGATTCAGAAGAAGAAGCTAACGAAGAAGTGGGGAAAAAGGGCTCCGGTTTTTGGATGACAGTGCTTAAGGTAGAGGCCGCGGATATTGCATTTGCTATTGATTCTATGCTTGCGGCAGTTGCCATTGCTGTAACTTTACCAGAGTTAGGAAACTTTGATATTGGTGGCATAAATGGTGGACAATTTATCGTCATGTTACTTGGAGGGTTTATCGGAGTTATCATGATGCGATTTGCGGCACAATGGTTTGTAAAAATATTAAATGACTATCCTTCACTTGAAACTGCTGCGTTTTTAATTGTAGGCTGGGTAGGCGTGAAGCTTGTTGTATTAACTTTGGCACATGAGAAGGTGGGTGTTTTACCTGCAGAGTTTCCACATTCAACTGTGTGGGAGTTAACTTTCTGGATTGTACTAGTGGCCATCGCATTAGTAGGTTATTTAGTGGGAGTTCGTTATAAAAATAAAGCTCAATAATCATTAAGGGGAATAGTCGTAGCTATTCCTCTTTCTTTTTTTAAGTATTTTTCCTATACTAATATCTATCGAGTTTGGCATCATATAAGGAAGGGGTTGTCAAAGTGCCCTGGAAAAGATCAAAAAATAGACTTGTTACACCTTTTCAGGTGCTTGTCTCTTATTATTTTATAGCTATAGCGATTTCCTTCCTGTTACTACGGCTACCAGGCGTTCATCAAGAAGGTGTTAATGTTTCGTTATTAGATAGCTTGTTTACGGCAGTAAGCGCAGTTAGTGTAACAGGTTTAACAACATTCAATATATCTGAAAGCTATACAACATTTGGACTCGTGATGGTACTTGTCATTTTACAGCTTGGCGCAATTGGTATTATGTCACTTGGTACCTTTGTCTGGTTACTTGTTGGGAAAAAAATAGGAATGCGTGAGCGTCAGTTGATTATGATCGACCATAATCAATACAATTTGTCAGGGGTTGTTCAATTAATTCGGGAAATATTGAAAATCTTAATCGGTATTGAAGTGATGGGTGCGTTTATTTTAACTTTGCACTTTACAAACTATTTCGATACTTTTCAAGAAGCCTTGATTCATGGTGTCTTTGCCTCCGTTTCAGCTACTACAAACGGTGGCTTTGATATTACGGGTATGAGTTTACTTCCGTTTCATAAAGATTACTTTGTTCAAGTGGTAACGATGGTGCTAATTGTGCTTGGCGCAATAGGTTTCCCAGTCTTAATTGAAGTGAAAACCTTTTTACTTAATCGCCATGCAAACTTCCGCTTTAGTTTATTTACAAAAATAACAACCTCCACATATGCAATTTTATTTGCGGTAGGGGCTGTCGTTATTTTATTGCTTGAATCATTCCATTCCTTTAAGGGAATGTCTTGGCATGAGGCTCTGTTTTCTGCAATGTTCCATTCTGTTTCAACACGATCAGCTGGACTTACGACGTACGATGTCACAACCTTTAGTGAAGCGACAGATATTTTTATGAGTTTTTTAATGTTTATTGGTGCTTCACCAAGTTCAGTTGGTGGCGGGATACGTACAACAACGTTTGCCATGGCTATTTTATTCCTAATTACCTTTTCACGAGGAAGAGAGGATATTCAAGTATTCGGACGTGAAATACATTTAATTGATGTATTCCGCTCGTTTGTTGTTATTTTATTGGCATTCTTTATGGTGTTAGTTGCGACAATTATTTTACTCATTAGTGAGCCACACGCATCACTGATTCAAATAATCTTTGAAATTACATCAGCGTTCGGAACTTGTGGGATGTCTTTAGGAATCACCTCCGACCTATCGGTAATTGGCAAAATTATCATTATGATTTTAATGTTTGTTGGTCGTGTCGGTTTAATTTCCTTCCTTTACACTCTAGGTGGTGGAGGTAGAGGCAAAAAATCAAGTTATCACTATCCTAAAGAACGTGTAATTATTGGATAAAGTACTAGAAAATCAAAAAAGAGCTAATGTATTTTATTAAAAATCAAGGTATAAGCTGAAACTATTTTAAATAGTGAATTCTTATTTAATGTCACACATTATATGTATAGAAAAATTAAAAGGATAGAAGAGCTAAAATGAATTCGCTCTATCTATCCTCTTTTTTACCACAGATGACTCTATTTACTACAACAATTAAATCAATCTAATGTTGCAGTAATTTAAAAGGAGCTTATATCAATCAATTATTAATTGTACATTAAAGCCTATTTCTTAAACTTCTAAGCAATAAAAGATATAGGTTGTTTTCTAAAAGATTGTGGCTATTCAACTCCCATGAAAGAACTTAATCATCTTTCATTTTCTGTGGTGAAGAGCAGATTTTTGCGCTTCATGGATGGCTAACGGGGTGCTTTTCTTGAAGATCATTGAGTTGCATTTGCAGCTCTTTTTTTCTTTATTGGACTAACGGAGCAGGTTAGTTGAAGATAAATTTATTTTACAAATAGATACAGGGGAGCGTACGTTCGTGCTATAATTTATTTGATAATACTGACAAGGGGGATAATTGTGAAATTAGAGAACATTAACATTGAAGAACGAATGAAACATTACAATGTACAAGGTCTAAGTATCACATTGCTAGAGGATGGTGAAATTAGTGGGACGGGAAATTACGGCTTATTAGAAGTGGAAAGCAATAGAAAAGCAAATGAAGATTCAATTTTTAGTGCGTGTTCAATTAGCAAGTTCTTAACAGGGATGCTTGCTATGAAGCTAGTAGAGGAAGGACTTCTTGCTTTAGATGATGATGTGAATGAAAGTCTTGTATCGTGGAAAGTACCAAAAAATGATTTTACTAAAAATAAAAAAGTGACATTGAGGAACTTACTAAGTCATCAATCTGGAATTAAAGACCCTGAAGATAGTTATTCTGAACTAAATTCGAAAATAGGGATTCCTTCGATGGTTGAATTATTAGAGGGACAAACTCCATATTGTAAAACTCCAATTGACGTCAAGTGTGAACCAGAAAGTGAATTCCATTATTCGGATGCAGGTTTTTGTATCATTCAGCAGCTGATAGAAGATGTTACTGAAAAACCGTTTCATAAAGTTATGAATGAGCAAATATTTGAACCATTAGGAATGGCGAATAGCCAATTCAGTACATCAATGTTGGAAGTGGAGAGACAAAATTTTTCTTGTGGTCACAACAAAAACGGTGAATTAGTAGATGGAAAATATCCTATATATCCTTATCCAGCGGCTTCTGGATTATGGACAACTTCTTTGAATTTAGCTGAATTAGTTCTTGAATTAATGAATGCTGTAAAGGGAGAAAGCAAGGTTGGTATTTCGGAAAGTTTAGCAAAAGAAATGATAACCTCACAAAGAGGTAAAATTTGGACTGGATTAGGTGTGTTTCTAGAAAACTCAGAAAAAGAACTAGAAATTACATCACTTGGTTGGGGAGTGGGTTTTCAATGTATGATGGTGGCGTTTCCGTATTTAGAGAAAGGTGCGGTCATAATGACGAATGCAGAATTGGGTGTTCATCAAATGGAAGGTATTATAGGAGAAATATATAAATCTCTTTTATCTAAAAAGTGTTAAGGGAGGAGAAATATGCAGATAGCCTTAGCGAATCCAACTCATATATCTGAAGTTGTATCGTTCTTCAACGAAAATTTAGAACGCAATAACAGTGCGGTCTATTCTGAAGAGTTTTTATGTCCTCTTGGAGTTAAAGCAGCCATAAGAAGAAAGCAAATGATAGTGGCAACAGTAGAAGGTCAAGTAGTGGGGGCATTTCGGTTTTACCGAAAAAAAACACAAAACAAAATTTCTTTGTATCAATTTGCGATAAGTGAGGTTTATCGTGGTCAAGGGTTATTAAAAAAGATGTTTAAAATGATAAATGATTTACCTATTGTTGCGCTATGTCCGACTGATTCCGATTTTAATGAATATTATTATAAATCAGGTTGGAATTTACAAGAACAAAGTGATGAATTCAAAATCTGGGTTTTTAGTAACCCTAATTAAGTTTTGTGGGCTTATTCACTTAAAGTAACGGGTGCTTTACTTGAAGATCATTGAGTTGCATAGGCAGCTCTTTTTTTATTGAACTATCGAAGCAGGATAATGGAAGAAGGGTTTATGATTTTTAGTGTATAATTGTTAAATTATCTAATATGTAAGGGAGAATTATAATGGAATTGGATTTGACTATAAATTCTAAAAGACGTTATGAAAACTTTATAAAAAGAGTTTCAGAAAGTAAGACGGTTTGGGGTTTGGAGAATGAAGATGGTTGGTCTGTATGTGAATCGAATGAATATGAAGATACAGAGGTTCTGCCTTTTTGGTCAGATGAGGCATATGCACGACAATGTGCGATTAAGGGATGGTCAGATTATAAACCATCAACAATACCTTTAGAAGTATTTATGAATAATTGGCTAAATGGAATGAATGAAGATGGTTTGTTAGTTGGTGTTAACTGGAATGCAAAGTTAATTGGGTTAGAAGTAGAACCTTATGACTTACTTAAAGAATTGGAGGAAGCATTAAAAAAGTAGTATATTCTTGTTGAACTAACGGCGCAGTTTAATTGAAGAAGGAAAATAATTGTTTTACATAGAAGTAAATAAAATGTCTTAAAAAATAATGGGGTGTATAAACGGTGGTTATTATTAGAAATCTAAAAAAAAGTGAATTTGATTTTTTGATATAAAAGTAGCAAAGGGGATATTAAATGGTAAGTAAAATAGAATTATACGAAAAAGAGTCTCAGGAATTCAAACCTTTTAAACACTTTATTTCACGCATTCAAGTAATGCGGAAAGAATCCAGCTATGGGGCTGAAGTTGCCTCAAAATGGACTGATATTTTAAACCAAACTCTTGTAGATGAAACTTACCCAGTGATACATCCAATTGGTCAGGAGACTTTCTCGTTATATGCAGAGTTCACGACTGGGGTATTTGAGTATACCTTAGACATAGACGGGGCTACTACATTTATAAAAGAAAAAAACATTAAACCCATAAAGACTTCTCCAGCGAATATAATTGAAGCTGTTGACCAAGGTAACATAAATAAAGACCCAAACCGAATAAAACCCAATCATAAAAATCCTGTAATGGTACTTCAGAGTCGATATTTAACCAACAACAAACCTTATTGTATCAATGGAAACCATCGTATATTTGAAGCATATAGAAATAATGATGAACAAATAGAAGTTTATGTTTTTAAAGATTTGGAGTTTGTTCCTTTCTTTTATGACGTTCTAAGTAAAGCAACATATTTTTTAGAAATTGATTACCATAATGTAGTTAATGATAAAAGATATTTATTGCATAACGAAAATGGTGCATTTGCAAATGAATTTAAGTAGATACGTTTCTTCAACTCCCATGAAAGAACTTAATCATCTTTCATTTTCTGTGGTGAAGAGCTGTTTTTTGCGCTTCATGGATGGCTAACGGGCGCTTTAGTAGAAGAACTTTGAGCTGTTCAGACAGCTCTTTTTTTCTTCAACTAACGGTGCAGCATTCCTGTTTGAAGGATGTTCGAGGTCTTGAAAGAAAAGGAGCCCTCTAGTATGATGCATGAGTGTCAACGACCATTGACCCATCATCAAACAAGGAGGACTCCTTTATGCATTCTAAATGGAATATTAAAATTAATCAAGTTACTGAAAATACACTCGTTGTCGGTATGGATATTGCAAAGCGTATTCATTACGCATGCTTTGTCGATGAACGCGGGCGAGTAATAGAAAAAGCTTTTGCGGTACATCAATCGAAAGAAGGCTTCGAAAACTTGTATGAAAAGATTCTTCAAACGATGAAGGAAGCTAAGAAAACTGAAGTAATAATAGGTATTGAGCCTACAGGCCACTACTGGATGAACTTAGCCTATTTCTTAGATCAATACGGAATCCCACTTGTCATGGTGAATCCAATGCACGTAAGACGTTCGAAAGAACTAGATGATAACTTACCGACAAAGCACGATAAAAAAGATGCACTAGTCATCGCTCGCTTATTAAAGGATGGACGTTTCAGCTATCCACGTATACTGAAAGACATTGAAGCTGAGCTTCGTATTGGTTCTACTCTTCGTTCAAAATTGACGGAGGATTTGGCTAGTATCAAAAACCGAATCATTCGTTGGCTTGATCGCTACTTTCCAGAGTTTACTCAAGTTTTTCCTAATTTCGGGAAGATGGCACTTGCAACACTAGAAATGACGCCATTACCAAAAGATATTAAAGAGAAAACAGCTGAAGAGTTGGTCTTTCTTTACCGACAGGTAAAGGGAATGAGAGCCCCACAGTTACCGAAAGCCAAGCTTCTTATTGAAGCCGCGAAAAACTCTATCGGACTGACAGAAGGAACACAGATGGCCCAACATGAAATCGCCACGCTCTTACGTCAGTATCGGTTATTAGAAACTGAAATTGAAACTATAAATAATCAATTAGCAGAAATGGCACAAACAACAATGGAATATGAAATACTGGCTTCAGTTCCTGGTTTAGGAGATGCGACAATAGTTGATTTACTATCAGAAGTAGGATGCTTCGCACTTTATGAAAATCCACGCCAACTTATAAAACTAGCGGGATTAACATTACGGGAAAGCTCGTCTGGTCAACATAAGGGACAAAAACATATCTCTAAACGAGGACGAAAGAAGCTTAGAAACACTTTATTTAAAGTAATAGTACCGCTAATTCGTCATAATGAAGCGTTCAAACAGCTTCATAAATATTACACAACGCGACAACAAAATCCCTTAAGGGGAAAGCAGTCAATGGTGATACTCTGTGGTAAATTACTGAAGGTATTACATGGCATATGCAAAAAGAAAGTCTTTTTTAACGAGCAACATATGATGAATGACCTCTACTGTCTCGCAGAGGCAGCGTAATCAATTCTTTCATCGAACTATAAAAAGAAGGATGACACGGAGAAGCCAGCAAAATAACTAAACTCAGACTATGAGTCTCCGGTGCAGCATAGCAGGCCTCTGCCTTATGAATAGACCGAACGAAGGAATGTTAAGCGCAAATGACGCTAAGAGACATGGGAGGGTACGTCGTCATAAGTATCGCAGAGATCCATTGTGCATCACATAGTGGATAAAAAAGCTAATGATTTCCATTAGTTTTAGCGAAGCGTACACCTAGCTTGTAAATTATAACTATAAATTCAAAACACTGTTTATAAATGAAGTGGGAAATTATTTTTTCTTCACCACGGAGTGGTGGAAACCGTTGATACATCAATGTTTATAGAGGGAGTTTAGTTGAATAACACTTATAATATAGATTTAGGTGGTATAAAAAATGCGAACAGAAAAAGAAATTATGGAATTGATATTAAAAGTTGCCGAGAAAGATGAGAGAGTACGAGCGGTTGCAATGAATGGTTCTCGAACAAATTCTAATGTGCCTAAAGATACTTTCAGAGATTATGATATTGTTTATCTTGTATCTGACCTTCAATCGTTTCTAATCAATCCTTATTGGGTAAATGTTTTTGGGAAAAGAATAATAATGCAAACACCAGAGGATATGGCAATGTTTCCACCTGAATTAGGTGGAAGATTCACATATTTAATGTTATTTGAGGATGGGAATAGAATTGATTTAATGCTGATACCGATTGAGGAAAAAGATATTTATTGTTCTGAAGATGGATTAACAGTTATTTTATTAGATAAAGATGGGAGTATGCCCAAGCTTTCTGAACCAACAGATAAAGATTACTGGGTAAAAAATCCTTCTGCTGAATTTTTTGCAGATTGTTGTAATGAATTTTGGTGGGTTTCAACTTATGTAGCAAAAGGGTTATGGAGACAAGAAATACTTTACGCATATGACCATTTGAATAGTGCAAGAGAGATGTTACTAACAATGCTTGAGTGGAAAGTTGGTATAGAAACTAATTTTTCATTGAGTGTAGGAAAAAACAGCAAGTACTTAAAGAGCTACCTTGATAACGACATTTGGGAAAGATTGATGAAAACATATCCTAATGGAGATTACGAACAAGTTTGGAATTCATTGTTTGAAACAATTAACTTGTTTGAGCAAGTAGCTATTGAAGTAGCTAATATTCTTGAATATCAATACCCTTCTGAAGATTCGAATAAGGTTAAACAATACCTTACTAAAACTCAATATTTGTGAAGGTTTACACTTAAAGTAACGGGGTGCGTCACTTTAAGGTCAAAGAGTTGCATATGCAACTCTTTTTTTTCATATTAACTAATGGAACAAGATAGTTTAAGAGTGTTGTTTAACTTGTGTTCAACAATCGGGCAAGATTGTTGAATAGGGGGTCTAGTCAGTTTTATGCTATTACAATTGGAAAATCTATATAAAAATAACCAACACCCTACATACAGGCAGTTGGTTATTTTAATATTTTTTATTGTTCATATTGAATGGAGTTCTCTTTCTTCTCCAGTTTCACTTGCTCATAAGCGAGATTACTTTTCATTTCGGCTGAAATTTTATAGAGCGAATATATGCCTCTATTTCAATATGTAAGAAATGCCAATGAAAAAATGTGAATCATAGATTTGTCTGTATTCTTCAATCGTCACGGAATTTTTTACATTGGCTATGTAGAAAATAAATGCCCCACCTATAGCGAATGAAGGCAATAAGTATACGTATGGATTTTCGCTAAACAAGGCAGAAGTAATTGGTATTATATTGGTAAATCTAATCCCCATTTGGCAGTCCATCATAACGCAATTTTCTTCAATTCTTTAACCACTATAGAAATGTTATGTTCTGCGCAAACTTCCAATACTCTTCCCGTCTTTATGATGCAACTTCATTGTTTATTTAATTTTTTCGATTTTCTCAATCGATTCGACACGTATTGAGCAATGTGAAATCGTGAATGAGAAAAATTTTATAGCATATTTAATGTAATCCTTTTAATAGTTGCTGTATGTGTCTTCATGGCGAAAAAGAAAATCGTTATTAAAGCTAGGACGCATAATACTTTGAGTGAATGTACAGTTGTAGGATTAAAAATCGCAATAAGTGCCACAAAAGTAAAGAGTGAAAAGTTTAAATAGTCTCGTTTCGAATGAAATTCCATGCTGTCACCACCTTTAGTGAAGAAAATGCCTTTTCGCCCTTTTTTGTTTTTATTTTAGTTACAAAACAATTATTCTTGATTAAATTGTTTTTGTAACTTTGCTTTAGATATGAGATAAAGAAAGAAACCAAAAGCTATCCCACCGATTATCCATGCTATCATATTGAACCATGATAAAGAAAGATCATCCCCCCCAATAAATGGCAATATGTATTCCATCATGACAATCATCCAAAATCCCCAATGTATACTTGCAATTATACAAGAACGTTTTAATTTCGCTTTTTTGGCGTCATATTCTTCTGGTGTTGCGCAATCGGATGTGTCCAATTGCTTTTTTCTTAATCGGTAGCCGATATAACCTGAATAACCAACATTAAGAATGACAAGTATTGGCGTTATGATGGACATTTCATTATTGAACGTATCAATAACTAAACTTACGAGCATTAATAACATTGATAAGTAATAAAAGATAATGCCTGATAAAGCTAGCTCTTTATAAATCTCCTGTTTTTGATACTCGTCCCTTTCATCAAATGCACCAATAAAATAATTTAAAATGCTATCTTTCAAGATCTTCACTCTCCCAAAACAATGTATTTAAATCGGTTTGTAGTACTTTAGCTAAGGAAATACAGAGTGCTAATGTTGGATTGTATTTATCGTTTTCAATTAAATTAATCGTTTGACGTGCTACTCCAACCTCACGTGCTAATTCTATCTGAGTAAAATTCCGTAATTTCCGAAATTCCTTAACCTTATTCAAAAAAACACCACCCATTCGAAGTATAATATATATGACATTTTATATTATGTCAATTATATATGACATTTTAATTTAGAGGGGACTAGCCAGATTTATGCGGATTTACAACATTAAGTTAAAAATTGCACCCACAACGCTTTGGGAACTTTAAGTATCAGCATTTTAATACTTAATTATGTAAAATTTTGGATTAATCATTATTTTCACAGGGTATTTTATATACTAAAAGGCACTTGATTTAACACAAGGTTTATTTTTGTAGTAGTTCGAGCGATAGAATATGTGACAATAAAGAAGACTAATAATGTTCCACGCTAGTTAGTACTGGGATCTTTTGGAATAGCTGTTCTAACAGCTATTGACATGACATACTGGATAATTTAAATACTTAGAATTTATTTAAAGATAAGGCTCTGTTAAATTTAAATGTTGTTTTTATCTAGTAAATATGAACCCTCACAATCGATTTTTCCTTATTTTCACAAAGGTCTTTTTGTGGTATTAATATATATTTGAAACTAAATGGTTAAAGTAGTCGTATAAGGTATTATAGATTAGAGGAGGTCGGAAAAATGGATTATACTAAAATCTATAATGAGGAACTGATTGCCTTAGTAAAAGAGAAAATAAAGTCCGTCGGTGAAATTAAAGCGGTGAAGTTTGTGAGAGAACAAACAGATATGTCCTTAATACAGGCAAAAAAATTTGTAGATTTTTGTAAAGAATAGACATAAAAATTAGAGTCACTAAACTGTGGCTCTAATTTTTATTAAAAGTATCTTCAATAGTCATTGAACTACTAAATAATAAACTTCGACAGACGTAAACTACGATATGTTTCTGTCATTTTTTTGTGCTTTCATTGCTATGACTATCTACAAATAAAAACCGCTCTAAGTAATTATCGAGGTATTTAGAATCAACGCCTTTAAAACGATTTATCCAATGTTTTAAACGTGAATGTAGTCCGTTCACAATAAAAATAGTTTAAAAAAAGAAAAAGAGATTTTATTAAACGAGAAAATTGTTAGTATATATACTACCTAAAATAGATATAGAAATATATGAGAAAACGCTATTAATAATAAAAAATAGTTATTCAACAATCGGGCGCGATTCTTGAAGAGGGTTTGTGTTTTTCTCAATTTCAAAAGTGGTAGGAATTGCTAAAAAAGAATTAAATCCAAAAATGAACTGTACCTAAAGTACAGTTCAATCAATAGGTGTTATATACCACTCAAAAATAAATGACGTTGTTTAGAAAACTATAACTAGAGCGTCTCTTCTAATTTTTGCTTTATGGAATTTGAAATTAAATACACATTGCCGAAAATGTCAATTTTGTTTCCCTTTACACGAACAACACAATCTTTGTTGGATGCATAAATGTTAATTTCTTTGGATAAGGCCGATAGTTCGTTTTGAACCATTGACATATTATTTTCAAGATCAAAATGAGACAGGACGGAAAAATCATCAAGGCCAATTCCTTCGTAAACAGAGCTTTCTTCAACGTCATAGCCAAAATTTTTCGAGCATAACCATTTAGCAGACATATTGGTTGCACCAGCGCTTGCGCCCATTACAACAGCTTTGCTTTTTTTTATTACTTCAGACAATTCGTATTCTATTAAAAACTCATTTTGTTTTACAGTATTACCACCCAACAAGAAAATAACAGAGGCATTTTGAATTAATAATTGGGCATCTTCCTTCTGGACGCGATAATTAATTAAATGATATTCATCAAAAATAATGTTAGCCTGATTGAACCACGAACGTTCAGTATCACCAACATCTTCATAGATTGATGGATTCGAACTAATCATTACAAGTGATTTTCTATTATTAATATCTTTCTGTAACACTTTTCCCAGCTTTTCCGGGAAAAAGTTGTTGAACCATCCTAAATAATAGTGAGTTTTCATAAGTTCCTCCGTAATTTTATTTATCAATTCCTCTCCTAATTATACAATAATTGTAAATATAAAAGATGTAAAAATAATTAGCTAGTACTGGTATTTTTATTATTAATACATTATTTGCAATGATTTATAACTATAGCTACCAGGGCATCAGTAAAAAATGATTCTCAACAATCGGGCGCGATTGTGGAAGAAGCGTCTCTTTTTCTTATTCAACTCCCATGAAAGAACTTAATCATCTTTCATTTTCTGTGGTGAAGAGCTGTTTTTTGCGCTTCATGGATGGCTAACGGGGCAGGTTAGCGGAAGTAGGATTCTTTTATTTTTATGGAGCATATACTGAATAAAAAAATAAAAGAATCGTAAGGAAAATAATATATGGATACTAATTACTATGGAAGTGTAATATTTTGAAAAACAATGCTATAATTCATGTAAATATTTCTTGATGATACAAAACTTGTGATAAATCTACATCCCCCAGATTTGTCCGATATATGATAGGAGTTGAATTTTAATGAATAGTCCAATCTAATATTCCCCTATTAAGCCAAAATTCGAATGAAATATTGGGGGATATATAATGAAATTGAATAGAAATTTTTCTTTATTACTATTGGGTCAGTCACTCGCTAATATAGGCGATGTATTATATATAGTCAGTGTTATAAGTACAATTTTTGTATTAACAGGTTCTACATTTGCAGCATCGTTTGTGCCATTTACGATTGCTTCTTCTATGTTTATATCCAGTCTGCTGACACCTCTTTTGGTTGAGAAATTAAATCTTAAATGGTTACTTGCTGGGTCACAAATTGTAAAAACGATTTTACTCTTTATTCTAGGATTTATGTTAATTGGTTTAACAGCAGCTAATTATTATTTTATCTTTTTAATAATAGGATTGATTGCCTTTTTTGACGGTTGTGCAAATCCAATAAGACAGACATTGACTCCATACTATGTTAAACCTGAACATCTAATTCAAGCTAATGGAATTTCAGAAACTATTACGCAGGTCATAGAAGCAGGTATGTGGTTCGTAGGAAGTTCATTGCTAATTATTATGAGTTCTCAACAACTTATTTGGTTAGTTGGATGTTTATTTGTAATTGCAAGCATATTACTTTGCTTTTTAGAAAGTGTAATCTATGAAACAACCGAGTTAAAAGGGAAACTAGAAAAGATTAAAGAGGGTTGGAAAACTTTATCTAATACTCCAGTATTAAGAAGGATTGCTTGGATAGAATTTTTGGAAACAATTGCAGCAACGGTTTGGATAGCTGCTATTTTATATGTGTTTGTCAACGATGCTTTGAACGTTGATGAAAAATGGTGGGGATTTATCAATGGAGCTAACTTTTTAGGTCTGATTTTAGGAAGTGCTTATTGTATTAAATTTTCTTCTTTTGTTGAAAAGAAATTAGGAACCTTTATTTTTGTCGGTTCATTCGCAAGTTTCTTATTCACAATATTATTTAGCATAAACAGTATTCCTATGATTTCCTTACTTTTATCGCTCTGTGTAGGGCTTTTTGGACAAATTAAAAAAATTCCTCAACAAACGGTTATACAAACTAGTGTGTCAAAAGAACAGTTGTCAACTGTTTATACCTCATTAGGTGCTATCGGAACTGGGATTTTTGGCATTGGCTCTCTTATTATGGGACTATTAGCGGATTTGTTAGGAATTAGAATTGTATTCGTTATTTCGGGAATATTACTTGCAATAGTAAGTGCAATTGCCCATAAAAATAAGCAATTGTTTGTTAGAAATGTTATGGAACAATAAAATTAAAAACGAAGAATTTTATTAGCTACAATGTCCTTTGTTTTTTAATGA
This sequence comes from Lysinibacillus sp. RC79, assembly GCF_041262405.1. NCBI lineage: Bacteria > Bacillati > Bacillota > Bacilli > Caryophanales > Bacillaceae > Lysinibacillus > Lysinibacillus sp. RC79. Next base: position 129,980 of record NZ_JBGCCD010000015.1, read on the forward strand.
CTGTGTGATAGTTTGTGAAGTAGGACCATCAATTTTGATGGTCTTTTTTATTGAACTTATTGTACTCCCATGAAAGAACTTAATCATCTTTCATTTTCTGTGGTGAAGAGCAGATTTTTGCGCTTCATGGATGGCTAACGGGGTGCTTTACTTGAAGAACATTGAGTTGCATATGCAGCTCTTTTTTTCTTTATTGAACCAACGGAGCAGGTTTGTTGTGCGAAATGTTCCTAGTTCAAATGGATGATGGTTACATTAATCCGGTAAAGGCTAGGCAGTTCCTTTCGGAATTGAA
>NZ_JBGCCD010000016.1:0-126733 GCF_041262405.1 Lysinibacillus sp. RC79
GAAAGCGAAGCGACAGCAACAAATGTTTTCTGTGCGAAAGCGAAGCGACAGCAACAAATGTTTTCTGTGCGAAAGCGAAGCGACAGCAACAAATGACATCAATTACGCTAAGGTGAAATCTAAAATTCAAGGGCGTTTCTTAGATTATTTAAATAAGATTGGCTAACGGGTAGTTCACTTCCATCCTTTAGAGTGACAATAAAATTGGAAGTAAGATCACGAGCCATTTTTTTTATGAAATGAATATTAACAATATAAGATCTGTGAATGCGAATAAAAGATGACGGTAGACGCATTTGAAGTTCTTTAAGAGTAATACTTGTTTTAAATTGTTCCCCCTCCACATAAAACCACGTTTTTTTCTGCAGGCTTTCAATATGAGAGATTTTTTCAATTGCAACAGGATTCCATTCCTCTTCTTGCTTTCCAGTTAAAAATTGAAAGGGCTCCAATTTCTTTTCGGTAAAGGTTGAAGGTAATACTACAACAAGTGCTGCAGGCACATCTAAAAGGTTTATAGGATAACCTATCCCATAATACGGCGTTTCGAATAAGGAATTATCTAAAACGGCATCTGTTCGTTTCCTCGTGCGTAGTACTTGCTCGGCAATGCTACCAGACTGTACTTGTTGACCTATTTCCAAGTTAATGTTTTGATGTCCAGAATGAAAATAGATATAGGAGTTTTTAGCAGCAATTGCAATGGATGAATTGGCTGGAACCCAGTCTTTTAACATTGAAATAAACTGTTGTGAAATATCTTTTGGCAAAGAAATAAACTCATTGTTCATTGTGAATATCCCCCTTGTTTGTAAACAGTTTACCAAATTTCGTCGCCTAAAAAAGCGGTTTCATCATTAAAATTTGGTATTTTATCTAAAAATAATGAAAATTCAGATGTTCTGTTATATATTAATTTACAACAAATAAACCTGTTATGGAACAGTCGATTAAAAGTTTTTTAACAGAGTATATTGTATACAAAGGGGAAGGTGGAATTTCAATATGTCAACACGTCAAGAAAAAATCCAAGCATTAGAAAAACAATGGGCAGAGAACCCTCGTTGGGCAGGTATTGAACGCGCATATTCAGCTGAAGAGGTTGTTAAGTTACAGGGCTCTGTTGTACTTGAACAAACTTTAGCAACTAAAGGTGCGGATCGACTTTGGAAATCTTTACACGAAGAACCGTTCATTAATGCATTAGGTGCATTAACTGGTAATCAAGCTGTACAACAAGTAAAAGCAGGATTAAAAGCAATCTACTTATCTGGCTGGCAAGTTGCTGCTGATGCTAACCTTTCTGGTCAAATGTACCCTGACCAATCCTTATATCCAGCAAACTCTGTACCAGCAGTAGTTAAGCGTATTAACCAAGCTTTACAACGTGCAGACCAAATCGATCATGCTGAAGGACGTGTAGATCAATTTGATTGGTTCGCTCCGATCGTAGCAGATGCTGAGGCTGGCTTCGGTGGCCCTCTAAACGTATTTGAGCTTGTAAAAGGAATGATTGAAGCTGGAGCTGCTGGTGTTCACTTAGAAGACCAATTAGCTTCTGAGAAAAAGTGCGGTCACTTAGGTGGTAAAGTGTTACTTCCAACACAAAATGCTGTTCGTAACTTAATTGCTGCTCGTCTTGCAACAGACGTAATGGGTGTTGATACAATTTTAATCGCTCGGACAGATGCTGATGCTGCTGATATGGTAACATCTGATATCGATCCGCGTGATGCTGAGTTTATTACTGGTGAACGTACTCCAGAAGGCTTCTTCCGTACAAAACCAGGTATCAAACAAGCGATTGCTCGTGGTTTAGCTTACGCGCCATATGCCGATTTGATCTGGTGCGAAACTTCTAAACCATCTCTTGAGGAAGCTCGTGAATTTGCGGCAGCTATTCATGCTAAATTCCCAGGTAAATTGCTAGCATACAACTGCTCACCTTCTTTCAACTGGAAAGCAAATTTATCAGAAGAAGAAATCGCAGAATATCAACGTGAGCTAGGTAAATTAGGTTATAAATTCCAATTCGTAACATTAGCTGGTTTCCATGCATTAAACCACTCTATGTTTGAGCTTGCGCATGATTATAAAGATAATGGTATGGCTGCATACTCTAAACTACAACAAGCTGAGTTTGCATCAGAATCAAAAGGCTACACAGCTACACGCCATCAACGTGAAGTAGGTACTGGCTACTTTGATGATGTATCTCAAGTTATCTCTGGTGGTACTTCTTCTACAACAGCTATGGCTGGTTCTACAGAAACAGAACAATTCGTATAAGTTTCATAAAGTACGTGTATTCCTAAATTCATAATCATAGATTAGTCTCCTTCGCTCCTCCTAAAGCGGGGGATGACTACTTAAAATCGCAAAGGTGGGGGAAACAACTGATGGAACAAGCAACAACAGGTAAGCTTAAAATTGTTGGGGAACAAAACGAGCAAACAAAAGAAATTTTAACACCAGAAGCCCTTGAGTTTGTTCTTGCCCTGCACGAAAAATTCGATGCTCGTCGAAAAGAGCTATTAGAGGCTCGTCAAGAACGCCAAAAGCGTCTTGATGCAGGTGAGAAACTCGACTTCTTACCAGAAACAAAGCAGATCCGTGAGGGAGATTGGACAATTGCACCACTTCCAGCAGATTTGCATGACCGTCGTGTAGAAATTACAGGACCTGTTGACCGTAAAATGGTTATTAATGCATTAAACTCTGGCGCAAAAATGTTTATGGCTTGCTTTGAGGATGCATCTGCTCCGACATGGGAAAACATGATTGGCGGTCAAATTAATATGCGTGATGCTATTAATAAGACAATTGAGTTTACACAAGCATCTAATGGTAAAACGTATAAGTTAAGCGAAAATACAGCTGTGTTATTAGTTCGTCCACGTGGTCTACATTTACTTGAAAAGCATGTACTAGTGGATGGCGAACCGATCTCTGGTAGTTTCTTTGATTTTGGTCTGTATTTATTCCATAATGCTAAAAATGCATTGGCAAAAGGTACGGGGCCTTATTTCTACCTACCGAAGCTTGAAAGCCATTTGGAGGCACGCTTATGGAATGATGTCTTTGTGTTTGCACAAGATTATATCGGAATTCCACAAGGGACAATTAAGGCTACTGTATTAATCGAAACAATTTTAGCAGCATTTGAAATGGATGAAATTTTATATGAACTACGTGAACATTCAGCTGGTCTGAATTGTGGACGCTGGGATTACATTTTCAGCTATATCAAACGTCTACGCAATCAACCTGATGTAATTTTACCGGACCGTGGGCAAGTAACAATGACTGTACCTTTCATGAAGGCATATACGTCTTTATGTATTCAAACATGTCATAAACGTAATGCTCCTGCGATGGGCGGTATGGCAGCACAAATCCCGGTTAAAGGGGATGACGACGCGAATGCTGTAGCGTTTGCAAAGGTTGCAGAAGATAAACGTCGTGAAGCAACAGATGGCCATGATGGAACTTGGGTAGCGCACCCAGGTATGGTTGCAACGGCAATGGAACAGTTTGATGCGATTATGACGACACCAAACCAAATCCATAAAAAACGCGAGGATGTAAATGTTACAGCAGAAGATTTAGTAGCTGTTCCAGAAGGTACAATTACACTAGAAGGTCTTAGTATTAACTGTAGTGTAGGGGTTCAGTACATCGCTTCTTGGCTACGAGGCAACGGAGCTGCACCGATTAACAACTTAATGGAGGATGCTGCAACTGCAGAAATCTCTCGCACACAAGTATGGCAATGGATTCGTCATCCAAAAGGAATCTTGGATGATGGTCGTGGCATTACATTGGCCTTTGTACTAGGTATCTTGGAGGAAGAGCTTGTGAAAATTAAAGAGGCTGTTGGGGAACAAGCTTATAACGGTGGTCGCTATGAAGAAGCTGCTGAGCTGTTTAAATCTTTAATTGAACAAGATGAATTTGTGGAATTCTTGACGCTTCCAGGTTACGAAAAATTAGCTTAACTTGCTTTCAGCAATCGCTGAAAGAAATGATTTAAGATACGAATCTACTAAACGAACATATCCAAACTTTCCTAAATCGTTGTGGACTAAACTCGAATGGAGTTCACCTTATTCCACTAATGTAACGGGCGGGGTCTGTTCCCCCGTTCCTTACTGAAAAATGAACACGGTTACAAAAAGGGGTCTATTAATAAAAAGAGATTTAAATGGGGTGAAGGATGTCTTACGAGCTTAGATGGGGGCTTGTAAGGCATTTTTTTATTTTCCAAAAACATTGTAAGGGGGAGCAAACATGCGAAATAACGAAATACTATAGGTTCCTGGACCGATTAATAGGGGAAAAATTAAATGAAATAGGATGTACAGTTGATATCGAACAAGCTGTTGCATGTTTGAAAGAAAAATTAGCAATAGTTACGAAATAGCTATTGTTGAAAGGAGATGTCTCGAATTAATCATGAGACATCTCCTTTTTCAATTATTTAACTACGGCGAGTACAAAACCATCATAGCCTTTATTGCCAACTGTTTGGATAGCTGTAGATTCAATTCGAGATTCTTCTTGCAATAAATCCATAAACTGTCGCACACCTTGTACCCTTTCATCTTCATTTTTTTCATCAATTACAGCACCATCACGCACTACATTATCAGCGATGATTATTGCTCCTGATTTGGCCAATTCTAATGCCCACTTCAAATAGTGTGGATTATTGGGCTTATCTGCATCAATAAAAATTAAATCGAACAAAGGCACTGCTTTTTTCAAAATAGGCAATGTATCTAATGCCTTTCCAACTATAATTTCAACTTTATGTTTACAGCCAGCTCTTTTAATATTTTCCTTGGCTACTGAGGCATACTCGGGATCAATCTCAAGTGTGTAAACTTTACCCTCGTTCGGAAGGGCACGTGCCATCCAAATACTACTATAGCCACCAAGGGTTCCGATTTCTAAAATGTTTTTTGCCCCTTTTATTTTAGCTAGTAAATATAATAGTTTGCCTTGAGTAGGTGATACATCAATTTCAGGAATACCTGCTACTTTATTAGCTTGTAATACTGCTTCAAGTTCTGTGTCTGCCGGTATTAGTTTTTCCATAAAGTACTCATCTACATTATTCCAAACATTTAAATTGGTCATCAAACAGTCCCCGTTTCGTATTTTTTCTTGCAAGCTTGCATGTAAAGTGTATGATAGGATGAATCATAATAAAAATATATTATTATTATTAATTCATAACTTTAGGTTATGTGGTGAGGTGAAATCATGAATATTCATGGATTAAAATTGTTTTATCAAGTTGCTACTACAGGTAGTTTCACGAAAGCGGCAGAATTACTTCGTATTAGTCAGCCAGCAGTTTCAAGCCAAATAAAAAAATTTGAGCATGAGATTGGCGTTCAATTATTTAAACAACAAGGACGGGGCGTAGTATTAACTGAATTTGGGGGAGCTTTAGCAGAAAAAGCGAAAAATCTTGTTACGCTTGAAGGGCATATTAATTCATTCATTGAAGATTATCGTCTTGCTAAAGCAGGAACAATACATATAGTTGCTACATACTTACCAGCTAACTTTCTAATTCCTAAGTGGGCAGCTACCTTTAAAGGGGCAAATGAAGACGTAAATTTAGTCATTACGACTACAAACACTAAAGATGCCTTTGAGCAGTTAATACAGTATAAAGCTGATATTGCTATTTATGGTGGTAGTATTTTAGAAAGACCGGAAGAAGTAGCGTGGGAGGAGCTTTTTGAGGATGAATTATGGTTTGTAGTCGCACCTGATCATCCTTATGCAAATCAGTCTATTTCACTTGCTGACATGATGAAGGAGCCTTTTATTATGCGTGAGGAAGGAAGTTCAATGAGAGAGTATCTTTTTTCTTTATGTCAAACGTATCAAGTCAAGCCACCTAAAATCGCACTACAATTTAATGGAATAAATGAAACGATCCGTTCAGTTATGGCCGGCTATGGTGCAAATTTTATTTCGTCGCTAGCAGTTCGAGAGCATGTTGATAATAGGCAATTGGCGAGGGTTTATGTAAAGGATGTTCATATTAATCATAAAATTGCAATTTGCACTAGAAAGAATGAAAAGCACAGTGTACTTGTGCAAAAGTTTATAGAAACTGTTAAGAACTCTTTATAATTGCAATTTCCCTTTCTTTATGCACAAAAAATGATTATTTGTTATATTATCTATATAACAATTATGGAGATGATATTAATGTTTATTCAAATAGAGCCACAATCTGATGTACCAATTTATGAACAGGTAACCCGGCAAATTATAGAGGGGATTGCAAGGGGGGATATGAAGCCAGGAGATACTCTGCCATCTGTACGTAATTTAGCAGCTGATCTGGGTGTAAATATGCACACGGTTAATAAAAGCTATCATGAGCTGGAGGAAAAGGGAATCATTATAATTAGAGCCAAATCAGGTGCTATTATTCGTTCAGCAGAGGAGCGAGCGTTAACTCCTGAACAATTACAACAAATTGAAAAAAACTTAAAGCCTGTTGTGGTAGAAGGAATGGTGCTCGGCGCAACAGTCGAGCAGATCGAGCACATGATAAAAAAAGTATTTTCTGATTTGCAAATACCTGCAGAAGGGGTGTAGCAAATGCTACTTTTCGTTTTCTTAACCGTCTACCTCTTAACATTAGCTCTACAAGTATTTGTTCCATATATAGTACGTGAGACAATCATTTTTGGTGTTACTGTACCTGAACAAAATGTAAAACATCCCGCATTACGTAATATGAAAAAGCATTATGCTCAAATCGTCGGAATATCTGGTGTCATGTTATTACTGATGATGATTGTTAGCTATTATTACTTTGCACAATCTGAGTTCATGCAAAGTATTTTACTGCTAGGATGCTTATTTACAATGCTTGCAGTCAGTATGACATTATATTGGATAAACCATCAAAAAGTTTTAAAACTTAAAAAGGAAGAGCAATGGGGCTTAAATATAAAACAAGTGCGTGCAGTTGATTTAACGGCTCGTAGTCGTGATGAAATGCTTCCGTGGCCATTTTATGTAATCCCTTTTGGTGTTACGGTGTTTCTAATTATTTTTACAGTCCGACATTATGACCAAATACCAGATCACATTGCTGTACATTGGGGACCTAGCGGTGAAGCGGATTCTTGGAGAAGCAAAACATATTTTACTGCGGTTTCACTGCCGCTTGTTATGCTGATGATGCAATGTATGATGTGGGGAATTGTAGATTCTATAAAGCGTTCAGCAATCAAGTTGGCTGTTAATCGTAAGGAAGAATCCTTGGAAGATCAGCTAAAAAGTCGAAAGTATATGAGCTGGAGCATTATGTTATTAAGCTATGCCTTTACAATATTATTTACAGTATTACAGCTAAGCAATATCTATCCTTCAATGACTACAGGAAATAGGCTATTACCGGTATTTATTTTATTTTTATTCCTCGTTTTTGGCTCAGTCCTTGTTTACGCATGGAAAAAACGCAAACTGAGGGTGAATTATGGAGATAATGTTGCTTCAGAGGTAATGGATGTGGATGAGGATCGCTATTGGAAGGGTGGATTAATATATATGAATCGTCAAGATCCTTCCGTTTTTGTAGAGAAACGCTTTGGGATCGGTTGGACGATGAATTTTGCAAATCCACGAGGCTATATCGTAATTGGTTTGCCGTTACTTATATTGCTGTTTATTTCTTTCTTTTCGTTATAATATAAATGAAAGTTGTTATGAGAAAAATTCGCTACACTCCTGCGGGACAGCGAGCCACGCAAGGCTTGCAAATCGCCCGCGGAATGGAGCGGATTTTTTGATCAATTATGCCTCGGCATAATTGCGTCCGGAATCGGCTTTGTGCCTGCACAAAGAACTCCTTTCCGATTCCGTGACATCCGCCGGAGGCTTTAACTTCTTTCAGCAATTATTTTCTGTAGCGTCAGCTACAAATGTCTTTTGAACCGAAAGCGTAGCGACAGGTACAGGTGTTTGGACACTCGCTGAAAAGGGACTTAAAACCGCATTCATCTCACCGCTTATAGAGGTAGAAGGCTTCTGCTGAAAGAAGTTAAAATAGTGTACCAGAAACAAGTTAGATGGAGGTAGACTTGAATGAAAATTCTCGTTGTAGATGATGATGTACATATTTTACAGCTAGTGAATATTTATCTGACAAGAGAGGGCTATCAGGTGATACAGGCGGAAAACGGACAACTGGCTCTTAAATTACTTGAAGGAAACTTGCCTGATTTGGCTGTCGTAGATGTTATGATGCCGGGAATGGATGGCTTTACACTAACCAAGACATTGAGTCAGGATTACGATATTCCTGTATTGTTATTAACAGCAAAAGGCGAGCTTGAGGACAAGGAACGAGGGTTTTTGGCAGGCTCAGACGACTATGTTGTGAAGCCTTTTGAACCTAAAGAATTGCTGTTTCGCATAGCAGCGATATTGCGTAGACTCGATAAGAAAAATCAGGTAACCATCAAGGTGGGTAGGCTCGTTATTGATCGTCGAAGCTTTGAGGTTGTCATTGGGGAAGATACACTTGTTCTGCCTTTAAAGGAATTTGAACTATTGGCATTACTAGCATCCCGCCCGAACCAGGTGTTTACACGTAGTTTTATTATGGAGCAAGTGTGGGGCTATGATTACGATGGAGATGAGCAGACTTTAAATACGCATGTGAAGCGGATTCGTGAGCGTCTTCATCGTTATGAATCAGGTGTTGAGATTACAACAGTGCGTGGCGTTGGCTATAAGCTTGAGGTTATTGCATGATAAAAACGTTATATAGTAGATTTGTTGTCACGACGATGCTCGTTATGATCGGCAGCTTGTGTATCGGCTTTTTAGCGACAAATACGTATTATCATCAAGTTGTGAAGGAAAAAAACGATGCTAAAAATGTGAAAATTGCGCAGGATATTGCAAAATACATTGAGTCTTCAAAGCCTAACGATTTAGATAATTATTTAAAGACTCTTGGTGAAATAGGTTATCAAATTTATGCAACAACTGATGACGAAGGACATTTCTTCGGCGGTGAGTATCGTGATAAAACACTACCGTCTAATACGGTCAAACATGTTTTAAACGGGGAAATTTATCATGGTATGCGTGATTTTCCAAAAGAGACTTTTGTGACAGGATTTTTTGCGAATGAGTTAATTAATACGATAGGCGTGCCATTCACTTATGAAAATAAGCAGTATGCACTGTTCATTAGACCTGATATTCGCTTGTTGTTTTCTGAGGTGCATACGATACTTGGCGGACTAATTCTTGTGATGACAGTACTTAGTCTATTGGCAATGCTACTTTTTGCTAAGGCACTAATTCGCCCTATTACACAGCTAACAGAGGCAACACATCAGCTTGCACATGAAAAATTCGATGCGCTACTGGATATAGATCGAGCAGATGAGATTGGACAATTAGCGGTTAGCTTTAATGTCATGACAGAAAAATTACAGGAAAATGATCGAATACGTAAAGAGTTTATAAGTAATGTATCCCATGATTTTCAGTCGCCATTGTTGAACATTCAAGGCTATGTAGATTTACTAAAGAATCCCTTGCTGACCGACAAGGAAAGGCAGGAATATACAACGATTATTGAGCTAGAAACTAAGCGTATGTCGACATTAACTAAGCAATTACTTTTACTAACGTCACTCGATCAATCTACAAGGTTGTTAAAGCTTGAATCTTATCGTTTAGATGAGCAATTAAAGGAAACCGTAAGAAAATACCGCTGGCAACTTGAAGAAGCAAATGTACAATTATCGTATCAACTTGAACCAGTAACATATGATGGTGCTGCTGGGCTATTACAAAATGTTTGGGATAATTTATTGACGAATGCCCTTAAATATAATGTCGAAGGTGGAGAGATTCATATTCACTTGCAAGAATCCTCGACCTCAGTTGAAGTGCTCATTGAGGATAGTGGCATAGGAATGACTGCTGAACAATTACAAAAGGTATTTGATCGCTTTTATCGAGTTGATGCGTCCAGAACAAAACAAGGTACTGGGCTTGGACTTGCCATCGTGAAGCAAATTTCTGAGCTACATGGAGGAACGGTTCACATGGACAGTGTTATGAATTCCGGTACAAAGGTGCGTGTCCACTTACCAAAACTGTAATGAGGAGTTCATGTAAAGTTCATGTTCGCGAGATAAACTGCTAACTAAGTTGAAAAAGCTTAGGGGGGTTATCGTTTGGAACAAAAATGGAGTATACGCCTTATTCGTCTTGCTGCGATTTTCGCCTTATTTGGTACGTATCTAGGCTCACATATGTCTGGCTCAGGTAGTTATGAATATAGACCGATACATGCACATATTTTGCTAGTAGGTTGGTTAAGTATGTTTGCATGGGGTATTTTCTATCGTGCCTTTAAAGTGAAATCACAAAAATTAATGACAGCACATGGTTGGACAGCTATTCTCGGTGTTTTTGGCTTAACACTAGGCATGTGGTTCTACAATTTAAATCCATTTAGTTTTAGCAGAACATTTACAACGGTTTTCTTTATCATAGGTGGGACAACACTGTTAATTAGCTTTGCTTTATTCATCGTTGTAACATTTATGGTAAACCAAAAAGAAGAAATGAAAAACTAATCAACATACCGTGTCACTGTCGTTGTTAGGAGGTGACACGGTATTTTTTAGGAAGAACAGCTTTATTCGGTTTATTACTAAAAGTTAGGGATGGCATTTTTTAAAACATATGCCATATATATAAGTTGATCTTCGTTACGACTGGGCGACTCCTTGGGGATCAGCAATAGAGGAACGAAGGCTAAAACCATCACGTCCTGTGATAACGCCTTCGTGACCTACATCGGTGCTGCTGCCGCTTCGCTTTCGCGCAAAAAACATCTGTTGGCCCGAGACCCTGGAGCGAGCAAATTAGAGGAACGAAGGCTAAAAGCATCACGTCCTGTGATAACGCCTTCGTGACCAACATCCTTTTGGCCCAAGTGGCTCATCGGACGCCCCCAGGAAGCTTTGCTCTGTGCGAAAGCGTAGCGGCAGCAATTGTTTTATCTGTGCGAAAGCGTAGCGACAGCAACAACAAAGCGCCCAGTCGGAACGGAAATCAACCCCACGCTATGCTAATAGTCTTTTATTTTAAATTTTCAAGAGATTTCTTAAGCCATTTTGTTGCCTCGGTATAATCCTGTGCAACACCATGCCCTTTTTTATAAAGCATACCAAGCTGGAATTGTGCTTTTTGATGCCCTTGATTGGCAGCCAATCGATACAGTTGGGCTGCTTTCGTAAAATCTTTCGGTACCCCTTGTCCATGACTGTGCATTTGAGCAAATTGATATTGTGCTTTGGCATGTCCTTTAGCGGCAGCTTGTTCAATCCATTTTGCGGCCTCGGTATAATCCTGTTCGACACCTTTTCCCTTATCAAATAAATTACCGAGCTGATATTGAGCACCTGAATGTCCTTGGATGGATGCTAGTCGATAGCAGCGTCGTGCCTCTTCTAAGTCTTGCTCGATCCCCAATCCGTGCTCATATAATAATCCTAATTGATATTCAGCCTGAATATGGGACTGATCAGTAGCGGCTCTCCACCATTTTATTGCTTCAACATAATTCAATTCAGCTTCATATAATAATCCGAGCTCATACTGAGCATCAGCATAACCCTTTTCAGCAGCTGCTTTAAAGTGAGGGAGAGCTTTCTCTGGTTGCTGAAGTTGGTATACATAAATACGTCCAAGCTCAAATCCTGCACTTATATGTCCATTGTTAGCGGCTAACTGTAACCATTTTTCTGCTAAAGTTATATCGTTTTCTTTGACATAGAGCACACCGAGACAGTATTGAGCATTTAAGTGTCCTTTATGTGCTGCGAGTTTAAACCATTTTATAGCCTCTATGTGATCCTGAGGAATACCTTGACCAGTGTTGTATAGCATTGCCAATTGAAATTCCGCATTTGTATGGTCTTGAAGTGCAGCTAAATGGAACCATTGCACAGCTTCTTCAAGATTTTGCGAGATGCCACGACCTTTAAGGTACATATAGCCAAGATTATACTGAGCGCTTGCATCACCAGCTAATGCAGCCATTTCAAAATAGGCTATAGCTTCCTCATAGCTTTGCTCGACACCAGTTCCATTGTGATAAAGGAATCCAAGGTTATTTTGAGCACTTGTATTTCCTTGATTGGCTGCTAACATGTACCATTTTGCTGCCTCAGCAAAGTTTAGTGGCATCCCAAGTCCTTGATTGTATAGAACTCCCAGATTGTACTGTGCATCTGCGTTTTCTAAATCCGCAGCAGCTTTATAATATTGAGCGGCTTCTTCATAATTTTGTACAACACCATGGCCTAAATGATAGAGCACGCCTAAGCTATAAAGTGCGTTTGCATCATTTTGCGCAGCGGCGTGTTCATACCACATTTTTGCAACAGCATAATCTTTCTTAACACCACGGCCTTGATTATAAAGAGCACCTAAATTATATTGAGCACTTGCATTCCCTTGTTTTGCAGCAAGCTCAAACCAGTTTGCAGCACTTTTATAAGCCTCGGTTGATTGGTCATCTTGAAGCAGCAAATTTACATCAAAAACTGAAGTTATATCTTCAAAGCCAGGTGCTATGCGAATCATTTTTGCCTTTAAGCTACGGTCATAGCGTTCGATAAACCATTCTACAATATCACTTATATAATCAAGAACAATTTTTGCCGACTTTGCTTCCACAACTTCACTACTATTACTAGAAGTCATTTTGCTTACAAGATTCATTAATAAATAAATACGACGTGGATGAATTTTTGCAACAAAGTTACGATTATTGAGTAACGTTCGCATGTTTTTTAGCTTCGGTTCGGTATGCATTTCCAGCTTATAAAGCTCAGATAAAATTTCCTCCAGTACTAGGAGTGATTTTTGAAGAGATATAGCTGGCTTTGAAATGGCGAGCGAGCTAGCATCCTGTAAATTTTTAGCCAATTTAACCAAGTATAAAGCTTTTAATTTCGTACATTGATCTTGGAGAATCTCGTATTGTATGACGATAGCAATCACCACTTTCATAAAAATGGGTCATCACCATAACGTGGGGTTGATTTCCGTTCCGGCTGGGCGCTTTGTTGCTGACGCTTCGCTTTCGCACAGATAAAAACATTTGCCGCTGACGCTTCGCTTTCGCGCAGAGCAGAGCTTCCTGGGGGCGTCCGATGAGCCGCTTCACTCGCGATGCTCGCTCCAGGGTCTCGGGCCAACAGATGTTTTTTGCGCGAAAGCGAAGCGGCAGCAGCACCGATGTTGGTCACGAAGGCGTTATCACAGGACGTGATGGTTTTAGCCTGCGTTCCTCTATCGCTTATCCCCAAGGAGTCGCCCAGCCTCCACTTCAATCAACTTATTTACATGGTATACGTCTTGACCAATAGTATTCCCAACTTTTGGTGATGAATCATAAATGTCCTCTTTTTTCATATATCGGGAAAATACCGTTATTGTTGAATTGTCCTCGATACATGATACTATTTGTTATAAGGAGATTCGTTGATATTCGAAGTAGCAATTACTAAAAAATACATCTGCCAAAGTTTCATGTTATCCGGGGGATAGAAATGATGAAAAATATTGCAGCAATTATACCAGCCTATAATCCACAACAATCACTTATAACCTATGTCCATCAATTATTAGCCACTACCATTAGCCAAATTATTATTGTCAATGATGGCAGCGATCAAAAATATACAAGTGTATTTGAAGAGTTGAAAAAGATTGACTGCTGTCGAGTGCTAGAGCATGATCACAATATTGGTAAGGGAGGCGCACTAAAAACAGCCTTTGCCTATGTAAGGGCGCAAAGGGGTATGTTTCAAGGTGTCATTACAGTAGGTGCTCATGGCCAACATACGTTACAAGATGTAAAGTTAGTTTTAACGATGACAAAGGTATTTTCTGAAGGAATTGTGTTAGGAGTACGTAACTTCCATTCTTCAGACAGCACGTTTTTATCATATTGGGGTAATCGTACAACAAGTTTGTTTTTTGAGATCCTTTATCATAGAAAACTAATGGATACACAAACAGGTTTACGCTTTATTTCTATAAAGGAGCTACCATGGCTGATAAAAGTAAAAGGTGAACGATATGACTACGACACAAATATGCTAGTCGCTGCACTTGAAAGAAAGTGCCCAATTTTTGAAGTAGAGATAGGTCAGTTACGAATAAAGAAAAATACAGTGATCCAGTATGATGAAATAACAAATGCAGGGTCAATTATTACTAAAATGCTTATGAATTATTTAAACCCAAGGAAAAAATAACTATAGGTTTAATTTTGAAATAATGTGCTAGGATAAAGATTAATAATTACTCAAGAACGTAGCGAGTATAGAAAGAAGGAACAATGATGATGGAGTATTCAGATCAAGTGAAAAATCGTGTAAAACGGATGGAAGGCCAGCTACGTGGTATTTTGAAAATGATGGAAGAAGAAAAGGACTGTAAGGCAGTCATTACTCAATTATCGGCAGTACGTTCAGCAGTAGATCGAACAGTGGGTGTCATAGTTAGTACGAATCTTTTAGAATGTGTACAAAATGCTGAAGGTGATGGCGAAAAAATGAATGAAGTTATTCAAGAGGCAGTCAACTTAGTAGTAAAAAGTCGCTAAAATAAAGAGAAGCCTGCTCGATAGAAAAGGCCATTAATATATAGAAAACTCACTGAAAACAGGTGAGTTTTTATTTTTTTACAAAAATATAGTTTAATTCGATACTTCTATTATTTTTAAGGGAGTTTATACCTATATATTATTTATTGTGTATACAGTTAAAAGTCATGGCTAGTGAACTTGTCCGATAGATTTATAGTTCCTTCCTCTGTTATTCTAATTACAAGAATATAACAAATGGGAAGGTGATTTATTGTGAAAAAGTGGTTAATAAGTGGAGCAGCATTATTGATGTTAAGCCCAACAGCAGCCTATGCGCAAAATGCAGACGCTCGTTCAGTAAATACTTCCCCAGCGAATGCTTATAATGTAGTAGCTAATACGAAAGTAACAACTTGGGATCAATTCACAACAGAAATCGTAAAGCAATTAAATAATTTCGCTCCCGAAATTAAAATTACATATAGTGGACCAATGACTGATTTTAAAAAGAACTTTATGGAGTCCTTTGAAAAAGCACAGGAGCAAGCAGTCTATGCGAGTGGTCATATGGAAAGCACCGCTATTTCTGCAGACTCAACAGGCAATGTAACATTTAAAGTGAAATATTTGACAAACCAAGCACAAGAAGCGGCCGTACAAAAAAAGGTTGATCAAATATTAAAAACGATTATTAAGCCTTCAATGACAGAATTCGAAAAAGTAAAAGCGGTTAATGATTATATTGTGTCAAATACTACATATGGTACTAAAACAAAGGCTAGTCCCCATAGTACTTATGCATTGTTAACGGAAGGGCAAGCTGTATGTCAGGGTTACGCGTTAACAGCCTATAAAATGTTAGAACAAGCTGGATTCGATGTGAAATATGTTGTTGGTACTGTTAATAGTAACGAGGCACATGCATGGAATCTAGTGAAAGTTGATGGTAAATGGTATCATTTAGATACAACATGGAATGATCCATTGCCAAATCGTTTCGGCGCTTCTTCATACGATTATTTCTTAGTAACGGATGCACAGCTAAAGAAAGATCATAAATGGGTAGCATCAAATTATCCTGCTGCAACAAGTACAAAATATAGCTATATGCAAAATGTTCATTTTGCATATCAGGTTAATAATACACTGTATTTTAGTAATACAGCAGATAAAGATAAATTGTACAAGCTTGATTTAGCAAGTGGTACAAAAACAAAAGTCATTGATAAACGTGCCTTATATATTACAGGAGCGGATAACTTTTTATATTTCAGTGATTACAGTAACAGTGGTTACTTATCAAAATTAAATCTTAAAACATTAAAAACTGAGGTGCTCGTGAAGCAAGCAGTTTCTGATTTACGAATTAATGATAATTATTTAGTTTATAATGTTAATGGCAAAGAACAGAAGCTTAAAATAAAATAAACTTCAAATACTTATCTATTGATAAAATGAAAGCACAAAAGGACTTCCAAGTGAGTCCTTTGTGCTTTTTTTGTATATAATGAAAACAGGAAAACGGTTGGAGGTGAGGATTTTGTGGAAAAAATTAGCCATTATCGTTATTATTATTATTTTTATTGACCCCATTTATACGGCTGGTAAAGCAGTTGTACAACAAGTGATAACTTGGTCAAATAATGATGAAATAGAAACGATACTTCTTTCAACAAAGGAAAAAATTATAGACGTTACTGCTAAACTTTCAGAGAATACCTCTATTGAAACGGCCACACCTATAGATGAAAAGCCAGAAGAGGGAGCAGCCGTTACAGCTCCTGCAGCCAAAAAACCTGAAGCAAAGCTAGTTGTAACAAATGCAAAGGAAATGGCTGATGCGATGTATGCGTACTATAGTAGTTTTTCACCTAAGTTTGAGATTCAATATAAAGGCAATACACAACGAATTGAACAGCTAGTGGAAGAAGCCTATGAAAATGCTATAAAACGAGATGATTATGTATATGGGCATATTAGTAAACACTCAATTCGTTTTGAATATGGAGGAAGAACGGCCACAATCTTTGGAGAGCAAAGTTATTTAATGACACCAGAGCAGGCAGCATTTGTTGAAATGAATGTGCAAGAGATTGTAGCCTCTATCAATAAAAAAGCATTAAGTGATGTAGAGAAGGTTAGGGCTGTCAATGATTATATCGTTGCTAATACCGCCTATACGGATCAAACGAATTCAAGTCCACATAGCGCTTATACAGTGCTTGCGGAACATGGTGGCGTATGTCAGGGCTATGCATTGCTGGCTCATTCGATGTTACAAAAGCTAGGTATAGAAACAAAATATATAGTAGGCTATGTCGGACAGGAAGGACATGCTTGGAATTTAGTAAAGCTGGACGGTCAATGGTATCACCTTGATACTACATGGAATGATCCAGTGCCTGATCGGAAAGGGGCGGTACGCTATCAATATTTTTTAGTGGATGATCGAACAATGGCAAAAGATCATACGTGGATTGCTAACGACTACCCGAAAGCAACGAGTACGATGTATAACTACTTTCACAATGTAGATTTCGCTGCACAGGTAGGGCAACAAATATTTTATAGTAATGTATCTGACGATAATAAATTGTACGTCCTTGATTTAAAAACAGGTAAATCGCAACGCGTCTCTAGTTCACGTGCACAGTACGTCGTTTATGCAGATGGTTGGCTATATTTTAGTAATTATTCACACGGAGCGTATTTAACAAAGATTCGCCCAGATGGAAGCGGAGAGAAAATATTAAATAGGGAAGAAACGAAGGATTTATTTGTGCAGAACAACTATTTATATTTCACGACAAATGAACTGAAAAAAATGGCACTTTAACGTTATGGCGCAATTGTAATCTGTTGTTATTGCAGTTTCGTTTTATCACAATAAATTAGAGTGACATGCCAGAAGATGCATGCTTTGTGTAGTGGTTGATTGGAGTGGAGACTGGGCGACTCCTTGGGGATTAGCAATAGAGGAACGAAGGCTAAAACCATCACGTCCTGTGATAACGCCTTCGTGACCAACATCGTGTTGGCCCGAGACCCTGCAGCGAAGCGAAGCGGCTCATCGGACGCCCCCAGGAAAGCGCCCAGTCGGAACGGAAATCAACCACTCGTTTTGCAGAAGAGAAATGGATACTCTGATTTCATTGAACATAATAGTTTTCAACAACATGAAGGGCCTATGACATTACAAACTGTCATAGGCCCTTTTTGTTCGCTCCATAAGATAATAGATTGGTTGATGCTGACATAGAGAAACTTTAATTTGTGGATACATCGATTTCATTTCCTGTGAAAAAATTTTTAAAATTAATGGATTATGCTTAATAGCACCACCATTACAATAAAGGCTAAATGCTTGGCCTTGATAGTCAACTTTTTTCAACACGGCGCAAGCAAGGAGCACTAATTCATGGGCAGCACGCATTGATATTTGAATGGCACATGAATCCTTTTTGGCCACGGCATCTGCTAAAAATGCCCCCATCTTTGCAAGCTGTGCGTTCGTGTAGGATGGATGGAACAGCCATGTAGCTAACTCTGTAACATCTTGGATCCTTAAGTAATCATAGACAGCATTTTTTAATATGGTCGGCTCACCGCGTCCGTCTTCCATGCGGAAAATGGCACGTATGACTTCTTGCCCTAACCAATAGCCACTGCCTTCATCTCCTGCGCGATGCCCCCAACCACCTGCACGTACTATTTGTGTACCATCAAATGCGTACGCAATGGCTCCTGTTCCAGCAATGAGTAATGCGCCTGCCTGTCCAGTAGTAACACCAAGTAAAGTGGCTTGTGCATCATTTTCTATAAGAAGCGTATCTATTTTTAACTGTAATGCCGATACAGCACTATGAACGATTGCTGATACAGTTTCATGATCTTTGGGAGAATCAATCCCAGCCATTGCAAAGGTAGCTACAGCAATATTTGAGTAATTTTGCTTTTGCAAAAAGTCCTGCACGTTTACTAATAACGCTTGCAATATTTCTGTAGCAGACTTAGCACCGATTGCTTGATAATTCGAGCCACTTGTTGATGTTGTATATTTTATTTCACCAGACTCGGCATGTACGAGCGCACATGCCGTTTTTGTAGCACCACCGTCAATAATAAGTAGCCATCCCATCATTGATTCCATTCCTCTATATATACTGTTAATTGTTTTTCTGCTTCAATAATCATAGACTCCTTCAAACGAATCCACTCATAAAGGTTATGAGTATTTTCCTTGGAGCGTTCAAGAGATGCTTTCATCGTTACGGGTGCCGGACCACCAGGTAATGTACGTACAGCAACGAAGGTCTCTGGTTTTAATGTGTTATAAAAATCTTCCTCGGAAATTTTTAATGGTTTACCAGTAATTAATTTAGATTGTGTATTGGTAAGACCCCATGTAAGACTTGCTAGAGATTCCTCACCATGAGAGAGCAATACTTTAATACATTTACTAACTATACTATGTGCTTGGCGGAATGAAATACCTTCCGAGCGCACTAGCGTATCGGCAAGCTCTGTCACATTGGCAAAACTATTTTCTGCTCGACTTCTTAGTTTTTTCTTGTTTACATCCATCGTGACAACAAGTGAACCAAATAGTTTATAAATACCTATTAAACGGTCAATGGCGCGCCATAAATATGGTTGCATATCATCCTCTGTGTCTACGATATCTCCAAAAGGTGTATTATGTACCATTTGTAATACTGTACTAGCATCACCAACAACCGCTGAGAGCAATGAACGCGTATGCTCGATCGAAACAGGGTTGCGCTTTTGTGGCATGATAGAGCTAACTTGCACGTACGGGCTTGCTAGCGTAAATGCATTGAATTCCTGTGTAGCCCATAATAAAAAATCTTGGGATGTGCGGCCGAGATTAAGTGCCGCAAGCTGAACAATACTCGCTGCCTCTGCAATATAATCTGCACCAGCAACAGCATCCCAAGCATTTTCGATAATATCATCGAATGCCAATAACTCACGCATACGCTCTCGATTTATATTGAAGCCTGTTGTCGTTAATGCCGCTGCTCCCATACTACTGCGATTCACCGTTTTGTAGACATGTTGTAAACGTTCAAAATCTCGTTCAAGTTGATCGATGACAGCTTTCAAATAATGTGCAAAGGTCGTAGGCTGTGCTTGCTGCGTATGTGTATAGCCAATCATAATCGTATCGACGTGCTCCTCAGCAGCTGCGATTAAATCATCTCGTAATGTCAGTAATTCTTGCATAAGCAACAATAATTTTTTTCTTAAAGTCATGCGATAAATGGCAATACCCATATCATTACGACTTCTACCAATGTGAAGATTCCCAGCAACATCGCCAGCAAGCTCTATTAATTTATTTTCGATGCGGAAAAACAAATCCTCATATCGCGGGCTGTAATCCTCTATACGATAATAGTTCAAGTCTAGTTTTTTTAAAGCAGTACCAATTTCTTTAGCTTCTTCTTTTTTTACTAGACCCTGTTCTTCCAACATTTTTAAGTGTGCAATATTGATTTGTAGCATAATTGTTAAAAAGTTTTTCTTGGCTTCATCGTAAGCCGGCTGTAAGACAATTTTACGATAAATATTAGAGGGGAAGTTCATCCCATCTTCTTGCTGGGTTTTGTTGCGGAAATCTTCAAACATATGAATTGCCTCCTAGTAGATTGGCAGTTATATGGCCGAACCAGCACTGCCTTTAGATAACTTCTCGGAAATAATAAGTACAATTAAAATTAAACAAATTTGTAAGACGCCATATGCACAAGCAGTTCCAAATTTAAAGGAATACAACTTTTGGAATATCGCCACTGATAATGGGATTGTCGACGTACTGTAAATAAGAATAGACGCTACGAATTCGCCAAAGCTTTGAACAAGTGCTAGTAACGTACCTGCCAAAATCCCCGTAAATGTAAGTGGTAGGACAATACGTCTAAATGAATACCACCATGTTGCACCTAAACTTCGTGATGCTTCTTCGATAGATTGATCTAATTGCACAAGTGATGCTGATGTCGATCGGAAAACAAGCGGTAAATGTCTAATAAAATAAGCTAACGGCAAAATCCAGAACGTCCCGATAAGAACCTGATTAAAGGCGAATATATTTTCCGTACTAAAAGCTGCGATTAAATTGACAGCTACAACCGTTCCTGGCAATGCCCATGGAACCATGATTAAAATATCGAGTAATGTTTTACCTTTAAAGTTTAACCGTACCATAGCATAGGCTGCCGCAACACCGAAAATGATATTGCCGAGTGTTGCAATGAGCCCCATTCGAATGGAATTCCAAATCGGTCGCCACGTCCGTTCATCTGTAAAAAGTGCTTGATAATGATCCAATGTATAGTCTGTTGGAAGAACTTGTGTTTTCCATGCACCATCAACGGAAAATGAAATTAATATAAGCACTAAAATCGGCAAAATTAAAATTAATGTACCTGTGAAAGATGCAATAGTCGCCATTATTTTCATGCTTTTTGAAGACACTTCGGATCGATGAACACTAATACCTTTACTGAGATTTTGATAATTTCGGCGGTTTTGATACCAGCGCATAACAATTAAAAAGGTAATGGACACAAAGGATAAAATCATAGATTGTGTCGCTGCCATATCTAAATTTCCATTCGTACGTGATAAATAGATTTGCATTGTCATCGTGCGTTCGACACCGAACATTAAAGGTGCAGTGTAGGATGCCATAGATATCATAAATACGAGTAAGGATGAGGCAACAATCGAGGGTGTCAACATGGGCAAAATAACCTTTGTCCATACTCGAATACGCCCGGCACCTAAGCTAGTTGCGGCTTCTTCTAAGGCTGGATCAAGACCTTTTATAGCTGCTGAGGCGGTTAAGTAGAAGTAAGTGTACATCGTGAATGTATGTACTACGATAACCCCCCATATGCCTTTTAATGAAAAAGGTACTTGCTCTAAACCAAATAGGTGCTGAAACGCACGTGGGAAAATCCCACTCTCTCCATACAAAAATGTAAAGGACAGCACACCTACTAACGGCGGAAGAGCCATGGGTACCAATACTAAAACAGAGAGTATCCGTCTGCCTGGGAAATCATAGCGTTCCAGTAGAAATGCCATAGTTACACCGACGATTGCACAGCAAATAACACTGATAACGGATATATATATACTAGTCCACAATGCCTCTAAATTTGCTGGGCTAGCTATATTAAAAAAGTTTTTATAATTAGATAGCGCGTCAGCACCAGAAAAGCTTTCTTTAAAAGTTTGATAGAACGGGTATACTACATAGGCAAACAACACTAAAAATAAAGGTGCAACTAAAATATAGACAAACCAATTTGATCTAGTTAGTCGTGTCCATGCATTTCCTTCAGAAGGTTTGGGGTGTGTTTTTTCCATGTTAGTACCTCCTATTCCCCTAAAAAATACAGTGAATCTTGGGCTATATTTAAAGTGATTTCTTCACCGATTTTTTTAAATTGACCGTTCATATTAATAATCATTACTTTTAGTGAAAAATCTAGACATTCCACAATGTAGTTCACACTAATTCCTGTAAATTCAACAAAAGTGATTTTACCTGTTAAGTTGTTTTCACCAGTACCTTGATTGATAGATTCAGGACGAATAGAAATAAATACTTTGTCTCCAATCATATGCGTTAAAGTGGGGGAGCTTTGTTGCTTTCGCCCAGTGAGAACAAGTCCACTCACGGTTTTTACTTGTATATCGTCACCATTAACAGCACCGATTGTCGCTTCAATTAAGTTTGTCTCACCAATAAAATCTGCTACGAAGCGGTTTGAAGGTCGATTATAAATCTCTTGAGGAGTACCGATTTGTCTGACGTTCCCATTTTCCATGACCATTATCCGATCGGACATGGACATAGCTTCCATTTGATCATGCGTAACATAAATGGTTGTAACACCGAGTTCAGATTGAATACGTTTTATTTCAACGCGCGTTTCTTCGCGTAATTTAGCATCTAAATTCGACAATGGCTCGTCGAGTAATAAAATGTCAGGCTCAATCACAAGTGCTCTTGCCAATGCAACCCGTTGCTGCTGCCCACCAGATAATTCATTAATTTTCCGATTCCCATATTGCGATAAATGTACAAGCCCTCTAATACGGTCAACCTTTTGCTTGATCTCCCCCTTCGAAAATTTTCGTACTTGTAATCCAAAGGAGATATTTTCGTCTACCGTCATATGTGGAAAGAGGGCATAATTTTGAAACACCATACCGATGTTTCGTTTATTAGGTTGAAGCCTTGTCACATCAGAATCATCAAAAAGAATTTTCCCTTCGCTTGGGTAATAAAATCCGGCTATCATCCTTAGCGTTGTCGTTTTTCCACAACCACTTGGACCGAGGAACGTGAAAAATTCACCAGCTTTAATATGAAGATCTAAATCTTTTACGCCATGAATTTGACCGAATTTCTTAGAGACATTTTCTATTTTGACACTTTTCAAGTGAAATGCTCCTTTCTCGTTAGAAAATTAGTTACATGAAGCCTCGAGCAAAAATTACTCGAGGCTTAAAAATATGAACAATATTCGTAGATGTTTGTTTTATGATATTAAAAGGCATCACCATAACGTAGGGTTGATTTCCGTTCCGACTGGGCACTTTGTTGCTGCCGCTTCGCTTTCGCACAGATAAAACATTTGCCGCTGCCGCTTCGCTTTCGCACAGAGCAGAGCTTCCTGGGGGCGTCCGATGAGCCGCTTTTGTTGCTGCCGCTACGTTAGCACTACGCTTTCGCACAGAAAACATCCGCTGCGCTCCAGGGTCTCGGGCCTACAGATGTTTTTTGCGCGAAAGCGAAGCGGCAGCAGCACCGATGTTGGTCACGAAGGCGTTATCACAGGACGTGATGGTTTTAGCCTTCGTTCCTCTATTGCTGATCCCCAAGGAGTCGCCCAGTCTCTACTCCAATCAACTTATATACATGGCATACGTTTTAACAAATATCATTCCTGATTTTTTGTGAGTAACCTGTCAGCAACATAGGACAGGTTCACAACTTTTTAGTCCTCGGTCACTTTTTTCCGCGTCCTTTAATATTGTTATCCCAATGCTCCATCCATTCAGCTTCTTTCTCAGTCATGAGCTGCCAATCTATATCAAACGTTTTTAAATCTAAGTCTTTATACCACTCCGGCATTGCCGCTTTATCGATATCTGAGCGAGTAGGAATTTGATAGTAATCGTTTGCTAGTTGAGTCACCATACCTTTTTCAAATAAGAATTCGACGAAGAGCTTTGCATTTTCTAAGTTTTTAGCATTGTTGACAACTGCAACACCATCAACTAAAATCGGTGCACCACTTTTCGGATAAATATAATCAAACGGATAATCAGTCGTATATTTCTTTAATAAAATATCTTGCAAATTCCATAAAGAAACACTGCCTTCTTGTCGTGTCATCTTTAAATAAAGTGCATTTGGATCTTGTGTATATTCCTTCGTGTTGGCATCTAATTTTAATAACCAATCGTATCCCTTCTCAGGTGAATCTGCTCCTTGACGTAAAATCATAGATGAATAAATAGTACGCATCGTTCCAGATGCTAACACACCACGAATTAATATTTTATCCTTCCATTTTGGATCTAATAAATCATCCCAATCTTGTGGACCCGTTTCTTTCGTTAATACATCCTTGTTAATCATAATGACCTCTGGCAGTAACATTTCGCCAAACCAACGACCATCTGCATCTTTATAAGCCGCATCAATGGAGTCGTTAAAGCTAGGCTTCCAAGCTTGAAGCAAATCTTCATTGGCGCCTACAGTTAGTGCAGATTGCGTACCGCCCCACCAAAAATCAGCCTGAGGATTTGCTTTTTCACCACGTAGGCGTTCTAAAATTTGCTGTGCGCCCATCGTTAAAAATTCCACTTCAATGTCCGGGTACTTTTCATTAAACTGATCGATTACCTTTTGCACCATTTCTTCATCGCGCCCTGTATAGATAACAAGCTTTCCAGATGGCTTAGCTGCTACATCGGTCTTTTCAGAACTGGACGTTTTGTCGCTATCTTTTGTATCTTTTGTAGAAGCCTTGTCACCACTACAAGCAGCTAAGACAAGAAGCATCAGCACAAGTAAAAAACTGAAAATACGTGTTTTCTGCATAATCTTCCCCCTTCCTAATAGTGAAAAACTTACATACTATTAGTATAATCCTAAAACCCAACATTAATGTTAGAATAATTAAAAAATTATCATTAGATTCATCATAACTAAGTAAATACTAGATAGCAAAGGTGCTTCACTAAAGTCGAAAACCCTTTAAAATAGAGAGAATTAAAGCTTTTCAGAATAGATTATCAAAATATGTACGAAAGTGAACAAAAGTTGATTTTGGTGATTTTGAAAAGCATGCTACGCTTTAAAATATGGACATCAATAAAATTTTAATTAAGTAAAGGGGTTTATCGGGTTTTGGTAGGCTCCAGATTTAGATTAATGATGCGATCGCTAATCCCAAAGTGCCACATACATGATTGGGTAAACGGCCAAAAAGTTAAAAACTATTAAAATCTATAGAGAATATTAGAGGATGCTAAAATGACAAAAGAAGAATTTGAAGAGTTTAAAAGCCTCATTGCAATAGGGGAAGAATTTAATTTTGATTATAAAAATGATGAGTATTGGATTAGTCATAATGGTGATAAATCGTTTCTGTCAAGAACTAGAGACCATTACGCCCAAGAATTTAATGGATATGAAGAACTCTTTGAAAAGGCCACGATAGACGGTATGAAAATTACTGAACTATATCCAAAATTGAAATGGTAATAATCAAACAATTGATCACTTTACTGAAACAATAGAGAATGCTGTTTATGAAGGTTGTAAAGCATTTGGAATGAGCAATAGCATGGCGTAAGCTGTTATTTTGTTTATAGCAATTTAATTGAGATAGTGTGGATAACTATTAAATTAATTAAAAACAAACGTGTTATTTTGTATTTAATCATAGTCATTTTGTTTTTATTATTAGATAGAATTTCGCGACAAACTAGGGTTTTAATCGTACAAGCTATTGGGATTATTATTTTGATTTTCATCCCGATTTTGTTAACGATTAATTGATAATATAAAAAGTAAAATACAAGAAGATCAACATGATAAAAAATAATAAATTAAGAGAAAAAGTGTTTCTTTAATAGGAGTCGTTAGTATACCAGCTTTAATATTGCTAGAGTGAAGCCCCACATATTTTATGTGTAAAGGGCTTCACTTTTTTTTACAAAAATCTTTAAGAAGAGGCGGTATCCATTTTAGTTCAATTGTGATCTGTTCCCTACCAAGTAGAAAATGAAAAGACTAAAAAATGCTTTAAGGCTTAAGCCCTGTATCCCAGTGGTTTAAGCCTTTTAATCGTTCTTGGATAAATGATTTATTTGTCTATCTAAGTCATATTAGATGCGAATTTGAAACTCTGAAAAGTGGATATTATCAATTTTTGTTTAAAAACCAACAAAAATTGATTTTGTTGATTTTGAAATTAATGTTATATTTTTTTGTGCTAAAAAGGCAATAACTTGATTTTTAAAAAATAGAATTGGGAGAATCTCCGAGCACTCGGATTATAAAGTATTACCACTAAGTGAGGCATTTCATATTTTTACTTGGACTTGGTTGGATTTGGATAGATTAGATTATCAACAAATGCTCTAAAACAAGTAAATATTGATTTTAATATATTAATAAAGTTTATAACTGCTTAATAAAGGGTATCCATTTAATGGGTAATATTTATTTTAAAGTGTTGAAAGGAGATTACTAAGATGAAAAAAGCCTTTATATTACTAGTTATCATGCTTTTAGTGTTCTCTCAATTGTCATTGAGCAGTCTATCTGTGTATGCGATAAGTAATGACGAGAATGATATTGTATTGCCGAGTGAACATGAAAGTAAGAGCGAAGTACCAAACAACGAAGACGAAACCAAAACTTCCGATAGTGAGAATATTGTTGCGCAGAATAATGATGAGGCGGACAGTAGTGAGGATAGTACCAACTTTGAGAAAAATAATGAGGGAGATACTATAGAGGATAATCAAGATGAATACTTAACAAATGATGTAGGCAATGGTGTTGCCATTATAGGTTATCAAGGCGATAAATCGGATATCGTAATTCCTAGTGAATTCAATGGTAAACCAGTTATAGAAATAGGATACAGAGCATTTGCTAATAAACGACTCACAGGTGTATCAATACCGTCAAGTGTGACAACGATAGGAGAGGGTGCATTTGCTCAAAATCAATTAACAAGTGTAGAAATACCATCAAGCGTATCAACGATAGGAGATCGTGCATTTTCTGATAATCAATTAACAAGTGTAGAAATACCATCAGGCGTGATAACGATAGGAGAGAGTGCATTTTCTTATAATCAATTAACAAGTATAGAAATATCATCAAGCGTGACAACGATAGGAATCGGTGCATTTTCTGATAATCAATTAACAAGTGTAGAAATACCATCAAGCGTGACAACTATAAGAAGCAATGCATTTTATAAAAATCAATTAACAAGTATAGAAATCTCCTCAAGGGTGAAAAAAATAGAACCATATGCATTTGCTAATAATCAATTAACAAGTATAAAAATCCCCCCAAGCGTGACAACGATAGAACTCGGTGCATTTTATGAAAATCAATTAACAAGTATAGAACTACCCCCAAGCGTGACGACGATAGGAAACAGTGCATTTGCTTATAATCAATTAACAAGTATAGAACTATCCTCAGGCGTAATAGCGATAGGAGAACGAGCATTTTTTAGTAATCAATTAACAAGTATAGAGATCCCCGCAAGCGTAAAAACGATAGAAAACTATGCATTTTCTGATAATCAGTTGACAAGTGTAGAAATCCCCGCAAGTGTGACCACAATAGAATCGGAAGCATTTAGTTATAATCAATTAGATTTTATAACCTTTCATGGAGCACATGAATTCCAATGGGCTACAACTCCTTTTAAATTTCAATATAAGAGTGGGAAATCTTTTTTAGGATGGTTTGAAGATGAAGATTATAAGATAAATTGGAGTAACACTGTATCCAAACCAATGACTGTTTACGCTAAGTGGAGTCCCCTTGCTGTCATGTTTGATACCGATGGCGGAAATGAAGTGCCATCCCAAACAGTAGAACATGGTGAATTAGTGAAAGTACCATCCTCTCCAGTAAAAGCGGGATACACATTTGGGGGCTGGTATAAAGACAAAGGACTGATAGAAGCATGGAATTTCGAGCAGGATGTAGTGAAAAAAGATATCACACTATATGCTAAATGGTCGAAACAAAGCTACATCGTTACTTTTGATGCCAATGGCGGAAGTGAAGTTCCATCCCAATCAGTAGGGGCTGGAGAGCTAGTAAAAGCCCCATCCACTCCAGTAAAAGAAGGGTACACATTTGCGGGTTGGTATAAAGATAAAAGGCTCACGGAAGCGTGGAATTTCAATCAAGATGTAGTAACAAAAGATATAACGCTATATGCAAAGTGGTCGAAAGCAAGTTATATTGTAACTTTTGATGCCAATGGCGGAAGCGAAGTGCCATCCCAATTTGTAGGACATGGTGAATTAGTAAAAGCGCCAGCTGCTCCAAAGAAGGAAGGTTATACATTCGAAGGCTGGCATAAAGATGAAGAATTGACAGTACAATGGGATTTTGCAAAAGACGTAGTGACAAAAAATGTTACCTTATATGCGAAATGGACAAAGGATAATGTGTCAGAAGGTAGCTATATTGTTACGTTTGATTCCAATGGAGGCAGTAAAGTTCCTTCGCGAACAGTAGCATATAAAGCTTTAGTGAAAGCCCCTTCTAAACCAACGAAGGAAGGCCATATATTTATCGGATGGTATAAAAATAAAGAATTCACAAAAGCATGGGATTTCGCGAAAAATGTAGTCACAGAAGACTTAACGTTATATGCTCGATGGATGCAGGAGAATACTGGCTGTGACATTACTTTTAAGGATATTGACAATAACTGGGCGAAAGATATGATTCAAGAAGTTGCTAGTCGATGCATTATTAAAGGTTATCCAGATGGCACTTTCCGACCAAATGATTTGGCTCAACGTCAGCATGTGGTGCTTATGATTGATCGTGCATTACAACCAACACCAATTCGAGGGGCTGTATCATTTTCGGATGTACCTAAAAGCCATCCATATTATGAACAAATCACACGACTACAACGAGCAGGTATCGTGGATGGTTCAAACGGAGCGTTTCGACCAAACGCTTATATCACACGTGCCCAAATGGCGAAAATACTAGTGCTTGCATTTGATTTAACGCCAGGAGGCAATAGCTCGTTTAAGGATGTCGATCCATCACATTGGGCGAGTGGATATATTGCGACTCTAGCAGACCATAACATTGCACTAGGCGATGAAAACGGCAATTTTAGACCAAATGAAAACTTAACACGCGCACAATTTACAGCGTTTATGTATCGAGTGCTTGGTTTATAGAATAAGACTTTAAAAAGAGGGATGTATCGTATATTCGATCCATCTCTTTTTCTATGTGCGCCCGGCATGCGTATGAATTATAGGTAAAAGGATAAGTAAGTCCTTTCTTTGAGAGGGGAATATCAAGTGAACATCACTCGATCCAATCTCAAAAATAAAGTTGAACATAATTATCATAATGATGCAAATAACCAGTTTATCAAAATATGTTCAAAAGTAAGCAAAGATTGATTTGCATCTTTTCATAGAAGGTTCTAACCTAAATAGCATCATTCTTTAAGATAAAAGGATGCCTTTTTTGCTTTTTTCATTACACGTGATTCAAATTCGCACTCGGTCATTGCAAGAGATGAAAAGTAAAAAAAATACTTAAAAGAGGGAAAATATGTTTAAAGAAGTTCGTTTAGAGGTATAGGTTAAGTGTAAAAAGTAAATAATCTTGTATTTGTGGTAATAGTATTGATGTTTCTAAGTTTCTTTTTCATCTAATACTAAATCGCAAGCTGATCAGAGCAAGAGGAAGTATTTTTTGGAACGTATGTTGACCCTGATTTAGAAGTGATACCAGAGTTTAGTTTTGAAAGGAGATTACTAAATGAAAAAAGCCTTTTTATTATTAGTTTCCATGCTTTTGGTGTTTTCTCAATTGTCATTAGGCAGCCTATCTGTTTATGCGACAAGCAATGCAGAGAATGATATTGTAACGCCGAATGATGAAAATAAAAGCGAAGCATTTAACAACAAAGAAGAAACCGATACGTCAAATATTGAAGACGTTAATATAGCGCCAGGTGAAAATGAAGATGGGAACGAAGCATCAAGCAATAAAGATGAAACCATAACGTCAAGTGATGAAGATGAAAATGAAGATGAGTTCATAACGAGAAGTATGTTCAATGGTGTTGCCATTACGGGCTATAATGGTTCTTCAAAGGATATCGTTATCCCTAGTGAAATAAATGGTCAACCAGTTGTAGTGATAGGGACAAGCGCATTTTTTAACAATCAATTAACAAGTGTTGTGATTCCTTCTAGTGTAACAAAGATAGAAGCATTCGCATTTGCACATAATCATTTAAAACATGTAGAAATCCCGTCAAGTGTGACAACGATAGAGGCAAGCGTATTTGCTTATAATCAATTGACGAGTGTAGAGATATCCGAAGGTGTAACGACAATAAAAGGGTCTGCATTTAATTATAATCAATTAAAAAGTGTAGAGATTCCAGAAGGCGTAACAAATATAGAAGCATATGCATTTGATCATAATGAGCTCACTAGCGTTGAGCTTCCATCAAGTTTAACAACGATAGGATACAATGCATTTTCTTATAATCAATTGATAGATATAAAGATTCCCTCAAATGTGAAATCGATAGCGTCAAGCGCATTTAGATACAATCAGTTAAGAAATGTAGAGATCCAGCTTGGTGTAACAACGATAGGGTCATATGCATTTGCTAATAATCAAATAGCAAACGTGGATATTGCGTCAAGTGTTGAACGTATCGGACAATCGGCATTTGCGGATAATCAACTAACAAAATTAGACCTCCCATCAAGTGTGACAACGATAGAATGGGCTGCATTTAAAAATAATCAATTAATAAGCGTAAAGCTTCCATCAAGCATTAAAACGATAGAGCACACGACATTTAATAACAATAAATTAACAGACATAGAAATTCCATCGAGTGTGACAACGATAGGGCCACATGCATTTGCTAAAAATCAATTAGCAAGCGTAGAGATTCCGACAAGTGTGACAGCGATAGAGTATGGAGCATTTTATAAAAATCGATTAACAAGTGTAGAACTACCATCAAGTTTAACAAAGATAGATGATTTTGCATTTTCGGATAATCAGTTAACAAGTGTGGAAATCCCTTCAGGTATCACGACGATAGCTCAGGGTTTATTTGAAAATAATCAATTGAAAAGTGTAGAGATTCCATCGAGTGTAACATGGATTGGAGCATTCGCATTTAAGAATAACCAAATAACAAGTATAGAGATTCCATCAAGTGTTAAAGGAATAGGAACAGATGCCTTCAATTTTGACGAGTTTGATTTTGTAACATTTCACGGAACACCTAAATTAAATAACTTACCATTCGAAAGTCAACTTAAGCGTGAAGAAAAGGATAAAACGTTTAGTGGATGGTTTGAAGATCAGGACTATACGATAGCATGGAATAACTCTGTATCACAGCCAATGACAATTTATGCAAAGTGGAATTCAAATTACATTGTTACTTTTAACTCAAACGGAGGAAGTGAAGTACCATCTGAAATAGTATTAGAAGGTAAATTGCTACAAGTACCAGCTAATCCAGTAAAGAAAGACCATACATTTGCCGGCTGGTATAAGGACACAGAGCTTACAACAGCGTGGGATTTTGCAAAAGATGTTGTAACAGAAAATATCACATTGTATGCGAAATGGACAAAGGACAATACTTCTGAAGGCGAATCTGGTGAAGCTACATCAAGCTATATCATCACTTTTGATTCCAATGGAGGAAGTGAAGTACCATCTAAAGAAATTTCTAAAGATGAATTGCTGCAGGCACCCCCTACACCTATGAAGAAAGGTTACTCGTTTGTGGGGTGGCATAAGGATGCGAAGCTTACAAAAGCATGGGATTTTGCAAAGGATGTTGTAATAGAAAATATCACATTGTACGCAAAATGGACAAAGGACAATACTTCTGAAGGCGGATCTGGAGAATCTACGCCAAGCTATATTATCACTTTTAATTCCAAAGGAGGAAGTGAAGTTCCATCTAAAGAGGTTTCAAAAGGTGAATTGCTACAAGTACCGCCTACACCTGTGAAGGAAGACCATACATTTGACGGCTGGTATAAGGACGAACAACTCACAGAAAAGTGGGATTTCAATCATGATGTAGTGACAGCTAATGAAATATTATATGCTGAGTGGACGAAGTATAATTCTTCTAACGGGGGATCTGGCCAAGGTTCGCAAAGCTATATCGTCACTTTTAATACAAATGGTGGAAGTGAAGTACCGTCCATAACTGTAGCCTATAAAGCATCCATGCAAGCGCCTTCTAACCCCATGAAGGAGGGCTATACATTTGCTGGATGGTTCAAGGATGAGGAACTCACAAAAGCATGGGATTTTGCTAATGATGAAGTAATAGAGAATACAACATTATATGCAAAATGGACGGAGCTAAGCAGTGGCTGTAACATTACATTCAATGATATTTCCACGAACTGGGCAAAAGAAATGATCGAAGAAATTGCGAATCGATGCATTATCAAAGGCTATCCAGATGGCACTTTCCGACCAAATAATATGATTCAACGTCAGCATGTGGTGCTTATGATTGACCGTGCATTACCACTAGCACCAATAAGAGATGCTGCATCATTTTTGGATGTACCTAAAAGTCATGTATATTACGAACAAATTACACGACTACAACGAGCGGGTATCGTGGATGGTTCAGACGGGGCATTTCGACCAAACGTTTATATCACACGTGCCCAAATGGCGAAAATACTAGTGCTTGCATTTGATTTAACGTCAGGAGGCAATAGCTCGTTTAAGGATGTTGATCCATCACATTGGGCGAGTGGATATATTGCGACTCTAGCAGACCATAACATTGCACTAGGCGATGAAAACGGCAATTTTAGACCAAATGAAAACTTAACACGCGCACAATTTACGGCATTTATGTATCGAGCGCTTGGTTTATAAAAGTTCATACAGAAATAAGGGAGATGTATCAAAAAAATATGATACATCTCCCTTTCTAATTTAGATTAAAGTATTTACTTACTGATAGGCTCTAAAGATTTTTCCTTTTGTCGTCGTTGCGAAAGTATCGTCGGTAGCATCATACCGACAATAACCAAAATAATACCGGCTATTTGTAAAGAAGTTAATGGTTCATGGAGAACAATAACAGAAACGGTTACAGCAACAGGTAACTCCATAGCACTTAAAATAGAGGCAAGAGCTCCTCCCACTTTCGGAACAGCTATAGAGAATAAATAAATTGGCAAAATAATACCGAATAGCCCCAGAGCAAGTCCGAATTTCCATAATCCCCCGGCGAATAATTTGCCGTTCCAAAGAACTTCAGGATTTAGGAAAATACTAATCACAATAAGGGCGACAAAGGAAACGATCAACACGCGCGATGTAGTTGTAATACCATCCACGTGACGAGAGTTAAATTGGATAAAGCAAGCAAAAGTAAAGGCAGCAGCAAAGCCTAGCAGCCAGCCTTGAATAGGAATATCACTTAAATCTACATTTAGTACGCCAGCAGCTAAAATAGTTCCAGCGAATAATACAATGATTGAAATCACTTCAGTTCGACTTGGTAGGCGTTTATGAAGTGCGCAATCTATTAATAAGCCTATCCACGTGAATTGGAATAGCATTACTACGGCAAGAGAGGCGGGTAGATACTTTAATGATTCACCGTATACAATCCCTGTAGTACCGGTAAATATCCCGGCGCACACTAAAATAAGCAGCCCCTTTTTAGAAAGCTTTGGTAATTGCCTTTGTGTCACTATAAAAATAGTTGCAACAAGCATAAAGCCAATAATATATTGACTTGATACTGCCTCTCCTGTTGTAAAGCCATGCTGCATAGCTACTTTGACAATTGTCGATAGTATTCCGTAGCTACTAGAAGCAATGACAATTAAAAGAGGGTATAATAAATTTTTCTTCATGTTTTTTTGTTTCACATCCTAAAATTGCTTTACCATATGATGAAATGGCTCATCAATTATGGACCATGGCCCTGTAATGACAAAGCCCATGCGTTCATAAAGGCGACGAGCGTCCTCTTTTTGTGTTTCAACATTTAATGATAATTTTGTAAAGCCACGTTTTTGTGTTTCCTCTATGGCAAATTGCAGTAATAATGTTCCTATTCCTTTACCACGAGCTTCTGGTGCTACACAAATAGTATCAATATAATATTCATCTTCATGAGCTTCTTGATCGATGATGATGGATGGCGCATTTTTTTCTTCAAGCCATTTTACGAGATTTGCATCCATATGAATGGCTTCGACACCATTATAGTAAACAAGAATTCCTAATACTTGCTCATTCTCAGCAGCAACAAAAGTATTTAAATAGGAATGTCGATTGTCCTCACGCTTGAATAGTACAGTAAGTTCTTGTTCAACGGCTTTCGCTGTCTGTTCACCTGTTAAACGGTTGGCAATATCACCAATCGCATCAATAATTAGTGGTACAACGGCATGGGCATCCTGTGGTTGCGCTTGTCGAATTGTAATACTCATTGTCAAAATCCCTACCTTTCTATAGGCAAGTATAACAAAGATAGAGGATGACTCAAGTTTTTGAGAAAATAGTGATATTAAGTTGGCATCTTTACTATTTTTCCGAAAGTTTAAAATTTTATACGATATCAGATTTCGTGTTAATCTATAATGACTAGAGCTTCGGGAGGACAACAATGACAAAGGAAGATAAGGATTATATTTTAGTTTATGGAGATGCTTTTATTGACTATATCGCAGATGATGTAACAAACACATCTTTTACTAAATATATGGGTGGTGCAACGGTAAATGTTGCTGCGGGAATTAGCCGTATCGGTGCTCCATCTGCATTAATTACGATCACAGGAGATGACGAAGGCTCTCAATTCGTTCGAGATGGCCTTGCACAAGAAGGGGTAAGCCTGGATTATGCAGTATTTAACCCTGCGAAGCGTGTTAGCGGTGTCTATGTACATTTAACAGAAGCATGTGAGCGAATTTTTAAGGATTATGTCGATGAGACGCCAGATTTACAAGTAGAAACAACACAATTAAATGAAGCAGCTTTTAAACATGCATCTGCTTTAACTGTGTGCTCGGGTACAATGTTCCATCCTACAGCCCTTGGTACAACACGTGCTGCTGTAGAGATGGCAAAGGAAAAAGGGGCAATTATCGCAATGGATGCGAATATTCGTCCGCTACGCTGGAGCAGTGAGCAGGTTTGTCGCGAAACTATCACGTCATTTTTTGAGCACGTTGATATTTTAAAGGTTACTGATGAAGAATTATTTTTCCTGACAGAAACAAATAGCTTGGAAGAGGGCATTGAGCAATTAAACAGTTATTTAGTGCCCATTATTTTAGTAACAGTAGGGGAAAATGGCACTTATGCAGTATTAAACGGTGAGGTTATCCATGTACCGACAGAAAAGGTTGTGCCAGTAGATACTACAGGTGCTGGAGATGCATTTATGGCTGGTGTATTACGCGATGTTCATTGCAATGGTTTATCTACAACGGAAGAAGAACTTGTTCGTTGTGTAAGCTTTGGTAATAAGCTAGGTGCTTTAGCAGCTACTAAAGCAGGAGCATTAACAGCTCTTCCATATTATGATGATATTAAGCATTTACTTAAATAGTCGTTTGGAGCGTGCATACAATGGATAAAAATTACGATGTATTAGTGAAGGATCGATTATTCTTTGGTGGTGCAAAAGATGCAGATTCAGCTTTTGAACAAGAAACGGTTGATATCGTGATTGATGTTCGAGTAAATGGCTTATCTAATGAGGAGCAGGAAGAGGCTTCATATGTGTACAAGCATATGCCAATTGCTGATGAGGACATAGAAGTTGCACCATCTATTCAAAAGGTTGCGAAAGAAATTGTTTCTGCCTATGAGAATGGGCAGAAAGTGTACTTCCATTGCGGAAGTGGGGGAGGTCGCGCAGGAGTGGCAGCCACTGCTGTATTAATGGAGCTTGGCATGGCCAATTCTCTAGAGGAAGCGGAAGAGGCCGTAAAGAACGCCCGTCCACAAGTAACAATTCGTCCAAAAATGGCAGATGCTTTGCAGAAGCTATACAAATAAATGAGAAGATGTACCAAAAGTTTTTTTCAACTTTGGTACATCTTCTTTTTTAGATAATGAATTATTCTTTTTTTGCTCTTTGAAAGGTGGATGTCGATAAAAATTAAAAGTTTGGCGATAAAACGTGAAAGTTAATCGATAAAATTAACTTCTTTCAGCGGGTGTCCAAACATCCGCTGAAAGAAGTTAAAGCCTCCGGCAGATGTCACAGAATCGGAAAGGAGTTCTTTGTGCAAGCACAAAGCCGATTCTGGACGCAATTATGCCGAGGCATAATTGATAAGTTGGGCGATAATTCCTGAAAGTGCTCCGATAAAACTAAAAAGTTGGATGACATTATGTTAAAACGTATGTCATGTGGATAGGTGATTGGACGAGCCAATAGGGGAACGAAGGCTAAAACCATCAAATCCTGTGAAAAAATAATAAATTGGTTTATTTTTGGAAATATAATTCACTTTAATTTTTGTAAGTTAAAAATACAAATTTAGGAGTGAATCAATTGACTACATTTACACCCTTACAAGAGGCTCAAGCCTTCGCCGAAGCTTTTCTTTTATCTACAGAGCAGGTATCTTTAAACCACCCTTATAAGAAGGATAAAGGTCGATATCCAAGAGTGCGGAAATTTTTCCAAGACCATCTATTAAATGGTACAAGTGATGCGTCCACATATCAACAAGGTGTTGGACAATTAATGATGTTCTGTGCCCAGTTCGCCCAACAAAAGGCACTAGTCGGCGAGCGTGATGCAGTTTACAAGGAGATGGTTAATACTGTTATTCCTAAACTTTTGGAAAGAACATATAATTTTCCGACAATCAATCCATTAGCTGGCTTTATTTATCTTGGGGTAGCGATGCTTAAGAAGTTAGATGAATCTCAAAGCGATATATCACTTTCTAATGTAGATGAGTTGTTAGTGCGATACAGAGATTATTTTGCTAATGAAGTATTAAATTCTAAAGAATATCATGCTTTAATGTATCATCGTACTCCGTCTGCTTGGACATACAATGACTCAGAAAAAGCGTATCGTTTTGCAACTGGACCATATTCGGGGCAAATTGGATACTGGATAACTACTGCAGATTTATCCACCGATCCTCAAAAAGATTACTTAGAGATGCCAACAGTTCTCGATAGTTCAGGACAAGTTTCTTTTGCTGGTATTCAACCAGGAACAAGTGCTAGAGATTATATAGATCACCATTCCTTTTTCAACACTAAAAATCAGCGATTTATTCTTAATGCCTCGCTAAATGCAATTGCTTTATGGATGGCGGCACATGTTTATGATGTAAAAGTTAATGAGACTGGCGCTTCATTAAATCCTGCCTATAACATGAAAAACGCAATCAGAGATGTTCTTAGCTATACTCATTGGGGTTCCAATACTTCAGTTGCTAATGCTTCTAAAGGGTGTTTCCAACAAGAGCCCTTTAATGGTGCATTATCTGCTAGAAGAGTCCTTCCGGTTCATGGATTTTCCGAAGTAAACTTAGCAAATAGTATGCTACGAGCTCGATTTGATTCTCCGGCATATAATACATTTGCAATAACATTCTTACAAATCTTTGCAAGCTTGATCGAAAATCCAACAGCTTCATCATGGTACAATCTTGTTCCAAATTTTGATTCAGATTCTGGAGTTATGGTAACTCAGATGATTAATACCTACCAAGCTATATTTACAAACTATTCAACTATCAAAAATACTTTAATTAATAATTTGTTTAGCCTAGCTAAATATTGGGGTATGTACATTCCGGAAAATGCTATGTTAGGTTCATCCGAGTTGATTAAAAATCCGTGGCAAATACCTAATAAGGGTGAGGGGATCAATCAGGCCATGGTTGGATTGTTCAATGTTTATCCTGGATTCACAGGTCAGGGATTTGCAAGTAGTAACAATAAACTCGGAGAAGCAATTAAACTTCAACTTGAAGTTGGTCAAGCATTACATGGTCAAAGTTCCTTCCCATCGCACGGTCGTTCAGGCCTTTGGGATTTAGCCCGCTTAGATATATTAGCCGATGCTTCAAATACAGATGGGACTGTTAGCTCTGCTACGGACCTTACGACTACTGATAAAGAAACTCCAAACAGTGCCGGAGCACGTCGCGCATTCTACGCTTTAGCTATGGCGTTAGCAGTTGATGGCCATAATGGCTTGGATTCAAATTAATTTATTGTCCCATACGGGAGGAAGAAAACAGATAAACAATGGCTAGCTGCGATATAAGAGCTTAATCATTAACACATATAAATTTGGTAATATATCGAATTTATATGTGTTTTTTATACAATTGTGGTTTATATAAATTGATTGGAGTGGAGGCTAGGAGACATAATAAAGTAAAAGGATTCACACACAGTTTTGTGTATGAATCCTTTTTTGCTCTTTGAAAGATGGATGTCGATAAAAATTAACCAACATCGTGTTGGCCCAAGCGGCTCATCGATCGCCCCCGGGAAAGCGCTTAGCTGGAACAGAAATAAATCCGACTTATGGTAATTAACCATTAAAATAAGGTTAGTTGATGCTCTAGTTAATATATAGTTATTATTGTGTCTAGGGAGGTTCTTCAATTGCCTTTAAATAAAGAACGAATTGACGCAGTAAAATTTATGCGAGTAACAGCGATGTTACTTGTTATATTAATTCATGCTACTGGGGTTGCACTGAATAAAATCTCAAATGATAATTCCTCTTATTTTGTCTATTTATTTTTAAATCGCTTTACACGCTTTGAAGGGGCTGTCTTTGTATTTTTAAGTGGACTTACATTGTTTTATAATTACGAATCGAAACCCTTTACAAAACAAACATGGACAAACTTTTACAAACGTAGATTTTTGTTTATTTTAGGACCTTTCCTCGTTTGGTCTATTTTTTATGAGCTATTTTCCTACTATCAAGGATTCCGAATGTTTACAGGTTGGAAGGCAATGTTCACTTCCATCGTTACAGGGGGAGCCTATTATCAATTATATTTCATTTTAATTTTAGTGCAGCTATATTTTTTAATGCCGCTTTTCATATATCTCGTAAAACGCTTTTGGTGGTTTAAAAAATATTTATTATTCATTGGTTTTGCTGTTGAAGTAGCTGTTCAGAGTTACCTTGAAATGTTTGACATTTCCTTTACCGTTCCTTTATTTGCAATATACATTGCATCTTCTTTTCCCACGTGCATGGTTTTTATTCGGAAATTTACCAGCACCAAAGAAGAAAAGTTCGCTTTAGATATTCTTGAAATTATCAGTTGATAAAAATCAAAAACAGCCTTAGATCCTCAGAATTGTTGATCTTTGGCTGTTTTTGTTTGTGTAAAATTGTGCTATACATATTAGAACAATTTTTGTTATAGTAATGATATAACAAAGATGAGGTGATCTGTATGATGGAGGAGTTAGCGAAAGTTCCATGGGCAGTCATAGCACCACTAATTGTGGTTCAATTTATTTTAATGATTGTTGCTCTAGTCGACTTGCGTAAAATCCATGCAACAAATGGGCCTAAAATTTTATGGGTGTTTCTTATTATTTTTACTAGTTATCTTGGATCGATTGCGTACTTTATAGTTGGGAGAAAACAATCATGACGATATTACTTCAGGTAACAGGACTTACAAAGCAATTCGCAGAAAAAGTAGTTGTGGATGGAATCGAGTTCTCATTAGAAAAAAATACATCAACAGCTTTAATTGGACCCAATGGAGCTGGTAAAACAACGACATTATCGATGCTAACAGGTTTATTAAAACCGACCTCTGGAAGTGTAAAAATGCTGGAGGGTGATGTAAGAGCCAACATTGGTTTCTTGCCACAATATCCGCAATTCCATCCTTGGTTAAGTGCGTTAGAGTTTACTGAAATGGCGGCAAAGTTAAATGGTGTACCTGCAAAAAAGGCAAAGTTAGAAGCACAAAAAACACTTGAGTTTGTAGGTCTAGGTAATGATTTAAATAAGAAAATTTCCACTTTTTCTGGTGGCATGCGGCAACGACTAGGTATTTCCCAAGCAATTGTGCATAAGCCAAAATTGCTCTTATTAGATGAACCTGTGTCTGCTTTGGATCCGGTTGGTCGTAGGGAAGTTCTTGATTTATTGAAGGGCTTACAACAAGAAACAACTATTTTATATTCGACACATATTTTAAATGATGCCGAAGAGATGACAGATCAATTATTGTTTTTACGTGATGGAAAGCTAGTAGAACAGGGGACATTACGTGAAGTTCGACAACGTTTCGATGAACCAAATTATGTTGTAGAGTTTGGCACTGAAAAAGAGGCACAACTTTTTGCCAGTCAATCTGAACTTATAGGAGAAGCTAAGGGCAGTCATGTATATATAGAAATTATTGATGAAAAGCCGAGTATGCAGGAGCTGCTTCAACATTTAAGCAGTTGTCCTTATAAAATACGAAAAGTGGAGCGACAAACAGCATCACTTGAAGAGATTTTCATGAAGGTGGCGAGAAAAATATGAGAGGATTTAATGTACTTCTGCAAAAGGAATTCAGAGAAGCTTGGCGAAGCTGGAAGTTTTTATGGATA
Organism: Lysinibacillus sp. RC79; assembly: GCF_041262405.1. Taxonomy (NCBI): domain Bacteria; kingdom Bacillati; phylum Bacillota; class Bacilli; order Caryophanales; family Bacillaceae; genus Lysinibacillus; species Lysinibacillus sp. RC79. Next base: position 40,656 of record NZ_JBGCCD010000016.1, read on the forward strand.
CCTCTTGTATTTGCTTTGCTCGGTATGAGCGATCCACTAACAAACTATTATATGATGGATATTTTAAATGCGGTTGGTAACGTACCAGAAGGCTTTGAAATGTTGATGCCAGAATTAATGCCAGTTGACTTATTACAAGCTTCCATTGGGCAATTTCAAACGATAGGTTTACTCGTATTGATGGCTACTTTCGTAGGTGCCATTAGTAAAGAAAGAGCAAGTGGGATGGCTACTTTATTGTATGTCCGTCCTATATCGTTCGGCGCTTATTTTATGAGTAAATTTATCGTCGTGAGTACTGTTGGTTTTATTAGTATTTTAGCTGGTTTTGCTGCGAGCATATACTATACGGTCGTGCTTTATGGGACATTTGAGATTGGATCACTTGTGGCAAGTTTTTTCACGTATTTTTCTTGGCTACTCTTTGTGATAGCAGTGACATTAATGATGAGTGCGACGTTTAAAACAGTGATAGCAACAACATGTGCATTCGCTGTCATATTTATTGGGCAAATATTGGATTCTTTAGTGGGGGCATTCTGGACAATATCACCGTGGAAATTACCGTTATATGGCGTTCAATTAATGAGGGGCACAATGGAGATGTCGGATTATTGGTGGAGTCTATCTCTTACATTAGTTATCTCGATAATTTGTGTGTGTTTAGGAATTTTGACAATGAAGAAGAATGCATCGATGACGAAAATTTAAAGGAGATGTACCCTGCCAATAGAAAACTATAGTGTACTTAGCCACATGGTTAAAGTAAGAATTCCATGTCTGTTGAAGTGCTATTCGTACACATAAGTAACTTTATTTTTTAATGGTTTAATCATATTTAAGAGCATCAACCTGGTAGATTCCTACCGAGTTGATGTTTTTTTATCTAAACTAATTACTTATACCTTGTGTTCTTCTTTTGTTTTTCATTCGATTTTTTTTGGTCAACATTCAAATAGAAGAGGGAGAACTAAGAATAATAAGAACTGTTCTTGGAATATCCATAACTTAGGAATATAATGTAGCTATAACTCAGGATTTGTCAAATAACTCGGAAAATATGAAAATATCAGTAGGAGGATGTGGATAAATTGGCTACAGAAAATTCCGATCGCTTTCTCACAGCGTTTAATCGGATAGATCACAGGTTAAGAGATATTGTTGGTGCAAAGGACTTTATGCCTTTTTATCGTCTGATCGATCAAGCTAAGAAGAAGGATGTACTAGTTCGTAAATACGAAGACGACTTGCGCTCTTATGCAGATTTACGAAATGCCATTGTTCATCATCGCACGTCGTTAGAATATGTCATTGCTGAACCACATATAGACGTGGTGGAAAGAATTGAATATATAGATGCAACACTTGCTAAGCCAACACTCGTTGGTCAAATGTTTCATAAGAAAGTACTAGTTTTTCAGGAAAGAGATTCACTGAAACATGCTTTAAAAGTTATACGTCATCGTAAATTTACACAGTTCCCTGTATATCATAAAGATCAATTTAAAGGGCTTGTGACGACAGTAGGAATTACAAACTGGTTAGCTACGATGATGGGAGGCGATCAAATACCTAAGAAGATTCCGACCTTACATGATATATTAATGCATGAAAAAAATAGAGTGAATTATAAATTTGTAAGTAGATACATAAACATTTACGAAGCTGAAGATATTTTTAAACAAGGCGTAGAGCGGGGACGCCGCTTTGAAGCTTTATTAATAACGGAGCATGGGAAACCCCATCAAAAACTAATCGGCATTGTTACACCATTGGATATTGTAAAAATAGATTAAGCAAGACGAAACAAGCTGTTAAGGGCTTGATCGTCTTGCTTTATCCTTCATGCTTATATAGAGGGAGCCGTTTGCTTGAACCTGAGCAAAATAAACATCTTCGACGGATTGGACGTTTTGCTTTTTCAGCTTTTTCATAAGCCAATCTTCAGTTAATTCAAGTTCAACTAAGTTTTCATAAATAACCTTCCCATCTGAAGCTACTTCTGTTGGTATATAGGTTGGTGGTGTAACATCGGCCTTTACATCTTGTTTCGTAGCTGGTTGTTCAGCAGGCTTTGGTAGTACACTTAGTTTACCCGTAGTTTCAAGTAATGCGTATTGTACATCTTGTACAGAGAATACGGCTTGTTCCCTTAGCATCATCGCTAATTCATCCATATGCAAACGATTCTTCTTTAAGGCAGACTCTAAAATAATTCCATTTTGAATAAGGATTGTTGGCTTGTCATCAACAATCACACGAGCTTTTTTAGATTTAATGGTAATGATGGTCATTAAATATGTTAAAACGCTCCACCAAATGAGGGCAATGAGTCCATCTAAAAAGGGTGTCTCAGCCTGTGCTGCTATTTCTGATGCAATGGAACCAAATGTGATACCTGTTGTATAGTGGAAGAATGTAAGTTGTCCAAGCTGTTTTTTTCCTAGTAGTCGGGTTACGATGAGTAACGCAAAGAAGGAAAGTGTGGACCTAAGTATCATTTCCCAAAAATCAGCTTTAAAAAATTCGTCTATATTCATACATAAATCAACTCCCTTAAAACTGCTATTTCAATGAATAGCTTGTGCAAAAAGGTTAATAGTATGCGACGATCTCTTATAAATGGAGATTGAATAAAATTGGAAAGTAGGTGGCGACATGAATAAGAAAATAGAGAATTTAAATAATCCGGTCTATCCCATTATGATTGCAATAGCTGTTGCCCATCTTATCAATGATACGATGCAGGCTGTTATTCCAGCGATGTTCCCGATATTGAAGAGTGATTTAGGGTTAACTTTCACACAAATAGGTCTTATTTCGTTCGCATTAAATATGTTTGCTTCTGCTTTGCAGCCTGTTGTTGGTTTTGCTAGCGATAAAAAGCCGATGCCTTACGCTCTACCGATTGGTATGATAAGTTCATTCATAGGCATTGCTATTATAGCGTTTACATCACAATATTGGATAATTATTATTGCAGTATTATTTTTAGGGTTTGGCTCAGCTATTTTCCATCCTGAAGGTTCACGTGTTTCATTCATGGCGGCAGGCTCAAAAAGAGGACTTGCTCAATCGATTTATCAGGTTGGCGGTAACTCTGGGCAAGCACTCGCACCACTAATTAGTGCTTATATTTTTGCTTTGTTTGGACAACGTGGTGCCGCGATTGTCTTAGTAGTGGCAGCAATAGGTATTTTTATATTGAGCAAAATTGCAGTGTGGTATAAAAAGCAGTTGGAGCAAGAACGTGTGGCAAAGAAAAAACGAGTGTTGGTTTCTAACTTGCCTCCATTAACAAAGAAACAAGTAGGCATTGCGTTGACGTTACTATTTACTATTATTTTTGCGAGATCATTTTATACAACTAATATTACAAGTTTTTATGTATTTTATTTAATGGATCATTATGGTGTTAGTCTTCGCCTTGGACAAATTTTAATTTTCACCTTTATGGCATTTGGCGTCGTTGGCACATTTTTCGGAGGTTCATTATCAGATCGAATTGGTAGAAAAAACGTTATTTTATTGTCCGTTGTTGTACCGATGCCATTTTGTTTAGCGTTGCCTTATGTACCGTTATGGGCAGCAATGATATTTTTAGTAATTATCGGTACACTCATTATGATTAGCTTCTCGGTAACAGTTGTCTACGCACAAGAGCTTGTTCCGACAAAAATTGGGACAATGGCTGGTTTAACAACTGGTTTTGCTTTCGGAATGGGTGCAATAGGTGCAATGGTAATTGGTGTATTAATGGATCATAGGGGTATTGATTTTACGATGATGGTCGTATCTTTACTACCAGTATTATTACTAGTAGCATTTTTCTTACCTAAGGATAAACCGGCTTCAGCGGTGTAACGCTTAGGTAAGAGAGAAAGATAAAAACGCTACTCCTAATTGCATAAAGTTGTATGGTGATTTTTTGCGAGGAGCATCGAAACAGTTTGTTTTCCTCCAAGGTGAGGCTTGTCTTGGGAGAATAATTTAGGTTGGATCTTTTTAGTATTTTAATCAAAGTTATTATACTATTTTTGTTCAGCTTGCTATTAATACCAATGATGAGGAACTGTTGATTTTTCATGGAGAGTGGCGACTCCTGCGGGATGAGCTTGCGCTGAAAGCCCCGCAGGAACGTAGTGACGAGGAGAATCAATTATGCCTCGGCATAATTGCGTCCGGAATCGGCTTTGTGCATGCACAAAGAACTCCTTTCCGATTCCGTGACATCCGCCGGAGGCTGTAACTTCTTCCAGCAGGTTATCCAAACACCTGTTGAAAGAAGTTACAGTCAAGCCCGCGGAAAGCGCCAACTCGGAGTGAAAATCAACTTTTGATTAATGCTACATTTTAATTTATGTTCATTATTTTATCGATAAGCTAAAACGCGTTCTCCAGTTAGGGGAACGCGTTTTTATTATTGACGTAATGGGGATAAAAATTCAGCCGGAAGTTTTTCCTTATCTAGTACATAGCCTTCTGATACGTGAACTTCATGCATTTTATCATTGTAAGTGAATTTAAAAATACCATTATCAAAGTCAGTACCAATCTCTTTGAAAAATATCCCTTCGATTGATACATATTTAGGACAGGTAAATGCTACTTTTAAATCTTCATGTTCTTGGATTAAATAAGCACGCACACCTTTTTCATATGTATCGTTCGCATCGTCGTCAGTTGGACGTTGGACAGCTACGATATGAAAATCAACAAAAGGAACCTCTTTTAATAAAACGTTTAGGAAGGAACCCTTTGTAATCTCTTCCCAGCGACTTTGTGCGCTTTGGCCTACGATGATTTGAGAAATTCCGTAATCCTTTGCTACTTCTGCAATAACCTTTTGTATTGGGCGCTTTTCATTATCTTGTAATATGAATTTTTCAATTTCAAGCTCATCAGATAACTTTTTCCATTGCTCGATGTAGCTAGATTTCTCTGCATCAAAGGCATCAAGGGGTTGCGAATCGACTGAAAGAATATATAATGGACAATCTAACATTGTAGCCATTTTATGACCACGTCGTATTAATCGCTCACCGTTAAGCCCATAGTAGACACAAACTAATATACTTTCGTCTAAACGCCCTTTTACATGCTTCATAAAAATTAACACCTCTTATTCTTGTCGTTATTTTGTCAATTTCACTGTCGGTTTCGAAAAAATTATCCTAAAACAGCTAAAATCGATACTGATACAGTGCATTATGCTCATTTATATTGTATACTAAAAAACGTATAAAAGTTAATGATAATATATTGGGAAAACCTTAAAGAAACTGGGTATCTCTATACTTTACAGTTATTTGATTTATGCATTTCGTGCATCTAAACCAATTTGCTTCTATATGCCACACTATTATGCAGTTAGTTAAAAAGATAGTCAAGTGACTTGGTACGCCATAGTGACAGGAATAGTGTGTACATTTTATCTCTTCAAAAGTCATGCTATTTTCTAAAGGCTTTAAGAAAATACGCTATTGGTTATTCAGGCTTCCCAAGATATGAAGCTTATAGCCTGAAAAGTTCCCCCGGTTTTATGCAGTGCTATCACCCATAAAATATGCGCTGAATGTTGAATGAACTAGATTTGTCCTTATTTATTATTGTCTATTACTTCAACATATACCACTTAATTTCCAATTCAAGGAGACACACTTTATTACGTGATAAAAATCAAATTTCAAGAGAATTTCTAATATGTTAGTTAGCTTTATTCATCCAATATCTGCCGTCTTTTGGATGGCAAGAAGCATAAAGGCTTTAGGCCAACAGATGTTTTTTTGCGCGAAAGCGTAGCGTCAACAGCATGAAGTTGGTCACTCAGTCATTGCCACAGGACATGCGTTCTTAGACTGAGTTCCTCTATTTCAGCGAATGTTTGGACACCCGCTGAAAGAAGTTAAACGCTCTCCAGCAATTGTTATAGATTTTTGTGCGTGAAGCAAAGTATAAAACAGTAGTAACTTCAGTAGATTTGGGAATACTTTATTATCGGTTATTTTCTCATATATACAGTTTTTCGCACCATCTCAACCAGCAGTTGCTGAACGAAATTGTTAGTAGGAGGTTTTCACTTGGTTACAGTTCTCTTTGCGATTCTTTTACCAATTGTCTGTGCTGCACTTATTCCACTACTTTATAGGCGACTAAGGCGTGTTGCACATCTTGGCTGGTTTGTTTTATCCGTTCCATTCATCTTGTTTCTTTTACTCGCGCGCTATATTCCTCAAATTGCCGAGGGTAAAACGTTTATTCATACATATGAGTGGATTCCCTCTTTTAATATAAATTTCACAACTTATCTCGACGGACTCAGTATGATTTTTGGCTTGCTGATTACGGGTGTAGGTAGTTTAGTCATTTTATATTCTATTTTTTATTTATCAACGAAAGAATCTCTTCATCATTTTTACTGCTATTTATTACTTTTCATGGGCGCTATGCTTGGCGTCGTCTTTTCAGATAATTTAATGGTATTATACACATTTTGGGAACTAACAAGTGTATCTTCATTCCTGTTAATTGCATTTTGGCATCATCGAAAATCATCTCGTGCTGGTGCAAGAAAAGCTATGACAATTACCGTTTTTGGTGGCCTTTCAATGTTAGCAGGCTTTTTGATGCTCTATGTAGCTTCGGGTACTTTTAGTATTCGTGAAATCGTAGCCAATGTAGGCGTTATACGAGATCATACACTGTTCATCCCAGCGTTAATCCTTATTCTAATTGGTGCATTTACAAAATCTGCACAGTTTCCTTTTCATATTTGGTTGCCAGATGCGATGGAGGCGCCAACACCTGTCAGTGCTTACTTACACTCGGCAACAATGGTAAAGGCCGGTATATATTTAGTTGCGCGTTTTTCTCCAGTGTTTGGAGGAGAGGCTGTTTGGTTCTGGCTAATAAGTGTGATTGGCCTTGTAACGTTGTTCTGGGGCTCATTTAATGCTGTACGTCAGACCGATTTAAAGGCGTTATTAGCTTTTTCAACGATTAGTCAGCTCGGTTTGATTATGAGTTTATTTGGGCTAGGATCAGTAGGTCATTATTACGGTTATGCTGAAAATAGCGTTCTTTATACGCAGGCAAGCTTTGCAGCATTGTTTCATCTTATTAATCACTCCACGTTTAAAGGTGCACTATTCATGATGGTTGGTATTGTCGATCATGAGGCGGGCACACGCGATATTCGCCGTCTCGGGGGATTAATGGCCTTAATGCCGGTAACTTTCACAATTGCAGTCATTGGCGGATTTTCTATGGCCGGTTTACCTCCATTTAATGGCTTCTTAAGTAAAGAAATGTTTTTCGCCGCGGTACTAGCTATTCGCGATGTTGAGGCCTTTTCAATAACTGATTTGGGACTGCTCTTTCCAATAGTGGCATGGGTGGCAAGTATCTTTACATTTGTTTACTGTTTGATTTTAATCAGTCGAACGTTTTTCGGAAAACTACAGCTTGATAAGTTGGATAAAAAACCGCATGAAGCTCCGTTAGGTATGCTACTTTCGCCAATCATTCTATGCGTCTTTGTAGTTGGAATTTTCTTCTTTCCAAACGTGCTAGGGCATTATATTTTAGAGCCTGCTATGGCAAGTATTTATCCAACATTCCCATCAACTAGTGAATTAACACCACATATTCATGCTTGGCATGGCATTAATGCAGAATTGTTAATGACTATTGGTGTAATTATTATAGGGATCATCTTATTTAAAACGTTAAAAAGTTGGAAGCCTTTGTATCGGATATTCCCGCAAAGATATACGTTTAATACGTATTACAATCGTATGATTGAGTTCAGTGAAAATAGTTCTGCAAAGCTTACTAATCGTTATATGACAGGTAATTTAACACATTATTTTGTCTATATCTATGTATTTTTTATTGCTCTTATTGCAGGATATTTTATTTGGTCGGATGCTACTGCATTTAATTTTGCGAAGGATTCCACAATAGAGTCCTATGAGCTCATTTTAGTGTTTGTAATGATGTTTGCCGCAGTATGGATGATTTTCGCTAAAGGACGCGTAACAGCCATGTTATTGAATGGCGTTCTTGGCTATTCAATCGCATTTTTCTTTGTTATTTTCCGAGCTCCTGATTTAGCATTAACCCAATTAGTCGTTGAATCTGTGACAACTGCATTATTCCTTCTATGCTTTAAATATTTACCTGATTTAATGCCTGAAGCCTCCCGTAAAAAAATGCAATGGTCTAAGGTGATTATCTCCATTTTCGTTGGCGCAACAGTTACATTAGTAGGCTTAGCAGTTGTCCATTTCGATCACTTTGAGCCAGTAGCTACTTACTTCAATGATTCCTACGAGCTGGCGGGTGGTTCAAATATCGTCAACACCATATTAGGCGATTTCCGTGCATTTGATACGATGCTAGAAGTTGTCGTTCTTCTGATTGCTGGCTTAGGGGTGTATACATTAACGAAGCTAAAGCCACGAAAGGAGGAAGCGGATCATGAAAATAAATGACGTTATTTTACGTACGGTCACAAAGACAGTCGTCTTCATTATTTTAACCCTTGGTATTTATCTATTCTTTGCAGGGCATCATGCTCCTGGTGGAGGTTTTATAGGTGGTCTCGTTCTGGCTTCTGGCATTGTTCTACTGTATTTAGCATATGACATTGAAACAGTGCATAAAGGGATGCCATTTGATTTTAAAAAAGTTGCAGCGCTTGGCGTATTACTAGCGACAGGCACAGCAATCGGCTCACTATTTTTTGATGTTCCGTTTTTAACGCAGACACATAGTTATATAAATGTACCGATATTCGGGAAAATGGGCTTTTCGACTGTAACAATTTTCGAGGCAGGTGTGGCTTTAACGGTAGTAGGTGTTGTGGTCACAATTATTCTAAGTATAAGTGAGGATGAGTAGCCAATGGAGTCTTTAATACTAGTGTTAGTTGGTGTATTAGTAGCTGTTGCGACGTACTTAATCCTCTCGAAACAGTTATTACGTGTGATTTTAGGAACGGCGGTCTTATCACATGCGGCACATTTACTGATTTTAACGATGGGTGGACTGAAGAAGGGGAATGTACCACTTTTAGAGGAATCTGAAGGTCCCTACACAGACGCTCTGCCGCAAGCATTAATTTTAACTGCAATCGTGATTAGCTTTGCGGTAACGGCGTTCGTGCTTGTTCTCGGTTACCGAGCCTATAAAACGAACGGTTCGGCGAATTTTGATGAAATGAGAGGTACGCCGGATGAGTAATATGATTGTTTTACCATTAATTGTGCCGGTTATTACGGCGATTCTACTTGTGTTTTTACGTGAAAATGTTTTTTTACAGCGCATCATTAGTTTATTGACATTAAGCTTTGTTGTCCTTATTAGTGTCATTTTATTGCAAGAGATTCAGAAACAAGGTGTGATGCGTATTGATTTTAGTGGCTGGGCACCACCATTCGGTATTTTATTTGTTGCTGATTCATTCGCCATGCTCCTTGTATTAGTAGCGAATCTTGTGGCAGCCATTTGTTTGTTATATGCCATTTTTACAATCGGTAAGCGCTTTGAAAAGATGTATTTTTACCCGTTTGTCCTACTTATGATAGCGGGAGTTAACGGCTCATTTCTAACGGGGGATATTTTTAACTTGTTTGTGTGCTTTGAGGTTATGTTACTTGCTTCTTACGCACTCATTAGTTTAGGTGGCGATAAAGTTCAACTGCGCGAGGCGTTAAAATATGTGCTGATCAATATTGTTGCATCTTGGATTTTCCTAGTGGCATTAGCTTTTTTATATGGAACCGTTGGAACGTTGAATATGGCACATATTTCTGTCCGTGTTATGGAGGCAGGAGCTAACCCACTAATAACGACTGTGGCTCTTATTTTCTTAATTGTCTTTAGCTTGAAGGCTGGCCTATTGTTATTCTTCTGGCTTCCTGGCTCATACAGCGTACCTCCAACAGCTATAGCGGCACTTTTTGCAGCATTATTAACGAAGGTTGGAATTTATGCGCTCATCCGTACCTTTACATTACTTTTCCCAAATAATACTGAAGTGACTCATATGGTACTAGGAATTATGGCGGGACTTACGATTATTGCTGGATGTATGGGAGCACTGGCAGGGCGAGATGTAAGAACTATTGCCTCTTATAATGTCCTTATTGGTGTTGGCTTTATAGTAGCTGGTCTAGCCATCGGTACGGAGTCAGCTTTACAGGGCGTAACATACTATTTGATGCATGATATGGTAGCTAAGGCCATGCTGTTTTTAGCAGTTGGAATGATGATGTATGTTACGGGCGAAACGATTATTGATAAAATGAGTGGGCTTATTCGAAATTATCCTCTTTTTGGCTGGTTATTCTTTATTGTCATGTGTTCGCTTGCTGGGATACCACCATTAAGTGGCTTCTTAGGTAAGGTTTTAATTGGACAAGGAGCTATTGAGGGCGGAAATTTTGTTCTATTAGGGCTAGGATTTTTATCTAGTTTAATTGTTTTGTATTCGCTATTACGAATATTCCTCTCCTCATTCTTTGGAGAAACCATTATTAGTCTAGAGGATGAAAAGCCGTTACCAAAGCGTATGGTCTTGCCATTAACATTGTTGGCAGCTTGTACAATTGGTTTAGGGATTGGAGCTGAATGGATGGCTCCATATGTAACAGATGCAGCAAAAACACTCTACACGCCATCAATCTATATTGATGCAGTGCTGGATGGCACAACATGGCAAGGTGAGGTGAATAAATAATGGCGATGCAATTTATCTTAAATTTATTTATCGCAGCACTTTGGCTATTGTTACAGGATGAAGTTATACCGCAGTTTTCGACATTTTTAATGGGGTTTATCGTTGGAATAGGGATTTTATATGCTATGCATCGCTTTTACGGTACACAATTTTATTTACGACGTGTGTTTTCAATCATTAAATTATTATGGCTGTTTAATTGGGAGCTACTATTATCGAGTTATAGTGTATTAAGACAAATTACTACTCCGAAGCTCAATATTACCCCTGGTATATTTACGTATAAAACAGCGCTTAAAGGAGACTGGGAAATAACAGCACTTGCGTTGTTGCTCACTCTTACTCCAGGTTCAGTAGTGATGGAAGTTTCTGAAGAGGGAGATATGTTTTATATTCATGCAATGGATATTGAACAATCGAAAGAAGCTGTCATTCGTTCAATAGGAAAATTTGAACAAGCGATTATGGAGGTGACACGTTAATGATTGAAAAAATTTTACTCTTGGCTCTTGCATTATTCAGTGTATCGATTGCGTTGTCGTTGTTTCGTGTAATTCGAGGTCCTTCGTTGCCCGACCGTGCCATAGCGCTTGATACAATAGGTGTAAATTTACTTTCAGCAATCGCTATCGTCTCAATTATATTGAAAACAAAGGCGTATTTAGAAGCCATTTTAATATTAGGTATTTTAGCTTTTATCGGCACAATTGCGTTTACGAAATATATTGAAAGAGGTGTGATCGTTGAACGTAAATCAAATGATTGAATGGGCGGCAGTTATACTTATATTGATTGGCTCCATTGTAAGTGTTATTAGCGCATTTGGAATGATTCGTTTACCTGACGTATACACACGCTCACATGCTGCAACAAAAAGTTCGACATTGTCGGTCTTAACATGTCTATTAGGCGCATTTATTTACTTTTGGGTGCATGATGGCTATGTTAGTGTACGTTTAATATTAGGAATCCTCTTCGTCTTTGTAACCGCTCCTGTAGCAGGGCACTTAATCTGTCGTGCAGCGTATCGCTCTCGTGTACCTTTAGCAGAAGGTTCAGGGGAGGATGAGTTGAAGGAAAAGCTTTTTGCAGATGAAAAATAAGCGGCTGACCTCCATTTTTGGGGGTCTTTTGTTGAATAAAACTGCTTAAACATGTTCATCATCAAAAGTTGGGGATTGCATTTGGTATAAGTTGATTGGAGTGGAGCTCAGCCGGAACGGAAATCAACCATACGTTATTGTGATGAGCTTATTTTTTATAGGGGAATCTAAATAGATTGATTTATCAGAAAATTATGTGTATAATGTTTTATCGGAAAATTTTCAATTTAGCTTGATTATTATTTCAAAAGAGTATATCTTATTAGCAGATAGATTTTTTATTCTTTAAAGTGAATAAATATCCATTTAAATATTTTCAAGAACTTAAATTTTCATAGACAAAAAACATAAATAAAAGGAGATCATTGAATATGAAGAATAAATTTTTCATGCTAATGCTCGTTCTAGTAATTGGTACACTAGCAGCATGTGGCGCAAAAAATGATAAAGCAAGTGATAAAAATTCAAATGCAAGCGGAGGCACAGAACAAAAGCAAGTATTAAAAGTAGGTACTTCATCTGATTATGCACCATTTGAGTATGTTGACGCTGCAAAAAGTGAAGATATTATTGGTTTTGATATTGATTTAATTAAATTAGTTGGGGACAAGATTGGTGCGGAAATGCAAGTTCAAGATATTGACTTCAATAGTCTAGTACCAGCTCTACAAGCAGGTAAAGTGGATGTTGTGATTTCTGGTATGTCACCTAATAAAGAACGTGAAGAAGTTGTAGACTTCTCTGAAAAGTATAATCAAACAGAGCAAGTGATTATCGTGAAAAAGGATAGTGGTATTAAAAAAGAGGCTGATTTAGCTGGTAAAAAAATCGGTGTACAAACAGCTTCTATCCAAGAAAAATTAGGTAATACAATTGCTGAAAAAGTAGATGCAACAGTTGAAGGACGTACACGAATTCCTGAAATTATCCAAGACATGATGTCTAAACGTTTAGATGCTGGGATTTTAGAAGGTGGCGTAGCGAAAGGTTATCTGAAAACAAACGATAAATTAGTAGCGTTCCCTGTCGAAGAACAACCTGAAGACTTCAAGGCAATCGCTGTTCAAAAAGGTAGCGATCTTAAAGATAAAATTAACAAAGCATTAAAAGAATTAACTGATGAAGGTAAAATTAAAGAGTTAGAAGAAAAATGGTTAGAAAAAGTTGAATAAGTAAGTTGAACTGCGATAGCTCTATTTCGAGCTATCGCTTATGCTTTTCATTTCCTTAAAAGAGAACAAGAAAGGAGGGGACGCTGTGAATTTAGATTTTACAGCTATCATTCCCTCTATTCCTTATATATTAAAAGGGATAGGCGTTACACTTCAAATTGCATTAGGTGCATCAATCATCGGTTTTATAGTGGGTATATTACTAGCATTATGCAAAATCGGTAAAGTGAATGTTTTGCGTTGGTTTGCAGATTTTTATACATCGATTTTCCGTGGCACACCGCTCGTACTACAATTAATGATTATTTACTATGCGGTGCCACAGTTATTAGATATTCAAATTGACCCAGTTCCAACGGCTATTATTGCATTCGGGTTAAACTCAGGTGCTTATATTTCTGAAATCATTCGCGCTGGTATTAATGCGGTTGATAAAGGACAAATGGAAGCGGCACAAGCGCTAGGTATTCCATATGCAAAAATGATGAAAGATATTATTATCCCACAAGCCGTAAAAAATATATTACCATCTTTAGTGAATGAGTTTATTACATTAAATAAAGAAACAGCTGTTGTCACAGTTATTAGTGCACTTGATATTATGCGCCGAGCTTACATTGTAGGCGGTTCAACATATCGCTATCTTGAGCCCTTACTATTTGCGGGTGTGATCTACTACATTATGACGCTTGTCTTAACGTTCCTTGGTAAACGAATCGAGAAAGGAATGAGAAAAAGTGATTAAAATTGAAGATTTACACAAATCATATGGACAAAACGAAGTACTGAAGGGTATTTCAACAGAAATTAAAGAAAAAGAAGTAATTGCTATTATTGGACCATCAGGATCTGGTAAATCAACATTCTTGCGTTGCTTAAATTTATTAGAAGAGCCAACGAGCGGAAAGATTACAATTGCTGGCGACGTTCTGACGGACAAAGGGACAAACATTATGAAAATCCGTGAAGAAGTCGGTATGGTATTTCAGCATTTTCATCTTTTCCCTCATAAAACGGTACTTGAAAATTTAACATACGCACCGATTAATGTGAAAGGAATGGATAAGGCAGCGGCTATCAAAAAGGCTGAAGATTTATTAACGAAGGTAGGCCTATTTGAAAAGCGCAATGAATATCCAAGCCGTCTATCAGGAGGACAGAAGCAACGTGTTGCTATCGCTCGAGCACTAGCAATGGATCCAAAAGTAATTTTATTTGACGAGCCTACCTCAGCTCTTGACCCTGAAATGGTAAAAGAGGTATTGGCGGTTATGAAAAATCTTGCTGATACTGGGATGACGATGTTAATCGTAACGCATGAGATGGGCTTTGCACGTGAAGTGGCTGATCGTATACTATTCCTTGATGGCGGAAAATTAATTGAGGATGCACCACCAGAAGAGTTTTTCTCATCACCATCTACACAGCGTGCGAAAAATTTCTTAGAAAAAGTATTATAAATTAGAAAACGCATTTAGACTTTCTTAAAGGAGTGTCTAAATGCGTTTTTTTGTTCGCCTTAAATGTAACGTTTTGAGTTACTCTTTATGTACAATCTAATGATTTTATGTGTATGTGCTTACAATTACTTTGTTTTATGCTTATAATAGGAGGGTCAGAATTTTATCTTCATTCAGTAGAAGCTCCCACCTCTGAAGGTGATGAGATGAATGTGCATGTGTTCCTTTTCAGTGGGTATCCAAACATCCGTTGAAATAGAGGAACTCAGTCTAAGAACGCCACGTCCTGTGGCAACTACTGAGTGACCAACATCATGTTGCTGCCGCTGCGTTAACACTACGCTTTCGCACAGAAAACATTTGTTGGCCCAAAGCCTCCGGCGGATGTCACGGATTTTTAAAGGAATGAATTGTGCAGGCACAATTCAAAATCCGGACGCAATTACGCCAAGGCGAAATTGATCTGATGAAAAAGTAGCCTAGGGTGAGCGATTGCGATTGAAAAAATTATTATATGTAGCTTTTTTTGTTGTTTTTATAGTCATTTTTTTGTACGTAAACAATCATTGGCTGGTTGTAAGCAAGCATGAATTCGAGTCAGAAAAAGTGCCCGCCAGCTTTGATGGGCTACGCATTACGCAAATAACAGATTTACAGGATGCTCTCTTTGGCGAACAGCAAGAGAAACTCATTGCAAAGGTGAAGACAACAAATCCTGACCTGATTTTTATTACAGGTGATTTAGTTGATAGTAATCGTTATAATTTGGAGCGAAGCTTGCAGGCTGTTAGAGGATTAGTTAAATTAGCGGATGTCTATTATGTACTAGGAAACCATGAAGTAGCGACGAATAAAGTGAATGTAATTTATGAGGAACTATCATCGTTAGGTGTACATGTATTGTCCAATGAATCGACCATCATTGAGCGCGACGGGGAGCGCTTGGCGATTGTTGGCATAGAAGATCCGTTATCGGGTAGAACAACGAAAGAAATGCTAAAGATAGCAACAAAAAATGTTCCACCCAATGTATTAACGATTTTACTAGCGCATCGACCAGAAGTGTTTAATACGTATGTGGAGTTTGGAATTGATTTAGTATTTGCAGGACATGCACATGGCGGACAAGTTCGAATTCCTGGTATTGGCGGTCTTTTCGCACGAGGACAGGGAATATTCCCAAAATATACGGCAGGCGTTGTTGAGGAAGGAACAACAACTATGGCCGTTAGTCGAGGGTTAGGTAATAGTACAGTACCTATTCGAATTTTTAATCCACCAGAGATTCTTGTAATGGAATTAAAGAAAAAATAAGCACTGCGTCTTGCTACGCAGTGCTTTCAATTTGTTTACGCTCTATACGTTTAACGAGATAGATGCTTATTTCATATAAAATAATCATTGGAATTAAGACGAGTAGCTGACTAATAAAATCAGGTGGTGTAATCAAAGCAGAACCAACGCCCATCCCGATATAAGACCAGCCTCGTATTTTTTTCATGGATTCAGCCGTTAATATACCAATGGACGATAAAAAGAGAGCTACGATTGGTAGTTCAAAGAGTAGTCCGAGTGGTACAGTTGTCATTACTAAAAAATGCATGTATTCATTTGCTGATACCATAACATCAAAATTAGTTGCCCCTATACTTACTAAAAACGAGTAGCTAAGTGGATTAACAATAAAGTAACCGAAAGCTACGCCTAATAAAAAGAGTACAAGCATGACAGGTGCATAAAGACCGAGGAAACGGCTCTCTTCTTCTTTTAAACCTGGCTTAACGAAACTCCACAGAAAATGAATTAAAAACGGCATAGATAGCCCGAATGCTAGTGTTGTGGAAATCGTCATATAAAATTTGACAACCTCTAATGGCCCTAAAATAATTAGTGAATGTCCTCGTGTTACATAAGGAAACCAAATATTAATGGTAGAGAATACAATAATAAAAAATAAAATAAATACGATAAGCCCTTTAATAATTTGTTTTCGCAGTTCCGTAAGATGCTCAAGTAATGATGCTATTGGAAAAAGTGGTCCATCGACTTCCGTATCCTCTTCAATTGTCACTACTGGAATTTCAACAAAAGCCTCTACAGGTGTGAGAGGCTCAGCTTCTTTCTTATCAAGTGGACTTAAATATTTTCTTTTTCCTTCTTCATATGGATCCATAGGACAACCTCCTACGAAGCGTCAGATTTTTTTTCTTCTTTTTTCGCTGAATCATCCTCATCATCGATAAGCCCTTTCGTGGACTTTTTGAACTCCGCAAATGTTTTACCGACTGCACCGCCGATTTCTGGCAATTTTTTCGGACCAAACACGATTAAAACAATTACTAAAATGATGATTAACCCAGGTACACCAATTGCTCCAAGACCTCCCATAGTCTTACCTCCTTTTAATAAATTGTTTAGTATATCAATTATGCCTCGGCATAATTGTTGCTGTCGCTTCGCTTTCGCACAGATAAACAATGCGTCTGGAATCGGCTTTGTGCAAGCACAAATAACTCCTTTCCGATTCCGTGACACCCGCTGAAAGAAGTTATACTAATGAACCACCTGATTTGCTATATTTCACAACACCCTCTGCGCAGCGATAGGCTAGTGCCCCTAACGTACCAGTTGGATTATAGCCACTATTGTGTGCGAAGTTTCCGGCACTCACAGCAAAAAGATTTTCTACATTCCAATGCTGCAGGTAGTTATTCACAACGCCATCCTCTGGCTTTATGCTCATAACTGTTCCTCCAGTATTATGGGTTGTTTGATACGGTACAATATTGTAATCAGTGATTTCAGCATTTGGGACAACAGTTTTGGCGCCCATTTCTTTCATAATGTCAGCTGCACGTGCTGAAATATATTTATGAAGTGCGCGATCTTGATCCGTAAAGTTGTACGTTAACTGTATTAGCGGTAAGCCGTAAGCATCCTTATACGTAGAATCAAGAGACAAATAATTTTCTTTATGTGGCATCGAAGCACCTTGTGCACCAATCCCGAATGAGCGTGTATAGTAATGAATAGATTGCTTTTTAAATTCTGCCCCCCATGTTGGTGTATCAGGGGGTGTTGGGTTCGAGCCGATAGGGCGTGCACCCGTTTGTGTTAGAGCGATACTTCCGCCGTGAATAAAATCTAAGTCACTATGATCGAAATTATCACCATTATAGTCATCTAAGCTCATACCAAGTGAACCTGCACCCATAAATGTGTTATACTGCTCATCAAAAAATCCTGCTGCTCCGGGTAGTATTTGATAGCAATAGTTTCTTCCAAGTGTCCCTTTTCCAGTAGCAGGATCATAGCGTTCGCCAATGTTAGAAACCATCAAGAGCTTGGCATTATTAAAGACGTAACTAGTAAGTACAACAGCGTTTGCTGGTTGAATAAATTCTTCACCAGATATCGTATCGATGTATCGGACACCAGTTACTTTATTGCCTTTCTTTAAGATTTCAACAACATTGGAATTATAGCGTAAGTCAAAATTACCTGTTTTTAATGCAGTAGGAACAACAGTAATCTCTGCAGATGATTTGGCGCCATATTCACAGCCGAAGCGCTCACAGAAGCCGCAATATTGACAAGCATTAATCGTTTCACCGTCAGGATTCTTATAAACTTCTGATACGTTTGCAGAAGGTACCATGTAAGGTGATAATTTTAATTTTTTTGTAGCTTTTTCAAATTGCGCAAGCATCGGAGTCATTTTCATAGGCCCCGTTGGATATGGATTTGAACGTTTTCCGCTAAATGGATTTTTATCATCTCCGGAAATACCTGCCGTTTTTTCGAATTTGTCGAAGTAGGGCTCGAGTTCATCGTATGTTAATCCCCAGTCCTGTAATAAATAATCTGGTCCAAGCTTTTTCGGACCATAATGTTTGTCTGTTAATGTTTTAATTTGAAAATCATATGGTAAGAAGCGATACGTCATACCGTTCCAGTGTGTACCAGAGCCACCAAGCCCTTCACCAAGTAAAAAGGAACCGAGCTGACGCATAGGCAATGCCTTCATATTGCGATTATTACGGAAGCTTACTGTTTCCTTAGAAAGGTTTTGCATTATATCGTAACGAATTGCATAACGATACTCGTCATGGATCGTCATATAATCTTCTGTGCCGCGTTTTTGTCCACGCTCTAAACCAACGACCTTTAAGCCTGCCTTCGAGCACTCTGCAGCGATAATGCCGCCGGTCCAACCTACCCCGACTGTAACAACGTCTACACCTGGTAATGTTGTTGCCATTTTCTAACCCCCTTATATTAGTGGCTGCCTAATGAATTAGGCTCAATTTTTTGGAATTTCGGATCTTCGATTTGAGTAATATACGCCATTTGATGACCAGGAAAGCCTTTCATACGCCAGCCATCCATATTACGATTTCCACCATATATAGGGTCAGAGTAAGCACCTTCTAATGTTGCTGCACGTAATAAAGTAAAGAAGAAAGCAGATGTGACACCACTCATTTGCACGTCACCTTTCTGGAAGGCAGTTAAAATTTCATCCATTTGCTTACCATCTATATCATTAAAGCTCTTTTTATAGCGATTCTGTGCTTCCGACTCTAACTTTTGAACACCTTGTTTAAAAATCTCTGAGCGGGTTAAACGACTCTGATAACCTTGTGTTGGGGCACCCTCACCAAATGGCCCATGCATATATTCTTTAGAATTACTTCCGTATTGCCCTGCTAGCTGATGATCGATAAAGTAAGGCACATCCAAGCCCTTTGCTCCTGGACCTAAATCACCCTCAGGGAAAATACGTTCAGTAGCATTTGTTAAAATATTAAAATCTCGTTGATTCATAAAAAACATTTTAGCTTTTGGCGAGCCAGTCTCTTCAGTAGCAGTTCCATGCTGATCATGCTCTAGCGTGGCAGTTCCTTTACCAGGCATGTTATAGCCTACAAGACCTCCTATTAATCCACCACCGACTAATGTACCTGCTGCAATCCCTGTTGTTTTTAAAAAATCACGACGTGAAACATCCTTTTCTGGACTCATTGAAATCCTCCCCTCAAAATGTATAGAAACTATTCTATTTTTTATAATCAGCAAAAAAAATAAATTATAATCAGGTATCTATGGGAAAATTTTAAATTTAATCCAAATGATGAATTGATTTGATGTAATTGAGATAAATTGTGGGGAGTTGTGGATTAATTGTTGATAATGTGTGGATAAATACAGGCTGCTGAGGAATTGATTACGTCAACTGAGCAAATGTCTGTGAAAATCATCGATGGGGAAGATAGTAGCAATAGAACGTGCAGCAAGTAATGATGAGCATGAATGAACAAAGGAGCCGCCCTAGCAATGGGACAGCTCCTATCGAAAAGGTCAGTTTAGTACTTCTTGCATAGCTTCCAATAGTTGCTCGGTAGAGATCAGACGCTCGCCACCGCCTTGTACCATCTGATCACTGCCGCCGCCTTTTCCATTAATGAGTGGCAGTGCTTTTGCAGCAATGTCCTTCATACTTTTCTCAATTTTTGCGCTACGTGCTGCGACAAACTGAAGCTTGTCTTCATTTTCTGAAACTAGTAATACGATAGCGTCTGCCTGCTCTGCGACAACAGTCCGAGCTAATTTTTGAAGCTCTTGCATAGTACGCTGAGTAAAGGCTGCAGTAATAATACGTTTTTTACTAGAAACTAGCGCTTTTGCTTCATAATTTAGTAGCTCCTCTTTTGCTGCCATAAGTGCTTTTTCTGTATTTTTCTGTGTTGTTAAGATTTTTGTAAGTGCTGTAGATGCTTCAACTTCAGGTACACTTAATTGTCTTGCAACGTCAGCTAGTACTTTCTTTCGCATTGCAAGCTCCGCTAAAACTCGATGGCCACAAACAAAGGAGACACGAATATTGCCCTTCATTTTTTCTGTGCCAAGGATTTTTATAGCACTTACTTGTCCTGTGGATGTCGGATGGGTACCACCACAACCGTTGTAATCAAAATCAGGAATAATAACAAGTCGAATATCTCCTGTGACGGCTACCTCTTTACGAAGGCTATAGTTTTCAAGTTCTTTTTCTGTAATCCATTTCGTTTCAATTGGACGATTCTCTAGAATAATTTCATTGGCACGGACTTCCGCGGCTACAAGCTGTTCTTCTGTTAGGGCATCCACGGCAATATCAATCGTGACCTGCTCACTACCTAAATGGAAGCTAACAGTTGGTGCATCAAAAAGCTCGACAAAGGCCGCTGTTAAAATATGTTGACCTGCATGCTGCTGCATATGATCAAATCGTCGTTGCCAATTCAATTTACCATGCACTTCGCCAGCTAAACTTGAAGAGTCGTCTTGAATATAATGACGAATTTCATCATTAATTTTCTCAACATCAATGACCTCGATATCATTTAAAGTACCTGTATCATGAGGTTGTCCGCCTCCTGTTGGATAAAATGCAGTATTTGATAGCACCACGTAGTTACGGCCATCTTTATCAGTTCCACTGTTGATAACTGTTGCTTTAAATTCACGTAGCATAACATCTTGATAATATAGTAGCTCTTTCAAGAAAAAAGCCTCCTTTATGTAGAATATTCTTAAGAGAAACAGGTCTCTCAAGTAGTTCCATTTTATTTTGGCATAATTACTTTCGAGTGTATACGAGTTTTCTAGTTGACCCATGCTGAATTTGATTTAATATATATAAGAACAGGTTAACTAAAAGGAGATCAAACAATGGAAATTACACAATTCTCAATGGAAGAAATTTTAGACCCAACAAATATTATTGAAGGTAAGCGTTACGAATTTATTTTAGATGTAGATATTGATGAAGAAGATGAGCTTTATCATGAAGCAGGAATTGAGCTTCGTGTATTAATTGCTGAAAAAGGTGAAGAGCCATTTATTTTAAATTACTTCATCCTGGAAAAAGCTAAAGGTGAGTATTTAGATTTTGCATTAGAGGATGAAGAGCTAGAGGAAATTTTAGCATTCTGCAAAGAGGAAATTGCAAAAGCATAGTATGCTCGTGTGAAAATCCTCCAAACAAAAATTAATATTCTTAATTGGTAAAATTCCGCTTTTCTTTCAGTGGGCAGGCACGAGCTACATTGGCGTACTCTTGTTTGTCTCCTGGGAGTCTACGCGGAATTTTAACGTTATATCACTAATTAAGGATTATTTAAGATTGGTGAAATATTAGTGTTGTGTTTAAGGGTTAAACTATGTTTATGAAATAAAAAATGGGTATTTTAGGTTTGTCATCAAAAGTAAGGGATGATATTTTTTTAGACGTATACTATGTATATAGTTGATTGGAGTGGAGGCTGGCGACTCCTTGGGGATTAGCGTCACAGATGAGACCCTGCAGCGAAGCGAAGCGGCTCATCGGACGCCCCCAGGAAAGCGCCCAGCCGGAACGGAAATCAACCCTATGGTGAAGAGCCGATTTTTAAACGAAGAGGTGTTCTATGTCAGTTTACTCACATTCAATAATGGTAGCTTTTTTAATAACAATTTTCGCATCCTTTGTGCTATTTGTACCTTGGCTTATTTATACGTATCGGAAATATGGCTACTTATCTGTATCCAAAACCATTATTATGTTCTCATTTATTTTTTACTTTTTATCTGCACTATGTTTAGTTTTACTACCTTTCCCGGAAACACGTGATACTTGCTCTCTACAAGCTCCGGATACGGTCCATTATAATTTACATCCTTTTCAATTTGTCACTGATATTTTAAAGGATAGTGGGATTGTTCTGACGAATCCATCAACATGGATTTATATCCCAAAGCAGCCTGCTTTTTATCAGGCATTCTATAATTTCTTACTGCTCATGCCTTTTGGCGTATACTTGCGTTATTTTCTTAAAAAAAGAAAGTACTGGAAGCGTGCATTTCTATTTAGCTTTTTGCTAACATTGTTTTATGAGGTAACCCAATACACAGGGATTTATGGCATCTTTAATTGTGCGTATCGAATTTTTGATGTGGATGATTTAATGCTTAACAGTGTTGGTGCACTATTAGGGTTCTTTTTAGCCCCTGTTGTGTGGGCGCTGTTTCCTTCTCATGAAGAGGTGGCAGCTAAAGCAGCAGAGATGGTCGAAAAAGATATCGTCAAGCCATTATCTATTTTATTGGCACTAGCAATAGATTTATTTATCGCATATATCATTTTGTTCTACGTTGGTGTCGTAACAGGCTATAGTGGTATGTTCGAATTTTTAGTGAAAATTGCTTTGTATATGTTGCTATTTGGTGTTGTTCCAAGCTTTACAAATGGGGCAACATTAGGGATGAAGGTTATGCGATTTACAATGGTCAGTGAAAACGGCAAAAGTATTGTAAAACAATCTTGGCGTCGTTGTGTTGCTATTCTCGTAGTAGTATGTACTTCGAAAATGATAACAACTTTAGGCCATATTCAATTAGATATGGATTCACCATTTTATGTACTGCAAATTGTCATTACATTGGTAGCCTTTATTGCAAATTTTGTTCTAACAATGGTTATTGCTATTCATGTAATACGCGTCATTGTAAGTGGAGGCAGACGCCGTTTATTTATGGACTATTATGCTGGCTTACTAGCAACAAGAAAAAAATAAGGGGGATTGTTGGATGAAATACGTAATCATCGGAGGAGATGCTGCCGGAATGTCAGCAGCAATGGAAATATATCGAAATGTACCAGGAGCAGAAATTACATCTGTAGAACGTGGATTTATTTATTCATATGGGCAGTGTGGCTTGCCCTATGTTGTAGATGGACGTATTTCATCGACCAAGCGTCTAATAGCAAGAGATGTGGAAACGTTTCGTGATAAGTATCGTATTGATGCCCGTGTTGGTCATGAAGTTAATGGTATTGATGTAGACAAAAAGCTTGTTTTTGGAACGCAGTCGTCTGGGGAATCATTTGAAATTCCCTATGATAAGCTACTAATTGCAACAGGCGCAGATCCTATTATGCCGGTGAAGAAGGGTTCGGATTTAACAGGTATACACACTGTGAAAACAATACCTCAGCTAGAGGATTTACTAGCCGATTTAACGCCAGATATAGAAAATGTAACAATTATAGGTGCAGGCTATATTGGGCTAGAGATGGCCGAGACGATACATGCTTGCGGCAAAAAAGTAAGATTGATTCAACGAGGTAGTTATGTTGCAAGAATTCTAGATGAAGAGCTTGCACAACATGTTCATGAGGAAGCAAAAAAGAACGACATCGAGCTTGTGCTAAATACAAAAGTAGAGGCGTTTGAGGGGAATCACCGTGTTGAGCGTGTTATTACGAATAATGGCGCATTTGATACAGATTTAGTCATTATGGCTGCAGGGATTAAACCGAATACCCAATTTTTAGAGGGGAAAGGCATAGCACTAGCTAAAAATGGTGCAGTCATCGTCAATCGACATTTAGAGACATCTGTTGAAAATATTTATGCTGCGGGAGATTGCGCAATGCATTTTAATATTGTGAAAGAACGCTTAGATTATGTACCTCTAGGAACGACAGCTAATAAGCAAGGTCGTTTAGCGGGCCTCAATATGTCGGGCAAGTTTGCGCCATTTCGTGGTATTGTAGGTACTTCGATCTTAAAGTTTTTCAATTTAACGATCGCCACGACAGGTATTAATGAGCGCAATGCTAAAGAGCTTGGTTTTGAATATGAGGCCTTTAAATTATCTGCCCGCCATATTGCTGGTTATTATCCAGGTGCTCAACGAATGTTTATTAAAATTGTTGTTCGTAAGCGAGATCAACAGCTTTTAGGAGCTCAGATTGTTGGACCTGCGGGTGTTGATAAACGGATCGATGTGTTTGCAACAGCCTTATACAATAAAATGACGTTACCAGATTTACTAGATTTAGATTTATCCTATGCGCCTCCATTCAATGGTGTTTGGGATCCTCTACAGCAGGTTGCTAGAATAAATGCGCGTTTATAACATAGGGGGGTATTAGAAATGAGCATTTACGACATTCAGGTTGCTTTAGAAGATGGTACTGAATATAGCTTAGATCGTTATAAGGGTAAGGCAATGTTAATTGTTAATACAGCTTCCAAATGTGGTTTTACACCGCAGTTTGAAGATTTAGAAGATCTATATAAAAAGTATCAGAATGAAGGCCTTATCGTTCTTGGCTTCCCGTCAAATCAGTTTAAGCAAGAGGTAGCGACTGCTGAGGAAGCGGCGTCACAATGTCGTTTGACATATGGTGTGACGTTCCCTATGCATGAAATGGTGAAGGTCAATGGTAAGGAAGCACACCCTATTTTTGAGCATGTGACATCTCATTCAAAAGGCTTTCTCGGCAACAGTATAAAGTGGAATTTCACAAAATTCCTTGTGAATCGTAATGGTGAAGTCGTTGGCCGCTATGGATCAGCTGATAAGCCAAGTAGCTTTGAGGATGAAATTAAAAAAGTATTAGCATAATAAAGGTAGAGGATTCACGCACAGCTTTGTGTGTGAATCCTTTTTTGCTTTTTGGAAGGTAGATGTCGATAAAATTCAGAAGTTGGGTGATAAAACATGAAAGTTTATCGATAAAAATTAAAAGTTAGGCGATAATTCTTGAAAGTGTTCCGATAAAACGCAAAAGTTGGATGACATTTTGTTAAAACGTATGTCATGTGGATAGGTTGATTGAAGCGGCTCATCGGACGACCCCAGGAAAGCGCCCAGTCGGAACGGAAATTAACCCCTCGTTATGATGCCGATTTAAGGTTGTTGTAAGCTTGCGACAATTTTGTTGTAAGTTTGGGGTCGTATACTAAAGTCAGAAAGAAGAGGTGAGCGTTTATGACGCCATTATTAAAGGTACAAAATGTAGAAAAAACTTACGGCAAAGGCGCGAATACATTTACAGCGCTATCGAATATATCATTTGAAGTAGAAAAAGGAGAGTTTGTTGGTGTAATGGGGCCATCAGGGGCTGGGAAATCGACGCTACTAAATGTGTTAGCTACAATTGACACACCAACGACTGGTGAAATCATTATTGGAGATACAAACTTAGCGCGCATGAAGGATGCTGAGTTAGCAGATTTTCGTCGCGACAATCTAGGCTTCATCTTCCAAGACTATAATTTACTCGATTCTTTAACAGTTCGTGAAAATATCGTACTGCCTCTTGCGATTGCAAAAGTGCCAACAAAGGCAATTAACGCAAGGGTAGAACGCATAGCTACACTGTTTGGGATAAAAGAGTTACTAGATAAATACCCATATCAAATTTCAGGTGGGCAAAAACAACGTACAGCATCATCACGTGCATTAGTTACAGAGCCGAAATTAATTTTTGCGGATGAGCCGACTGGTGCTCTTGATTCCAAATCAGCAACAGACTTGCTTGAAAGTTTAAGTGATCTGAATAATTCTCAAGCGTCTACTATTATGATGGTTACGCATGATGCATTCGCAGCAAGCTTCTGCCAGCGTATTCTATTCATTCAGGATGGACAGCTTTCTAAGGAAATTCATCGTGGTACTCAAACAAGAAAGCAATTCTTCCAAGAGATATTACAGGTGCTTGCTGGCATCGGAGGTGGAGTAAATGACGTTATTTAGTTTAGCGCGTAAAAATATTCAGCGCAATTTGTCGAATTACTTTTTGTATATCGCTTCGATGGTCTTTAGTATCGTCATCTACTTTACGTTTGTGACATTGAAATATAATGATGATCTTTCAGCCTTAAAACAATCATCGCAGCAAATTAAAGGATTGATGAGTGCATCATCCGTTGTGCTATTATTCTTTATTATCATCTTTATGGCGTATTCCAATTCGTTTTTTATGAAGAGACGAAAAAAGGAAGTAGCACTTTACTCTCTACTAGGTGTGCGTAAGCAGAAAATCGGCTTAATGCTCTTTTTCGAGAATTTAGTAATTGGGCTTGTCTCTCTAGTATTAGGAATTGTTCTAGGATTCTTTATGTCACAAGGGCTATTAATGATTTTAGTCCGTTTAATGGGCTATGATGTTGTAGGAAGTTTAACATTTTCTACTGAGGCTCTAGTAAATACAGCAGGAATTTTTACACTACTATTTTTATTCACATCTTTACAGGGCTATCGTGTCATCTATCAATTTAAATTGATTGACCTGTTCCATGCAGAGAAACAGGGAGAGAAAATTCCACGTGCATCATTCTTAGCAGCTATTCTTGGGACAGCGCTAATTGCATTTGGATATTATACAGCCTCTGAAGATATATTTACGAGCAAGATTTGGCGATTTTTCACAGTGCTAGGTACTCCACTAATGGTTATAGGTGTAACGATTGCAGGGACATATCTATTATTCCATAGTGTTAGCGTATTTGTATTAACGGCGTTGAAAAAAGCAACTTCTTGGTCATGGAAAGGCTTGAATTTAATTGGTGTATCACAATTATTGTACCGTATTCGAGCAAATGCTAAATCTCTTTCAATCATCGCTATTTTAAGTGCGACAACGATTACAGCTGGTGGCGGCGTTTTCGGAATGTATTATAATGCAGAAGCCAGCGTACGTCATATGTTACCTAACACATTTATGTGGAAGGGTGATGCGGTGAAATTTTCCCAAGAAAACGTTTTGTACAACGAATCGCTTTCTGTGAAAAATTTACGCGTGGATAATGAATTTTCGTTTTTTGAATATACATTATTAAAGGAATCTGACTATAATCGTTTAGCAAAATTGCAGGGGAAAGATGAAGAATTGCACATTGCAAATGGTTCAACAGTTTTACTTGATGCAGGCTTCGATGAACGTTTTTCACATGATTTTACGGGTGAAGAGTTTAAATTGGAGAACGGGGAATCATTCCATGTTGATAAAATGTATACAGAGAGTGTATTAAACTTTATTGCAGCTGGAACAGTTCTCGTTGTTAATGATAAAGTGTTCGCTGCAACAAATGCAGAAAGTGTTAAAATGCAGGTAGTTGGTATGGATAATGACTTGAAGCAACAGGCTATTTCAAAGGAGATTTCCAATCAACTAGCTACTGAACAGCAGGAAGGGTTTTCAAGTGTTCCGCAAAGTTATGAGGATAGTTTAGCTACTGTAGGATCACTATTGTTTGTAGGAAGCTTTTTAGGATTAGTATTTTTAGCAGCGACAGGAAGTATTATTTACTTCAAAATTTTAACTGAGGCAGAGGAAGATCAGTCTAAATATGCAATTTTAAATAAAATTGGTGTTAATAAAAAACAGATATTAAAAACAGTTGCAGGGCAGGTTGCCGTTATCTTTAGTGCACCACTCGTTGTTGGTATCGCACATAGTGCATTTGCGCTGCTAGCCTTTTCACAACTATTTGGTATGGATATAACGAAACCAGTAATACTGTGGATGATTGCTTATTCTGCAATTTACGGCATATATTATATCTTTACAGTGCGTTCATTCTATAAAATTGTTAGACAGGGGAATTAATATGAAAAAAGTTTTCTTAGGTATAGGAGCATTGTTCTTATTGTTCGTAGCAGGACTTGTTGTTCTGATGACCGTAGATTTTAACCGTTTAAATAAAGAAGCATACTATGTTCATATCACTACTGATGGTGAGGTAGAGGAATTCAAGGCAAGTAACGGCGAAATATGGAAGTCATATTGGTATGAGGTACCTGCCTATGACAAAAACGGTGAAGAGCAAACATTAAAGTTTTCAGCTCAGAAAAATTTACGCCACGATGCATACATGAAGCTTTATGTAAAAAAAGAAACGGAAGTTACATCATATGATGAAGTAAAATTCCATGAGCTACCTAAAAAAGTACAAGATCAATTTAAGAAATAAGAAGGAGGAGTAGTCCCTAGTATCGGGCTACTCCTTTTTTTCTTCTTGTAATTGAATGCTGACAGTTGTACCTTGTTGTTCTTCAGAGGTAATCGTTACAGTTCCTCCGTGCGCTTCAATAATATCTCTAGCAATAGCAGTACCTAAACCAGTACCATATGTTTGCTCAGTATTTGTCCCTCGATAATAGCGCTCGAAAATATGTTCAAGATCTTCGGCAGAAATGCCATTACCGTTATCAGAAATCGTAATTGAATGATCTTCAACAAGAATATTAACTGATACGTCGGAAGGATTATGAAGCAATGCATTGTGTAAAAAATTTATTACCGCTCGTCGCATAAAGTGCTCGTCAATGTGATGCTTGATAACATCTTTAGTTGCATTAAATTCAATATTGGCCTGTTCGTATTGAGGGGTATTGAGTGTATCAATAACGATTTCACGAATAAATTGCACCATATTTACTTCGGTTAAGCTGAGCGGAAGCTGCTGATGTCTTAATCGCATTGTTAAGTTTAAATCATCTAGTAAATCTTGCATATGCAATGATTGTTTTTCGATAATCTGAACGTATTCTGTTTGTTCATCAGTAGTTAATTTTACATCATTTAGCAGCTCCGCATAACCACGAATCGAGGAAAGAGGTGTTTTCATATCGTGTGATACATTGCTAATCCATTCCTCACGCATCATCTCAAGTCGTTTGCGTTCCTGCTCGTGTGCGGCTAGTTCTCTTGATACCTCATTTAAATTCTCGAAAACAGGTTTGTACACACCACCTGGCACTTTACTAGTCACATGCTCATGATTCTTTAAATGACGAATACGTTCAATCATTGCATGTAGAGGCTTAGTCAATGTTCGACCGAAAAGCCAGCCAACGAGTGTAGCTACTAATAAATCAGCAATGACAATGAGCAAACCAAACTTGCCAATAAACTGTAAGACTGATGAGCCAGAAAAATGAGTGACATATCTAGTAACGCCACTTCCCTCGATGCCGATAAGATAACTAATACTTTCTTTACTTCCCACATATACGGTAGTATCCACATCGAATTCTTTATATTTATAAACTTGAATTAAGTCAATCGGCGCATAGTGTGAAGGAGCTTTATCTGGAGCAAAATGGGCTTCAACGACCTGTCCATTACTATCAAGTAATTGAATCCAGGCATTTCGCTGATGCAATTGTTGAAGTCCATCCTTGCTTACTGCTGGCGTTCCATTACTTATATCAATATACTGCTGGAACTCGCGCACGAAGTTTTCCTCTGAATACGAAGTTGTATGATCGTAATCTTTTACCTGTTGAAAAATGAAAAACCCAATTAAAATGGCTGTATTCAAGAAAATAACAATAATAACAATAGACAGCACAGACAGAAGGAATCTAGCTGTTAATTTCCATTTCATACTTGCTCCTCTTTTGGAACGACAAATTTATAGCCAAGCCCTTTTACAGTTGTAATATACATAGGTTTAGATGCATCTTTTTCAACCTTTTCACGCAGACGTCGAATATGCACCATCACGGTATTGTCTGAGCCGAAAAAGTCCTCTCCCCATACACGCTCAAACAGCGTCTCTTTACTTAAAATTCGATTAGGATTGTTCATAAAGCAAGCCATCAAGCCAATCTCCTTCGCCGTTAGCTCCAATAAAACGCCGTCCTTATGTACCTCCGTTTCATCCCCATTAAGCAAAAATGGACCAACTTGAATCGACTTCGCGGAAGTTACTGGTGCGGCTTCCTGCGTTTGATAACCAGCTCTGCGAAGCTGTGCCTTCACACGATAGGCAACCTCCTTAGGACTAAAAGGTTTCGTAATATAATCGTCGCCTCCAATCGCAAGTCCTAAAATTTTATCAATTTCCTCATTTTTCGCTGACATGAAAAGCACCGGCACATGTGATACTTCTCGAATACGTCGACATAAATCGTAGCCCTCGCCATCAGGAAGCATCACATCAAGAAGTACAATATCGGGTTGTGTCTGTTGAAAGCTCGTCCAAGCTTCTTGAATGGAGCCAGCTGTATGAATTTGCTTATAACCTTCTTTTTGTAAGCTGACTTTTAGAAGGTTTGCTAAATCTGCCTCATCATCCACCACTAGAATAGTTGGTTCTTGCATTGTTCACACGTCCTTTCTTCTTTATTATTTTATCGTCATTAGAATTTTAAGAATAGTGTATAGCTAATAAGTTTAGCAGTGACCGATAAACAATTCCTTATTATCATTATCTCAAAAAAGGTTCTTCATTATAACGTGAGTTGATTTCCGTTCCGACTGGGTGCTTTGTTGCTGACGCTTCGCTTTCGCACAGATAAAACATTTGTTGCTGACGCTTCGCTTTCGCGCAGAGCAAAGCTTCCTGGGGGCGTCAAGCTTGAGATTTGCCCACCGGTTGAAGTTTCACTTTATGTGACTCATTATAAATGAAATTTGCTTTAAAAAGGAATTGAGACATTACCTGAATTTAAAAAATAGACAGACGTTCTCAATGCATATTAGCGATTTTTTTCACGAGATGGCAGGAATTATCGAGCTTTAGTGCAGACTTTTTACAATGCATTTGTACAAGTCTGTACTTTTTTATGTATAAATGGTTGAAAACATACAAAATAAACGGCATAATTTTCCATGTATTCAATAGCTATTCTATTGGACGAAAATCATGCATTTATTCATAGAGAAAATGACTGAGAAGAAGGATTTTAACGCTACTATGATTATTCCATACATACGATTAGTGACATTTTCCTCGAAATGGCAGGAACTATCAAACATTATGTCGAAATTAAGTTGTACAATCGACAATTCATTACAAAGAGTTATATAAAGTGTTGAAATTATATTTAACTAAAATCTATATACATAAAATAAAAACTTAGGAGTGTGACGAAAGAAATGACAAGCGAATTGCATGTGCTAGAAAAAGAAGGAATGCAAGGTGAAGACTTTGTACAGCAACCCCAAGCGGTCGAAACATTATTCGTAAATGAGTTCATAGATGGTATTTTAGATCCACAACAGAAAATGCTTGGGCCTGTCAAAGACGGTGGAACAATTATTGCTAATACGACGCCAGGATGTTGGGGCCCGATGCTAACACCAACGATTCGTGGTGGGCATGAAGTAACAAAACCTGTATTTGTAGAAGGGGCAGAGATAGGAGACGCCCTTGTTATCAAGATTAAATCAATACAGGTAACATCAATAGCAACAGCATCTGGGCACGATGAGGCAATTTTGGATCGATTTATTGGGGACCCGTTCGTATCAGTAAAATGTCCAGGCTGTGGTAAGCTTCATCCTAGTACAGTTGTCAAAGGGATAGGTCGGCAGGCCATTCGCTGTTCGACATGTGATACAGAAACATCACCTTTTAACATGACGAATGGCTATACTATGGCGTTAGATCATAATGGTAATATTGGTGTGACTGTTGGGCGAGAAGGGGCTCGCCGTATTGCACTTGATGCGAAAAATTATATGCGTACACCTGAAAATTCTGTGCAAAATCCTGTAGTTGCATTAGCACCAAGTGATTTGATTGGTGTTATGGCAAGAATGCGACCGTTTTTAGGGCAGCTTGGAACGACACCTTCAAAGGCGATGCCAGACTCCCATAATGCTGGAGACTTTGGTTCGTTTTTAATTGGTGCGCCACATGAATTTGCCTTTACGCAGACTGAATTAGATACACACCGTACAGATGGACATATGGATATAAGCCGTGTTCGTGAGGGTGCAACAATTATTTGTCCAGTAAAGGTTCCGGGTGGCGGTGTGTATATAGGTGATATGCACGCAATGCAAGGGGACGGAGAAATTGCAGGACATACAACAGATGTTGCTGGTATTGTTCAACTTCAGGTAAGTGTAATGAAAAAAGTAGCTTTGGATGGCCCTATTTTATTGCCAAATACAGAGGATTTACCTTATACGGCTAAACCTTTTACAAAGGAAGAAAAACGTCGTGCACGTGAGCTTGCGGAGGAATTCGGCGTTAAACAAGTGGAGGAAGTATTCCCTGTATCAATTGTTGGCTCCGGAACATCATTAAATGAGGCAACAACTAATGCTATAAGCCGTGCTGCAAGGCTTTTTGAGATGAGCGAGCCAGAAGTTATGAATCGAGCGACGATTACAGGATCGATTGAAATCGGCCGTCATCCGGGAGTTGTAACAGCAACCTTCCAAGTACCTAAAACAGTACTAAAAAAAGCGAAAATTTATAAGCCAGTGAAAAAACAATATGATTAAATGCATACCGAAAAGCACGAAAAGAAAGCAAACTAGAAGATTTCATAGTTTGCTTTTTTGTGTTATAGGGCGATAAACTACTTAACTAGTGCATGGTAAAAGTCAGACGCAATTATGCTAAGGTATAATTGATGATTGTGTCTAAAATTCGACATTTTGAAATTGAATTCTATGCAGTAGTTGTTATAATAGAACAAGCTTAGAATATAAAAAAATCGATACGGTTCTATAGAATTTTGGATAGAAAGAAAGGTGACTCATGGCAGATTTCGTACGTTTGCAGGATAAGGAAGAAAAAACAAACCCCATTAAAACATACATATTCAAGATGAAAGGTGGGGGACATGCTCCTTCACGAACAAATTTTGCTGATGCCATAACAGGTGCATTCGGCGGATTAATATGTATTTCCGTATTGCTTTGGTTGACGAATTATACAGGGGCACCATGGTTAATGGCATCACTTGGTGGGAGCTGTGTACTCGTATTTGTTGTTTGGAATGCGCCATTGTCCCAACCTCGAAATATTATCGGAGGTCATTTAATTTCAGCTGTCATCGGCTTAATCATGTATTCACTGTTGGGGACGAGCATTGTATCAATTAGCCTTGGTGTAGGTTTTACCATTTTTTTAATGGCCTTATTAGGAATCATTCATCCGCCAGCAGGAGCAAATCCGATTATTATTATTTTAGGAGGCTATGGATGGAGCTATCTAGTAATGCCCGTTCTTATTGGTGCTCTCATTATCGTATTTTTTGGTCTTGTGATAAATAATCTACGAGAAACGCGGAAGTATCCTTTGTTTTGGTGATGAATAAATTTAAGCAAGTTGCGGAAAAATGCGTTGCAATTTCGGGCAGAAAAAAATCCATCAAAAATTTGCCTTAATTGAAAACCTTTTTGCATCTGTCGCTACGCTTTCGATGCAGAAAAAATACGTCAAAAAATTTGACGTATTGAAAACCTTTTGCCCCTGCCGCTACACTTTCGGGGCAGAAAAAAATCCATCAAAAATTTGATGGATTTTTTTTGTAACTATTTTGTTGATCGCTCGTCTACTGTTGTGAGAATACTTTTTCTCGATTGTATTGGAAATGATGCATAGCTTTCTAAGTTGTGTGTACTATGGCGCTAGCTTTGAGCTGGCGTAGGCAATGAGCTATTTGTGACAATACAATGGGCTACCAACTTATGAGTAATTGTCCAATGAGCTCATTTGCCGTTCTGCTTTAAAACAGCAAATTTAATTTTTACCCATCTATGAGGTAGTTGACACCTTTATAGATGGCTTTTTTTTATGCGTTGTAGCAGAAGATGTCGATTTTGCACGACTACTTTTGTTGTTATTTCTTTTATGCATATCACGCTTTTTTTAGCATATGTTGGATAAGATTTGTTATATTGAAGAAAGAGTAAAAGAGTGTTAAAACATATAGGCAAGTATTTTACACGATAGGGGAAGATCTTTGTTGGTCGAATTTGATGGGGGGCTCCAGTTGCATGCTGTTGGATTGTGATGAGCAGTTATTCATGACATATAAACAAAGTGGTGAAAAGGGTGCTGAGAAATTACTTTCAAAATGGTTAGAGGCAGAGATTGACCCACCGGCTGACCCGAAAATTCTAGGTACTGCACTTTCACCGAATTTATTTTTAGTGAATGAGGAAACAGCGATGAATATTGCGTTTTCAACTGCACGAAAATATTGGGGTCGTGTAACGAAAGATATGCAAACTTTTTTTAACAAGCATGGTTTAGATACTAAATTTGTCAATGAACGTCTCGATGCTTTTTTTTACACACAAAAAGGCAAGGAGACCTTTTTTGAGCAGCTTTTCGCACAGCATACAATGGACTTAGAACGATTAATCTGGCTAATTTTCGGGAAGCGAATGCAAATTACATTGCCAGTTAACGAACTACAAACAATATTTTTATATAAATTTGAAAATGAATATTTCGTGCATATGATTTATAAAGAAGAAACCCAATTTTGGCATTGGCTTTTCACGAAAAAAGTTTATTCACTATTTATCCACAAACCATTAGAACAATTCACATTTATCCATGAAATGATGGGTCATATTGAACAATCTACAAGGGAAACTTGTGGACATGTGGATAACTTTGTGAATAATTATAGAGAAACTCTGGATAAGTGTATAACTTATGTGGATAATTGTAATCCTACTTGCTTGGCAAAAAAACAGTTACATCTTTACCAAATTGTAACGCACTATCGCTTATCAGAAGGGGATTATCGATGTGTTAAAGCTCTAATTACTTCCTTTGAAGCTGATTGGCGTTATTCGATGTATGCATTGACAGAGAAAGAAAAAGTTCTGATTGCATATCTTCTATTTCATATAGCACATCAGGAGCAGAATCATGAAACTGTTATTCACTACGGTGAGTATTTATTAGAAGATGAAAGACTTAATAATTACGCGATAGAGATTTTATTGGAATATAAGGACTTATTGCCGAACCGTAAGCCAACACCTCCTGCCATTATTAAAAATTATGAACTAAATTTTTTAGAAAACTTGTATGCAGTATTGCTTGAGCATTATGTAAAAATGGAGCGTTACCAAGAGGGGCTCCTGCTTTTAAAGGAACATGTACTAGCATCCAATAAAAAAATACATGCCACTTTAGTACAGAACAACTATAGTAATGAGCAATTTATTGCGATTGAGGCGTCAGTTCAGCAGGATGTTGCTCTCCATGTGAATAATTCATTACAGCATATCGGCTTGTCTGTGGAAGAATGGCGCCGACATTATCGTCAACCAGAAACGCCTTGCTATTTGGTAGCACAGAGCGCATCCTTGCATATGCTTAATATTTTAAAAGTTTTATTTGTGACCGAGCAGTATGAGCTGTTTGAAAAATTAATGGAAATTTATAAAAAATATTTACTCATTGACGATCATTTCGAAAAGCTACGAGTTTTTATAAGTGCTCGTTTAATAGAAATACAAAAAAGTGTCTAATGTGTTTTAAATGCATCATTAGACACTCTTTTTATTTCGTGTAGTTGGCCTACGATATTATTCTAAAACCCCTTTGTCCTTTAAGTCCGCGATTTGCTCAACACTATAGCCAAGTGAAGATAACACTTCTTCATTATGCTCTCCAAGCTTAGCACCGACATGCTTGTACTGCGGTTTAACACCGTCAAACTTAAAAGCAGATGCAATTTGTTTTTGCGTAGTACCGTCGCTTTTGGGAATATCAACAATCATGTCACGAGCCTTGAGCTGAGGATGCTCGCATGCTTCTGGAAAAGTTAATACAGGTTCGACACATCCCTCGAAATTCTCGTTAAACACTTCAAGCCATTCTTCGTAAGTCTTCGATAAGAACGCATCATGGACAGCCTCTTTAAAACGAATTTGTGTATAGTATGAATCATTAAAAGTATTATCAATGAGCTCAGGAATATCAAGCGCTTCACAGAGTAATCTGCGGAATTGAGGCTCAAGACTTCCTACCGAGAAAAATCGGCCATCCTTTGTTTTGTAAAAGTCATAGTAGCTGCCACCATTTAAAATTTCCTGCTCGGGCTGAGGCACACGACCAGCGCCAATATAGGCAGACCCATACATAGCATTGAGCGAAAATACAGCATCGGTCATACTTATATCAATATATTGTCCTTCACCTGTTTTTTCACGATGTAAAGCAGCTGAAAGTACTCCAATTGCCGCATGCATCGTGCCCCCAGCAATATCAGCTAGCTGAATACCCATGGAGACAGGTTTTTTATCTTTATGACGTGAATAATCAAGTATCCCAGCTAATGATAAATAGTTATTGTCATGTCCTGGCCGATTGCTATATGGTCCAGTTTGTCCATAGCCTGTAATAGCACAATAAATAACCTTAGGATTTACTTCTTTTAGAGCTTCATAGCCGATGCCAAGTCGTTGCATGACACCAGGTCGAAATCCTTCGATAATTATGTCGTACTCTTTCACGAGTGACTTAACAATCTCAATAGCTTCGGGCGATTTTAAATTTAATGTTAATGACTTTTTAGAGCGATTCAAATGTTGATGAATATACGCCTCATGATCATCGTCGTAAGGAGGCATAATACGTGTTAAATCTACGCGCTTTGATGATTCAACGTGAATAACCTCAGCGCCTAGATCAGCAAATATCATTGTCGCCATTGGTCCCGGTAGTAATGCAGAAAAATCGAGAATTTTTAACCCCTTTAAAATACCCAAATCTCCCAACCCCTTTTTGTGTAGGCTACATTGTATTCAAGAATGCATTGTAGCGCTTTTCTCATAATCCCCATTTTGTGAAAAGCATGTATTACCACTGTATTAATACAGAGTGGTGATAAATTATCAGTATTATAACAGAAGAATTGATGGCTTGACTATGTTAAATTTTATTATAAAATAATTTGTCAGAAAATTATATGTCGGAATAACAATAAAAGTAAAAAAATTCAGAATGTAGGATTGTCTTCATAACGTGGGGTGATTTCGTTCCGATTGGTCCAATCCAATCAACTTATAAAAGGGGACAGATTTTCTGTCATATTTCAGTAAGGGTACAAAAAATCTCTATGCAATATTTCTGCATAGAGATTTTTGTGTATCAGCCAATCCCAATAAGCTTCAGCTATTCAAATTACTTAGAATAGAAGTTAACTGTATAATAGGGCGCACCGTTATCTTTAAAACAGACACCAACAAATATATGTGTAAAGTCTTTTCTTAAAATATTTATACGATGCCCTTTTGAATTCATCAGTGCTTCATGGGCAAATATACTATTGGGCTGACCGTGTGCTATATTTTCGCCATACCAATAGTGATTAACTCCACCAGTAGTGAGGCGGTCATTGGAATGATTACCTTTATGATCTTCATGACTAAAAAATTGATGTGTGATCATATTGCCACTATGCTGCCGAGCAATAGGATTACATCCTTTGTCATAAATGAGCGGTTGCAATCCTTCTATAACCCGCTCATGGTTAATAAGATCAACCATTAAATCTTCAAGTCCTGCTCGTAGCTCATTGGAAGGCTTACCATAATAACCATGTTTACTTAATTCTGTTTTGGCATTAATCCAAATAATAGAACGGACAATATTATTTTTGTGTAAATCATAGAAAAAAGTAACATAGTGATCATCAATCAAATAGGTCCCGTGTGTAGTATTGCCTTCACAATCATTGTAATCGAGCAAATAGCTTGTATTTTGATAGTGAATAGCTCTAAGTGGAAGACTGTATTTTCTATTCACATCTATTCGATTAGCACCGATAGGAATACCAAATACGCTATGCCCAGTGCGTGTTTCATATCCTCCAACCACATTGGAATTATGCTTTCCTACGAGGGAAAATTGGGAGTAGTCCGTCTCTACTCGATGCCATTTCATTTTATATTCACTTTGAAAGCTGGATAGTGACAAAGTTTTTTGCGTATCTGTTATTTTTGTACGAGCTGACTTATTTGGATTGAGAGAAGTATTTGTCCAAAGAGCCATACTAAAACCAACCATTATTGGAGCTACTTTACGTAACAACATATTTAAACCCTCTTCTAATAATAAATTTGATAATAAAAATCTATCAAAATAATAACAGTTCTATAGATATAAAGTTACTATATTTTTGTTCTGTTAACGACGCTAAAATTTTGGAACTTTCCCTACTATATGGCTAACCATCAAAACGTGGGGTTGATTTCCGTTCCGGCTGGGCGCTTTGTTGTTGCTGTCGCTACGCTTTCGCACAGATAAAACAATTGTTGCTGTCGCTACGCTTTCGCACAGAGCAAAGCTTCCTGGGGGCGTCCGATGAGCCGCTTCACTGGCGATGCTCGCTCCATGGTCTCGGGCCAACGCGATGTTGGTCACGAAGGCGTTATTACAGGACGTGATGGTTTTAGCCTTCGTTCCCCTATCGCTAATCCCCAAGGAGTCGCCCAGCCTCCACTCCAATCAACTTATATACAAAGTAAATTTTCATTTCGAATTTTTATGGTGAGTCTACTATTTTATTTTTGTTATATGAGGGAATTATTTTTACAAATACTTTTCTCTCAATATAAGATATTTTCTTAATAAGGAATTTTTTTGTGCTTTAATAGAATAATAGAGGAAATTATAAACTAGGGGTAAAAGATAGAAAATGAAATCAAAACAGATAAAGTTAAAGTATTTAATCATGGGAGTTGCGATAGCTGCTTTTTTCTTAACAGCCATCGGTAGTATTTGGAGTGGTTACCGAATGAATGTTGACTCGATTAAAGAGAATACACTTGAAACGAATCGAGTATATGCACAAAAATTAGCAAAAACCGCAAGTTCCTACCTTGAAGAATCTTTTCAGATTTTAGGATATAGCGCAGGTACGATAAAAACGAAAATGCATGATAACAATGCATTGATTCAGGAAACTGAGCGTTTGAAAATGCAAAATGACATGTTTAACTCGGTGCTTATCACAAATGCAAAAGGTCTTGTATTATCAATTTCACCACCATCTGAAGAGGTACAAGGTGCAGTATTAACATCAGTTGGAGCAAAAGAGGCTTTATCTAAAAGGAAACCTCTTGTCTCAAAGCCTTATAAGGGAATGACAGGGCGTCTCCTTATTTTTATATCGTATCCTATATTTTCAGAGACAAATGAATATTTAGGAATGGTAGCTGGGACAATTTATTTAAAGGAACGAAATGTTTTTAATGAATTACTCGGAGAGCATTATTATCATGATGGTTCATATGTGTACGTAGTTGATTCAGATGGGCGCGTTATCTATCATCAGGACCCAAGTCGCGTCAATGATATCGCTATTGATAATAAAGTTGTCCAAGCGGTGGTTTCTGGAAAAAATGGAGCTTTTCAAGTAGTAAATACTAAAGGAGTAGAAATGCTTGCTGGTTATAGTACCGTACCTTTAACGGGTTGGGGAGTAGTTGCTCAAAGGCCGATAGATGTAGCATTAGCTCCTTCATTTGATAGAGTACAGGAAGTTGCTATAAAGTCCATTCCGCTTATGCTAATTTCAATTTTAATTGTCCTTTGGATGGCAGCACGTATTGCCAATCCCTTACAACAATTAGCTACTTTAACAGAGGAGAGCATGGAATCGAAAAATGTAGAAGGCTTAAAATCTGTACGTAGTTGGTATTTTGAAGCGCACTTTCTAAAAAGTGCACTCATTCGGAGTTTAACATTTTTACAGGGCCAGGTGTCCTATTTTAAAGATCAATCTACAACAGATCCGTTAACAGGTGTAACTAATCGTCGCACAATGGATGCGATGCTAGCGGAGTGGCTTGAGAACGAATTGCCACATGCCCTCATTTTGCTGGATTTAGATCATTTTAAAAGTGTTAATGATACGTATGGTCATGCAGTAGGTGATAAGGTTTTACAATTTTTAGCACATAATATGAAAGCAGTCGCTCGTGAGGGAGATGTTTGCTGTCGCTACGGTGGTGAGGAATTTGTGATGTTATTGCCAACTACTACTGCTGAGGAAGCGGCACAGGTGGCCGAGCAACTGCGCGATGTTTTGGCACAAACTATAAGTCCCTGTGGTCGCCCAGTTACTTTATCAGCAGGCGTTGCAGTATATCCACAAATGGCCGACACGACGGAAAAGTTAATTGAGGTAGCGGATGGTGCACTATATCTAGCTAAACAAGCTGGACGTAATCGAGTCATAGTAGCAGAGCAAGAAAATAAATAAAAAATGTTTTGAAATAAGCATACATTTCTAATTTTGGGGGTACATGATTAATGCTACGATCATTTGGGCAAGCTACTTTTAGTCATTCCCCATATGACTTGTAAATCATGTTCAAATGATACGTAAACTCGGGACACATCTCTTGATTCGACTTGACAAGATGCAAGGTTATCCCCCTTTCCCTTATGACATCACAAGTACGACTAGATGTATGCCTATATATCGTTAAAGCCAAGTGAGCACCGATGCTCCTTGGCTTTTTAATGTTTATTGCCGACTTTTGTTAACGATTTTCTTCCAGTATTTTAGATTTATCTATGAAGGTTCACTATCTACTTGTCGATATAAAGGGTATGATGAAAATGATATTTTGAACGTATCAAATACATAGATGAAAGGAAGAGTGGGATGGATAAAACAAAAGTCCAAAAAGTGAACAAAGCACTTATAGCAACTGTTTTTGCTACTAGTGGGATTGCTGTTGTAGTACCACCACAAAATGCAGCTGCAGCTACTTCACCATTTACGGATATTGACCAATATTCAAGCCATTACGACAATATTTTAAAATTATACTCTCAAGGTGCAATTAGTGGGTATGCAGATAAAACCTTTCGACCAAATCAAAATGTAACACGTGGTCAAGCAGCAAAAATGCTAGCAACTGTTTTAGACTTGGATTTAAAAAATGTGCAAGACCCATATTTTAAAGATGTCCCAAAAAGTAGTGAATACTACAAGTATATAGCTGCATTACAAAATGCAGGAATCATGGCTGGGTATTCAAACGGAACATTTATGCCTAATGAAGTGATTACACGTGGGCAATTAGCAAAAATTTTAGCGCTAGGCTTTAAATTTGAGGTAGCATCTAATTACAACCATAGTTTCCAAGATGTTACTAGTCAAACGAGCAACGCCATTTATATTCAAACTTTAGTAGATTTAAAGATTACAGAAGGAACAACACCTGTTACTTTCTCACCATATAATGCGGTAACACGTGGACAAATTTCATCTTTTATTGTGCGTTCACAAGAGAAAAAGGGCAATGCCACATCTTTCAAAATTACAGGTGTTGAAGACGATAATGTCTACATAAATGGTGAGCCTTACTCAGTACCGGAAAGTCTCTCGCATATTTTTAACGAAGATAATGCACCGGTATTAAAAGGTGCACTTATTGAAGGGGATCTTTCAGGAAAAACCATTCGCTCTGTTTCGAAGCTAACATTGAACGCTAGCGGGACAAGCTCAAGATTTCTAGAGTTTGATGGCGATCATGGATCCTTTGGTGCGACAATCGTTGTTAACGGGAACTATATTGAATTTTCAAATGTTACACTGACTGGCACAATGCTTGTCAACGAAACGGTACGTCCACCTTTACAATTAGGCGTTTCCTATTATAAGCCATCATCGCTTGGCCCTATAGCAAGCATCAATACTGCATTTATCAACTGGTCTAATCCAGATAATCCAAATGATGAAGGCTCGTCCTCATCCAATAACGGTCCGACAACAGATCTCCAAAATTGGACAGATCAGAATTCCGACAAGAATCCTGATAAAAACAAGCCATTTGAGAACTGGTCTAAAGATAAAGTGACGATGAAAAATGTTGAAAAACATATTGAATTTTATAACAGCACTGTATCACGTCTAGTTGTCTCTCAAAGCGGTACAAAAATTGAAACAAATACGAAGCTACCACGTGTAGACATCATCGGGACTGTTCGTGAATTTGAGATTCAAGGAAATATCGGCACACTAAACCTTGAT
This sequence comes from Lysinibacillus sp. RC79, assembly GCF_041262405.1. Classification (NCBI taxonomy): domain Bacteria; kingdom Bacillati; phylum Bacillota; class Bacilli; order Caryophanales; family Bacillaceae; genus Lysinibacillus; species Lysinibacillus sp. RC79. The sequence continues at coordinate 82,723 of NZ_JBGCCD010000016.1, forward strand.
ACAGAAACGAAGCTGACAATTTACGGAGATGGCAATATCGACTGGATTAACTACAATAGCTATACAGATTTAGAACTGTATATAGACGGTCGCGTAGGTACTCTGTATGTTGATAATGTATATGGTTGGGTTGATCTTGGAGATTACACGTATGTTGACAAAGTTATTATACCGAAGGGCGAGTCACCGAATAATATTTTCGACGACTTCCTAGAGGATAAAGATAATATTGGCACTATTACAGATCCAGACGGTAAACCAGTCGATAAAGACGATCTTGAAAATCAAAAACCAGCTGATAAAACAAAGCCTTTAATCGACATTACGAATGTAAATGTTTTAAGTGGTAGTGAGATACAAGTAGATTTCACTTCAGATAAAGTTGGAACTTACTACTATATCGTCCGTGAAAAAGGCGCCGATGCACCAACGAAAAAAGAAATGGTCAATCGTATTTCTACTGACAATGTGGCAAGCGGAACAGGCGCAGCAGTGCTTAACAAAAACACTTTTAAAGTCACTAAATTAGGTGAGAAAAAAGAATATGTCATTTATGTGATGGTTGTTGACGGGGCGAACAATGTTTCGGATATTAAATCACAAGAATTCAAAATGAAGGATACTATAGCACCTGTAGTGACATTTAAATCTGTAAAACCACTTCCTGGAGGGAAAAGAGCAGAAGTAACATTTAATTCAACAAAGTCTGGGGAATATTTCTATTTAGTGCGTAAAAAGTCAAATGCTACTCCACCGACAGCAGAGGAAATTATTTCAAAACCAACAAATAAGGGTAAGGTTACTGGCAATACTGCCGCCGAGTTAACAAAGACAATACTGCTAGAAAATCTAGAGGCCAAAACAGACTATGACTTCTTTATAGTAGTGAGAGATGACTCAGGCAATATATCGAAGGTTGCTTCAACGTTAATCTCAACACTTGAGTTAGATGAAATAAATCCTTTCGTAGAAAAAACGAAACTTGAACCTGCTGCTGGAAAGGAAAATCAATTCTACATTTATCTAAATGAAGCATTAGATCCTGAAAGCGCTCGAAATGTAAATAACTACGATTTATCAGGAACAGTTATCGTCAATACGACAGGACAGAAAAAAATTAAACCTTCTGCTGTAGAGTATAAAGAAGGCGATAAAAAAGTATTATTAACAATTCCATCTGAAACAGGTTTTGTCTATGGAGATACATTACGTGCAACAGTTTTACCTGGTGTTAAGGATTTGGCAGGCAATGAATTTGAAAATACCAATACCGTTGAACCTGGTAAAAATGTTCGAAACTATGCAGAATACGTGCATGAAAAACATGTTCCACCGAATATTCTAGAATTAAACGTTATTGGGAAACCCGACCAAGATGAAAAATATAAACGAGCTGAGGTAGAATTTAAGCCAAATAAAGCAGGGACGTACTATTACATGGTGTTACCTGATACGGTCGAAGACAATGGAGAAACAAAAACATTTGAGCAATATTTAAAAGATAAAGGTATTACGGAGAGAGATTTCTATAATGAATTTGCGACTGAATCATCATTAAAATCAGGCTACTTCCAAATAGGTGGAAAAGATATTTATATTGAAATTGGCTCTGGTCCGGCCGACTTAGAAGCTGATACAAAGAAATTCCCTATTGTTATTGATAAAGATAAACTAAATCCATTTATAAGCTATTCGGTTCATATGATATTAAAAGACCGTGGCGGCGAACTTTCTAAAATAGCTTCTAAAGCAATATTTGGGGACTCAAGAGCACCATTAGTTACCGAGATAGCAGTGAAGTCTGGTACTACTAAAGGTTATGATGATACGAAAGCCATTGTAAGTTTCAGTACAGATGAGACAACAAAGCTTCATTACTGGTTCGTACCAAAGAAAAACGCGGATGGAACAGATAATCCTGATGCAAAGCTAACTATTAACACGGCAGCAGAAAGAAAAACATTAGAAGACAAACTTAAATCAAGTCCTTCAGTCACAAAAAGTGGAAAAGGTACGTCTGGAACTTTAGATATGACAGGAGTTACTTTAACACCACATACCGAATATGTTGTTTATTTAGGTGCACAAGATACGTATGGTAACTTTACTGTTTATAAAGCCAAAGATGGAATTCACGATGAATCAAATGATGGCTGGATGAAACAAGATTTCTATTCTGATGGCACACCACCACGTTTTGAAATGACAGTTGGTAAAGAAAAGAAACGCAATATTGTATATCGTAATCCAGATGATACGTTTACGATTTCATTCAGTGAAGCCATCATGCGTGATGAAAAAGGCGATTCCTCAATTAAAGATCTAAGTCTATTAACAATTACAGACGACGCCGATCAAGATATTACTTCACAATATCAATTTGTTAAGTATACAAAGGGGAAAGCGACAACAGAGGAAAGTCAGTTAATTATTAAACCAACTGCTTCTGGTACGGCGGACAAAACATTTACTGTGAAGATGAAAGATGATATAGCTCGTGATTACATTATTTCAGGCTATGAAGGTAATAAGTTTGATTTAGCTGACTTCGGTAAGTATGTATATCCAGGATCAATTAAGAACAGAATTGATGATGCTGTAGTTACAGGTACTAATATTGGTACAGATGATGTCCCAGCATCAAAAACTATGCGTGCTATTGTTTATATTGATGCTGATCTATCAGTTGATCAACGATACTACTATGCAGTAACTGGGGGAGCTACAACTATCGATCCGCAGCTAGTAATAGATTTGGTAAAAGACCCTAAAACACCAAACAATACAATACTTGCATATGGTAGTGATAAATTAGTTGCTCAAAGTCCTGCAAATAAGCAATTTACATTAAATTTAACTGCACCACCTGCTGTCGATCCAAAATATACTCCAGTATTTACAAAAAATAATAACTTCTTTATTTTCACAGTTGACCAATATGGAAATATTGTATGGGCTAATGATACAAATAATCCTAACAATACTTACTTTAAACTTGGTTCTAATATTAAACCATAATAAATCGAGACCCTCATCAGTAAGGGTTTCAAACTCGACAAAAGGCATAGAGACGTTAACTCTCAATGCCTTTTGTCATTTTTCTATCTTGTTTATGTTAAAGAAAATGGTTTTCTCTCACCGAACATTTCTCTTTATTAAGTGGCATGCTATGTTCAAGTAGTTAGTTTCTTAATTCCATATAAAAAACATCGAATCCCTATAAATATTTCCTATAACCCACAACTACAAAGCAGTATACCCACCATCCACAGTAAACACGCCTCCTGTAACAAAAGAAGAAGCCTCCGAAGCTAGGTATAACGCAATACCACCTAGTTCATCCGGTGTTCCGGGTCTGCCCATAGGGGTAAGGCTCATCCAAGTGTCAATCATGTCTCCACCTTGTTCAAAATACGGCTTTGTCAGCTCTGTTTTCATGTATCCTGGAGCAATTGTATTCACTTTTATATTATGCTTTGCCCATTCCATTGCTAAACTTTTCGTAAGCATAATCACACCGGCTTTTGATGAGTTATAAGAAGATTGGCATTGTGGAGTATTAGCAATGATGCCAGACATAGAGGAGATATTCACGATAGATCCTCGTTTTTGGTCAATCATTACTTTGCCAACAGCTTTTGATACCAGAAAAACTCCATTTAAATTGATATTGATTACTTTATTCCAATTTTCAAATGACATCTCTTCAGCTTTTTCATGAATTGTGATGCCAGCGTTATTAAATAAAACATCTATTTTACCGAAATGCTTCAACACCTTGGTTACCATATCATTGACTTGTTGTTCATTGGTTACATCCATTTTGATCGCAAGAGTGTCTATTCCTTCATCACGCTTGAATTGATCAGCTGTTTTCTGGGCTTCCTCTAGATTTAAATCTGCTATGACAATATGAGAACCAGCTTGTGCTAAAGCAAGAGCCATTGCTTTTCCTAATCCCATTGCTCCTCCAGTTACAATAGACACCTTATCTTTAAGACTAAATCTATTTAAAATACTCATATATTTACACTTCCTTTTATTTGATGTTACCGCTTTCATTAATAGGGATACATCTAAATTTAATGTGCAATTTCGATTGATTGATTGTCATCTGTAGCTGGTTTACTGATGTTTTGATCGACTTTCATAAAGAATGTCAGTATAAAGCCAACTATATATAATATAGTAAGTGTCCATATAGCACCTTCAACACCAGCGATCGGCACAATTGCTGTTACAATTGCTGGGCCAACAAAGTTACTTAAACCTGCTGATAAATTGTGCATGGACACTGCTGCACCTTTATGAGATGGTTCCAGTGTTGGGAAAATAGCCGACATTGGTACGAACGCAGCAATTGCAAATCCAAAGAATATAGCTACAAATAATCCAACCCAAATATTTGGTCCAAAGGATATCGGTAAATAGTAAAAAATTAATGTAGCGATGGCCATACCTATACAACCAAACCATCTTACCTGTCTAACCCATCCAAGTTTATCTCCAAGAATACCCCACATTAGGTTCGTGAAAATAGTTGTTGCATAGACAGCTCCCCAAATACGTAGCCATTCGGACATCGTAAATCCGATTTGCTCTGTAAAAACAATCGGTAGTATAACGACAAAACCAAAGAGCGAGATTTGGTTAATAATACGTACAGCTGAAGCGATAACGATTTGTGGGTTTTTCGCGATTGTAATCCCTCTTAGTAATTCTTGCAGTGGTCCTTCATTTGTCGTATTTTCTTTATAACTATTGAAGTCATCTTTTATTAAAAACATCGCCATCAGGCCTCCAATGGCAATAAAGATAATTGCCGACCATAATGTACCTATAAATCCGATTGCAGGAATTGAAAAGCTTGGCAGGTATGTACCAAAGACTCCTACTCCCACTGAATACATACACCAAAACCAACCCATTGCAGAAGCTAATCTTTGTTTTGGAGCAGCATATGCAATCCAAACTACAAAGCCGTAAATAAACATCGGATAGGCAATTCCTCGAATCCCATACATGATAAGCATCATAGCATAGTTTTTTGGTTCAAGGCCTAATGTTAAAAAGCCAATATGGAAAATAATCCAAAGTACAAAACCGATGATCATAGTACGACGTGGTCCAGTTATTTCTGCCAATACTCCTGAAAGCCAAGAAGCTATGGCAACAGTGAGTCCATATACTGTAAAGACTAATGAGGCCTGCTGTGTAGAAAACCCTAAATCAACTATATACTTTGATAAAAATGCTTGTTCAATTCCGTCTCCTGTCATAAAGAAAGCAATGGCAATATATCCCCAAATTAATGCTATTGGTAAACCAAAGACTTGCTTCTTTGATGGAGATGCAGTTAAGCTACGATTCATAATGTTTCCCTCCTTAATCCTTTTTATCATTACGCCTTGATTATTGTCTCACGGTTTTGAACTGTGCCATAAACCTGCAGGGAGCAGGGGAGTTAGCTATTGTTTTAAGTCGATTTGACTTCAGACAGATTAATTGCCGCGTGACCATTTGAAGTGGCTATAGTTTAATACCTTTAATTTAGTTACCGTCTGCTTACAAAAAAGGCTTCTACAATCGTATTTATCTCGCCCCTGTAAGAGGGGAGTATTCGATGGTAGTAAGCTCCGCTACAAAACTATGCGAGAATGACAAGGGTTCCTAACCTTTGAGTGTAATGTTTTTTCTAGGAACCCAATTTTGATCTATGGTATTAAAATAACTTTTAAAGAGCCGGCTCCGCTTTTTACCATTTCAAAACCCTTCTGAAACTCTTCTAGAGGAAGTTTATGAGTAACTACCCCCTCAGTAGGGAGTGCACCAGATGCGATTCCATTAATAACATTTGGATAACAGTAAGGTCCTAGGTGTGCACCTAAAATATCAAGCTCTTTACGATCACCAATAATACTCCAATCGACAGTTACCGGACTTGAAAACACACTAAACTCCACAAAGCGCCCAAGCTTCCGGATGGCGTGTAAGCCCTGAATAACACTAGCGGGTGCACCGGTTGCTTCTATATAAACATCACATCCATAACCCTCAGTCATATTTTTAATTTCTTCTACTACATTTATCTTTGAAGGGTTAAGAACGATATCTGCACCAAATTGTTTGGCAAGCTCTAATCGATCGTCTCGTATATCTAAAACTACTAATGTACCAGGACTTCGTAATCTAGCTGCTGCTACCATTCCTAGTCCAAGCGTTCCGGCACCTGAGATGACAACAAAATCTCCTATTTGAATATTAGCTCGATTTACTGCATGCATTGAACATGCATACGGTTCGATTAGAATAGCTTTTTCAATAGGTAAATCATGAGGTACTTTATGGTTAATAGCGTTTACTGGAAACTTCATATATTCGGCCATTCCGCCATTCACATTGTTCTGAAAACCGTATATATCATGCTTTTCACACATCCAGTATTGACCGCGCTTACAATAGCGACAAGTATTACAAGGTACAATTTGTTCTGAAATAAGGCGATCTCCAACAGAAAACTCTGTCACGCCATTGCCCACCTTGATAACAGTTCCTACAAATTCATGTCCCGGGATGACTGGAGTTTTTACATAACTAGGCTGACCATCCTCTCCGCCCCAAAACATTGGTGCTCCATCCCAAGCTTTTACATCACCTGCACAAATACCACAGGCTTCTACCTTAATCAGGATTTCACCTGCTTCTGGAGAAGGGACATCCACAGATTCAAGTAAATATTCGCCGGGACCATGGCATACAACCGCGTTCATTTTACTAGCTACATTTGACATGATTATCCTCCTTAGTATTTATCTGTATTTTCTGAAAACTGAATTTCTACTGTTATATTTAAACATTACTTTGAAGATAGACAACATGCGTTTGCAAATATTCTTCTAGACCATGTCTTCCATCGGCACCACCGATACCTGACTTTTTCCATCCAGCATGGAAACCTTGTATAGCTTCAAAGTTTTCACGATTAACATATGTTTCCCCGAACTCTAATTCCTTGCTTGCACGTATTGTTACATCTAAGTTTTGTGTGAAAATAGAGGATGTTAGACCGTACTCACAATCATTAGCTAGTTCGAGTGCTTCATCTAAGTCATTGAAAGTAGCAATCGGAAGTACAGGACCGAAAATTTCCTGACGCATAATTTCCATTTCATTATTTACATTTACAAGTACTGTTGGTTCATAAAAATAACCTTTTTCCTTTGAAGAGCGCTTACCACCTGTTAAGATTGTTGCTCCATTAGCAACTGCTTCCTGTACCATCTTCTCTACCGATTCGAGTGCCTCTTTATTAGAAAGGGGCCCCATATCAATTTCTTTATTAATTAATGGATCTCCATAGGTTACCTCGGTTATTGCCTTTGTTACTTTTTTAATAAATTCGTCTGCAATGTCTTTATGAACATAAACACGTTCTGTGCAGTTACATACTTGTCCTGTATTAATGACACGAGAGGCTACAATTGAACGTACTGCTAAATCTATATCTGCATCATCCATAACGATAGCAGGTGCTTTTCCTCCTAACTCTAAAGAAACTTTTGTAATATTTTCTGCCGCTGCCCGCATAACAGCAGCACCAGCATTATAGCTTCCTGTTAAACTAACCATTCCAACCTTTGGATTGCCAGCTAACTCTTGTCCAAGGGTTGTTCCACTACCAGTTACGATATTGATAACACCTTTAGGCAAGCCTACCTTATCAATGATTTTTGCAAACTCTAATGCATTATTAGGGGATAAATCACTTGGTTTTAGAACAATCGTATTACCTGTGATTAAAGCTGGTGCTGCTTTACGAGCAATTAAGAAAAATGGGAAATTCCATGGTAAAATACCAGCTGTAACGCCAATCGGTGCTTTATGAATAAAAATTTGCTCATTTGGTCGATCACTTTGTACGATTTCTCCTTCATAGCGTCTCGCCCAACCAGCCATATAATCGATATAATCGGCAGTAAAGTTAACTTCTGTTTCAGCGAGGGAAAGAGTTTTCCCCATTTCCTCTGATATTGTGCGTGCTAAGATTGGAACATTTTCACGTATTTCTTTAGAAATTGCTTGCAAGTACCGTCCTCTCTCAATAGACGGAAGCTTGGCCCAATCCTTTTGTGCTTTCTCAGCGGAATCAATAGCTAGTCGTACATCTTCCACAGTCCCTTTAGGAACCTCTGAAATAATTTCTTCCGTTGTTGGATTAATGACTTTTGTTTGCTCACCTGAGCTAGAACTAACAAATCGCCCATCAATGTACATTTGATATTTTCTCATAATCTTTACATCTCCCCGCAAAATGTATTTTTAAAAATAAAAAACTAGTTATTTGTGTACCCCTATAGATTAGGAAAACGACCAGGAACTTTGAATTTTTCCTCACGTAATTGAACCAATGTTGTTACCTGTTCTTTTGTTAACTCCTTTGGTTCTCCGATTGCTGAAGTTAGATAAAGAAGCTTCGCATAAAATTCCATGGACTCCATTTTGAAATAAGCACTCATTAAGTCGATCCCACAAGTTAGTGCACCATGATTGGCTAATAAAATGGCATCATGATTTTGAAGGTAAGGAACGATTGAATTAGGTAACTCTTCTGTGGAGGGAGTCCCATATTCTGCTATAGGAACTTCTCCTAAAAAAATAGTTGATTCAGGCATTATTTGTTTATTAAGCGGTATACCACAAATTGCGAAGGCAGTGGCATATAAGGGATGAGCATGTACAACTGCTGTTACGTCGGGACGTTCCTCATAAACACGTAAATGCATCTTAATTTCTGAGGATGGCTTTGTGTTTAATAGATTGTCCTCAATTACCTCTCCTTTACTATTAATCTTGCATATCATATCTGGGGTCATAAACCCTTTAGAAACTCCTGTCGGGGTACATAAGAAAGAATTTTCTGAAATTTTAATAGAAATGTTTCCATCATTTGCGGCCCCCATGTCTTTCATATACATTCTTTTTCCTATGTCGCATATTTGTTCTTTTAAAAATTGTTCTGAATTATTCATTAAAGTTCTCTCCTTACTAATTTCTAAATCTTAGCTTAGATTCTATGTCTTTAATTCTTCTTTGTCAACATAAACAAAAATATAATTCTTTATTCAAGTCTGTTTATGTTGTTTTAAAGATAGGGAGTGGAGTAAAATGAAATAGGGATGGTGAGATTATGATGACTAAATACAGAAAATGTTTAGCTTTTGATTTTGGCGCATCTAGCGGAAGACTAATAGCGGGGGTTTATGATGGAGAAAAGGTCATTTTAGAAGAGATTTATCGTTTTAAAAATGAACCAGTTACAATAAATAATCATTTACATTGGAATCTTGAACTTTTGTATAAACACATACTAAGTGGGTTAGAAGTGGCTTCAAAGGATAGGTTGGAATTTGATAGTATCGGAATTGATACTTGGGGAGTTGATTACTGTCTTTTAGATAAAGAAGGAAACCCTATTCACTGGCCATTCCATTATCGGGATACTAGGACAGAAGGTGTTTCTTCAAAATTACCAATTCAATTTGAAGAATTCTATTCTAAAACGGGCATACAATTTTTATCCTTTAATACAGTTTATCAATTATTCGTTGAATTCCAAAATAACCCAGATCTAAATCAACAGGCTGAACACTTATTATTTATGCCGGATGTATTTAATCATTTTTTAACAGGAAACAAAAAGACGGAATATACAATTGCATCAACTAGTCAACTATTGAATGTAGAGGGCAAGCAATGGGATTTTGACATCATTAAGCGATTAGGATTTCCTGAACGCCTTTTTCAGGAAATCATTTTCCCAGGCGAGATTTATGGAATGTTAGATAAAAAACATATGAGAAAAATCGGTATGAGTAATCCAGTTCCAGTTATTTCAGTAGGAAGTCATGATACTGCTAGTGCTGTTGCTGGAATACCTTTAGAACATGAAGATAGCGCCTATTTAATTTGTGGATCTTGGTCTTTGTTAGGACTTGAAATTCAAAATCCTATAGTTAATGAACAATCTTTGAAAGAGTCTTTCAGTAATGAGGGTGGGGTATTAAATACAATCAGATTTCTTAAAAATATTAATGGTATGTTTTTATTGCAACAATTAAAAAAACACTATAATGAAATATTTACAAAAAAAATAGATTTTGTTGATATTATTAACGCTGCGAAATTATCGAATAAAAGCTTTTCTATTAATCCAAATCATTCTTTATTTTTATCGCCGGATAATGTTATGGAAGCTATTAATGCCTATTGCATTTCTACAAAACAAGGCAAACCCGATAATCTAGGTGAGTGGGCAATTGCTATCTATAACGGATTAACACAAGAATTTAAAAATCAATTACTTAACCTTGAGAATATTACTGGTAAAAAGATAAAGCAGATTCATATGGTTGGAGGCGGTATTCAAGACGAATTATTATGCCAAATGACTGCCAATGTAACAAACAAGAAAGTGATAGCTGGTCCCGTTGAATCTAGTGTTCTAGGAAATATTATGATTCAACTATTTGCTTTAGGAGAGGTCTCAACTCTTTCAGAAATAAGACAGATCATAAAAAGGTCTGTTTCCTTAAAGGTATATAAACCACAATCTTGAAGGTAGTAATTAGTCATAGCGTTCTTAGCATACGTACTACTAAATCAATTAACGTCCCTCTGCTCTGCTTAGTATAGAGAGACACTTTCTCTCACAAAAATATTTACGGAAGAATGGAAGTTGAATAGTTTAAATAGAAGAATACACTATGAAAAAGCGAAAATTCACGTATCGTTATTGTTACCTAGGTAATGATACGATATGGAGTTTTCGCTTTGTCTTCTTCACTTTTCTAATCGAGTATTGTTACTAATTTTTGTAATTGTCTTCTTTCCCAAGTACAATTTAAACAAAGGGAAAATCATCAGATGTACTAGTGAAATAATCATATCAAAACGAGCATATTTCCTTCGCTCTTGCTTGGAAATTATAGTTTCGACTTTCGAAGGGGAAAATAAATAGAAAAATGGGGATTTATTATGTTACCAAAAGAACGATTGCAAAAAATAATAGATTTAATCCAAATTGAAAAGAAAGTTTATGTTTCTGAACTAAGCCAAAAATTTTCAGTCACAGAAGAAACCATTCGAAGAGATCTTGAAAAATTAGATAAAAAGGGAATTGTATCAAGAACTTACGGAGGGGCAGTAATAAACCGAAACGGCTCAGAAGATTTACCTTTTAACACAAGGACATCCCTTAATATAGAATTAAAAAAATCAATAGTTTCGAAAATTCATCATCTGATTAAAGATGGGGATAAATTAATGGTTGACCCTAGCTCAACAGCTTTTGAATTGGTCAAAGCATTATATGATAAACAAGATTTAACGTTAATCACTAATTCCATAAAAATATTAAATGAGTTTAGCGATTCACACTTTCAAATTATTTCAACAGGGGGAGAATTACGAAAAAAATCACTTTCCTTAGTGGGCCATGCTGCAGAAGCTACTGTTAATAGATATTTTGCAGATATTCATGTATTTAGCTGCAAGGGGATATCGCTGGAACATGGAATTTCGGAATCTAATGAGCCAGAAGCGGAATTGAAAAAAATTATGCTTAAAAATTCTAAGGTCAATCTTTTACTAGTAGATCACACTAAATTTGATAAAGTAGCATTTTTAAAGCTATTTGATTTTAGTGATATCGATGTTCTTGTAACAGACAAAAAACCATCCGCGGAATGGATAGAGGGACTGAAAGCAAATAATGTACAGCTAATTTATTGAATCACTAGTATTGATTAAATAAAACGAATTCTATCATCGATCCAGATGTGAGAAGTAAGACTTCATAGTAAGTCATTATCATCAAAAGTTAATTTTCTTTTCGGTATATACTTGGTCATTAATTTTGGAGTGCCTGCTCGGCTTGCCATTTTTTCAATAAAGAGCTGTCCGAATAATTTATAGAATTACTAATAAAACATACACTACCCAGAAGAGACGTCTCAAAATCTATTGAGATGTCTCTTTTCATGTTTAAAAGAAAATAAAATCCGTTATACCGCATTATTATCCGTCTATTGGTAGAGAAGTAGGACTAAAAAAATTAAGATAACTATATTTCTAAATGAGAAAAATTATCAAAAAGGAGATCTTAGATAAACATAGTGAATAGTTTCTTTAATTTAAGAGTCATAGGCATTCATTAATGAAAGGGGAATAAAAATGAAAAATTTTTGGGCATTTGTTATAACTGGAATGCTATTAATCGTTACAACTACGGGATTTGCCCGTATGGCTTACGGAATTGTATTACCTTTTATGCAGGAAGGGCTGTCATTAACTACATCACAGTCAGGTTTATTAGGTACGATGCTCTTTTTAGGTTATTTACTTACAGTAGGTCTGTCTGGGATGCTGACGATGCATATTGGAGCGAAAAACGTGCTGTTGGCAGGCGGAGGCTTTGTTATTGCAGGTTTAGGAGGTCTTATATTTATCCCGAATTTTTGGTGGGCTGCTATTGCTTTATTTTTAGCTGGTGCTGGTAGTGCTCTCGTCTATACACCTCTATTATCAATAGCGGTTAGCTCTTTCCCAAAGAAAAGAGGGACAGTGATGGGATTGCTAATGAGTGGTGCGGGTGTAGGAATGCTACTCTCTGGGGTACTTGTACCTTTTATGCTTCAATATTTTCCTAAGCTTGGCTGGCGAGGAGTATGGTTAGTATTTGTGGTAATCACAATTATAGTCGTGTTAGTAGCATCTTTTGTGATAAAGACACCACACTCGGCAGAAAAGGGTTTTGTACAAGAAAAAACTAAAGTCTGGAGAAGTAAAGAGCTATACCTCATAGCTGGAATTTACTTTGCCGTTGGACTTGTATATCTTATTCCGAATTTATATCAAACAAGCTATATGAAGGACATCGGGATTTCAAATGCAGTGGCGGGCTCCATTTATGCTGTTGCAGGGATCGTTTCAATTGGCGGTGCGCCATTATGGGGAATGCTGGCGGATAAGATAGGCGTAAAAAAAGCATTAATGGCAGCGTTGCTTTTGTCAATTGTTGGAGATGTCTTTCCAATACTATTTCCTAATGTAGTTGGATTTATCGTGTCTGCTATTATATGGGGCTCGTCTCTTGGAGGTGTCCTTGTACTCATTCAAATGAAGGCAAGCCAGGAGGTATCGGCAAAATATGTGGCATCAGCGATCGGCTTTATTTCTATCTTTTATGCTATCGGTCAAATGATTGGACCTGGATTTGCAGGATGGCTTATAGACTATGCTGGAGGATATGCTACTGCTTATGGTTTTGGAGCTACTATCTTCTTTTTGTGTTTACTACTATCAATGGCACTTACAACTAAAGAAGAATAGCTATATCGCAGTTCGTTTGCTATACTTTGGTTATAATTGATAATCGTTCTCAATAAACTGAAGGATGGTGATGAACACTTGAATACTAATTTCCATGATAATTTTAATGAATTTTTTCATGCATTGGAAATATCAAAGGTACATGAATGTCCGTTTGTATTCCAACCAAATATGCAGGAAGGAGCTATACATCGTTTTATTCCCCGCCGAGATTTAGAAGTGGTTATATCTGATTATTCATTTTATCGAGAGCACCAAATGCAAATAGTTACAAAACAGCCTATGGTTGAGCTTAGTTTTTGTTTACAAGGTAATAGAGGTGTTTACATCGCAGGCTCAGAGTATGAAATTTCTTCAGGAACATGCTCGCTTCAATTTATAGAGCAGGTGGGGGCAAATTTTATGTTTCATAAAAATCAATCCTATCAAATGGTGGGGATTGGTATTCCGATTTCAACTTTCAATCATTTTATGAATGAAATTAGTAAAACTAGTGAGGAATCCTTAAATTTCTCTAAAATTCTTGATGGAAAACGATATAGACTCTTTCAAGAGAGAATTAACGCATCTTCCTTAATTATTGTTCAGCAAATGTTAGATGCTATAGCAAGTAAGAAAATGACCAATTTAGAGCTAGAAAGTCGAGCATTACAGCTATTATCAATGACATTTCGATCTCAACTATTTGATAATTCTCTTAGCCCTGTTATGTTTTCAAAAAGTGATAGAACCAAAATACAGCAAGCTCAATCAATTATTACAGAACATATGTCTAATCCTCCTACACTTATTGAACTATCACGTTTAGTTGGTTTAAACGATTACAAATTAAAAAAGGGATTTAAAGAGATGTTCGGAAAAACAGTGTTTGGATATTTACGAGAAAAAAGGCTAGAGAAGGCATTTCTTTTATTACAAGAGGGAACTATGAATGTAACAGACATTGCGAATGCAGTGGGATATTCTAATCCTAGCTATTTTGCGGAGATTTTTAAAGAGAGATTTGGAATTAATCCTAGAGAAATATTAAGAGATCTTAATCGAATGTAGAGTCCTAGATTATAAAAACACCTTAAATTGAGTAAATCAATTTAAGGTGTTTATTATGGGAATATCAAAAGGATAACTAGTAAGTTGCCTTTCCATTTATAGCTTCTTGCTCTATCGCTTTATGAACAATTACGCCCTTATGCGGTGTAAATACGTATGTGATACCAAATAAGGGGTATCTGGTTTAAGACCATCCCTTTCATCATCACACCCAGCCAAACGCGCGAGCAACTGTTGCTGTTAGCCACGTCACACCAATGGCAATAACAGTTGGAATTAAAAATGACATAAATGTCCACTTTGCACTTTTTGTTTCTTTATAAATATTGACTAAAGTCGTTCCGCAAGGGAAGTGTAGAAGTGAGAATAACATCATATTTAAAGCTGTTAGCCAAGTCCAACCTTGGTCGATAAATACTTGTTTTAGCTTCGATAAATCCTCAATTTCTAGCATAGCTCCTTGTGATAAATACGCCATAATTAGGATAGGGATAACAATTTCATTGGCTGGTAGCCCAAGAATAAACGCAGCCATAATAAAGCCATCCATACCAAGAGCCTGACCAAACGGATCTAAAAAGTTAACAAAATGCATTAGAATACTCGTATCACCAACGTAAATATTGGCGAATACCCAAGTCAAAATAGAGGCAGGCGCTGCAACGATTACTGCTCTTTTTAATACATTCCATGCTTTATCAATACTCGCTCTTAAAACTGTATCCCAAAACTTTGGTTTTCGGAATGGTGGAAGCTCTAACGTGTAATGGGTAGGTACGCCCTTTAAAGCTGTTTTAGAAAGAACCCAAGAAACAGATAATGTTACAACGACGCCCAACATAACAAATCCTATTAAAATACCCGATGTTACAAGTGTACTTGTTGCACCTGAAAAACCAGTTACCATAAATAAGGATGCTAATAAAATAAGTGTTGGCCATCTCCCATTACAAGGAACAAAATTGTTCGTTAAAATGGCTAACATTCGTTCACGAGGGGATTCTATAATTCTCGTTGACAGAATAGCAGCAGCATTACAGCCAAAGCCCATTGCCATTGTTAATGATTGTTTTCCGTGTCCACCTGCTCGTTTAAATAAACGGTCCATGTTAAATGCTACACGTGGTAGATAACCGTAGTTTTCTAATAGAGCGAACATAGGGAAGAATATAGCCATTGGCGGTAGCATAACACTAATAACCCAACCGGTACCTCTAAATAGGCCAAGAATTAAAATACCGTGTAGCCATTCTGGTGCGTGCATTGCTTCAAAAAGAATTGTTAGCTTACCTTCTAGATAGCCGAATAAGTTTGCTAACATATCTGATGGTACGTTTGCGCCAGCAATAGTAATGTAAAAGACCGTCCCAAGCAAGATAAGCATAATAGGGAATCCCCAAATGCGGGATGTGAAAATTTCATCTAATTTATCAGATCTGTACATTGCAGGCTGCTGCGATACTACTTTTTTACATAAAGATTTGCTTTTAGTATAAATATCACTAACGATTTCATCTCGAATATCCTCATTCGAAACTTCGTTCACTTCAGCTAAAATACCCTTAAGTGAATTACGATTTAACACTGACTGGGACTCCATTCGTTCTCACCTCGTGCTGTTTATTATTCCTATGGTTTTGCAGTTTTAAGATCAATTCCTCATCACCATCAAGTAAGCGAAGGGCAACCCATCTCGATGGATATTTATCATCAAAATAACCTTCTAATTTCGCTTCTATCTTTGTAATGGCTTCCTCTATATCTTTCGAATATTTCATGCGATACGGAGTTGTAACTATTTGTCCATTTACCAGTTGATTTAATGTATCCAGCAATCGATTAATGCCTTTTTTATTTCTTGCCGATATTTTTACAACTGGGACTCCTAGTTCACGAGCTAATCTCTTTTCATCAATTCGGATACCTTTTTTCTCAGCTTCATCAATTAAATTGATACAAATGATGACATTATCAGTCATTTCTAAAACTTGGAGCGCAAGATTTAAATTTCTCTCTAATGATGTTGCATCAAGCACAACAATCGTTGCATCCGGTTGGTCAAAAACAATATGGTCTCTTGCAACTTCTTCATCTGCTGAATTGGAAAATAGAGAATAGGTCCCGGGTAAATCCACGAGTACATATTGCTCTCCTTTGTGTTCAAAAGATCCTTCTGCATGAACAACCGTTTTCCCTGGCCAGTTCCCAGTATGCTGTTTCAATCCTGTTAATGTATTAAACAATGTACTTTTACCGGTATTTGGGTTACCTGCTAAAGCTATTCTATTTACTCTCATTTTGTATTCCCCCTAACAATTTTGCCGAGAATCATAGAGCTCTCATCATTACGTAATGCAATCGTCGTATTGCTTACGCGATAAGCAACAGGGTCTCCTAAAGGACTTTTACGAAGAACGGAGATTTCTGCTTCTTTCACAAAGCCTAAATCTAATAATCTTCTTCTTAAAGGCCCTTTAATATTTATTTCTTTTATTAAAAAGCAATCTCCAAATGAGCATTCAGAAAGTGGTTTCAACGATATCTTTTCCATATGCATTTTTTATTCCTCTCTATAATAATATTTCCTGAACTTCATATTGTTTCTCTAAGGAAACTTTATTAATGATTATCCCTGTTTTATGACAATTGTCAATAGTTTTCTGAATTTTTTTTGAAAGAACACGATAAAAGAGCGTTCTGATGAAGGGAACGACGGCGCATTGCTTAATCAGTTGTTGGATCAAGAAATGTAAAAAAAATGGGGATCTGTAGGCGTACCAAGCGGAGCAAAGTTGTTGATGTAATGGTATGAAAAGGTCCTCTTTATGATGTATTAATGTAAGTAAGATTTCGTTACAGGTGCCTATTGAATTTTTGAAAGAAGAGGTTGACTGTGAAGAAGCGATAGCAGAGCAGAAAAAAGCATAGCCCTCTGCGAAATTGGCAGAGGGTTATGCTTTTTTCTTTACTGAGATTATTAGTGGATTACTATCTAACAATTTGGAATGAACCAGGAGTAGTTGTTTGAATGAAATAACGATTTCCTTCTACTGTGTAATCAGCAGGCTCTTGATCGCCAAGGTCAAACGTACGAACGATGGAGGCATTCGATGATAAATTATCGATAATGATTTCCATATCTGCCTCAAATTCAACTGGTTTTTTATTTAATGTTGCTTGGAATGTGATACGATTCAAATTTCGTGTAATTTTAATTTCCATAACACCAGTATCCTCATTAAGAAGAGTTCCTAGCGGTGGAATAATAACAGTCATATTAGATTTTGTCGTTAAAACGAAGCGCTCTGTACTGATTTCCGAGTCAGCAACGTTTATTTTTGCTGTATAGGTATTTTTATTTCTAGTCATAGCTGTAATTTTACCAGGTACGGCTGCCGTATCCGATAAAATTGGAGTTTTTGTCCCGTTCCCTTTAGTCGGTAGCTTATATTTCCCATTTACAAAGTCCACTAAAGTCCAGACATTAGGGACAAGCTGCTGTTGCACAGGCGTTAAAGCTTCGAAGGCTGTTTTCACTGCCTGTACATCTTGGGCAGTGGACGTTTTAGGCGATAAAGCTGCAATGGCGTTTTCCACTTCCTTAGCTGCTTCCTTATCTTTCACAACAAGCTGTTCAGCATCTAATAAAAGCTGCTCTACACCAACAGGTAAAGAAACGTTTGTAAATTTGCGTATTGCATTGAGCTCTGCTCTAGCATCAGCTACATCTTGATGGAAGGTAATGCGAGAAGAGTTTAACAATCGAATTTTATTAACCACTTTATCAATAGATGTATTTGGTGTGATATAGGATGTCAGTATTCTTTGTGATTCCGCACTCACAAAGGTCTTTTGCGCTGCGTTTAACGTATTGTACCAATCTCTCGTTTCCATAACATTTTGGTAGTAATTAACGGAAGTCGATTCCACTGAAGCTAATTTCGCTTCAATTTGATCAGCAAGCTTACGATATGCTACTTTTGTCTGTTTATGATTTGACAGCGTTGAATAATTCGTGACGTACTCTTGTTCCGTTACGGTTAACGCATCGTATGCTTTGCTGGCTGTCTCTAAAGTTGTTTGGAATGAAGCGGTTGTATCATTAATGTTGGAAATAAGTCGAACAACATTCGCAACATTAGCGTTGTAGTAATAAGTATTATCATATATGTAAGCAGTTTTTACCTTCCCTGTAATATCAGCAGCCGATGCTGACGTAGGAGCAGTATAGATCAGTGAAGGGACCGCAACTAGGGCGAGTAAGGCTAATTTTCTTTTGTTTTTCATAATACGAGAAACCTCCTATTGGGTTTTAGATAATTGCGATGGATTAATCATAGGATTTTTATCCTAGATGAAACTTTTGATTGTCTTGATAATATCCTAATTTATGTTGATAAACCAATTTTATCATAGACTAGGATTTTTTTATGTATATTTTAGGTGAATAGGTAGATAGGTTGTGTGTTTTTTTTAATACTTTGTGTCTTTTGTACTTTTGGAAATGTGAAAGGTAAGCACGTCGCTTTTCAATAGAGACGGGTAGAATCGTAAGAATGATGGATAGAACCTATAAAGTCGTGGATAGAACTGCAAGAATGATGGATAGAACCTATAAAGTTGTGGATAGAACTGCAAGAATGGATAGAACTTTTAAAGTCGTGGATAGAATTGCAAAACTGCAGGATAGAATCCCGAAACGGACGGTTAGAACCCTCGTGATTTTAAAACCTTTACAGAGGCAATGTTGTTTTTAAATTGTAAAACGGATAGAACCCTCAAACCGATAGAGATGATCCTACTCTTATTTAGGAATTGAGAAAGAGATGGTCGTGCCTTGTCCAATCACACTTTCGATCGTTAATTCCGCGCCGAATTATTGCTTTAGGCGTTGTTCGGTATTAACGAGGCCGACGCTTGCTTTTTTTTAACACACGAATGACTTGTCACAAGGGACCCTTGTTCGGTAGCCGCAGAAAGGTGCAAGAAAAAGTTCAATCATTTTCTCCTGATGAGGAAGATAGCTATTTCACTTTGATGAAGCTCTATGATTTGAACAACGCTGCTGCTGTAGAGGGGCAATATTGACTGTTTAACGAAAATGCTGCAGGAGCAATTAGCAGTGGAGCCTAGTGAGGAAATTGAAGAGTGGTATAAAAACTGGAGAAAAATGAGTACGATTTCGCAGGTGAATGTTTTGGAGATGTAATTTTATATGAAATGAAAAGGACTGGGCATGTGCCGAGTCCTTTTCATTAATATTTTGAGCTATAACTTTTAGCAATGTAATAGTATTAATTTCTACCATTTTTTTTGTTACTTTTATACGTTGAGATAGCTTTATTTAAATTATCGTTGGCATTAGAAACTTCATACTGAGTCGAAGTGCTATTATAATAAATATTTTCAGCGTATTGAACAGCGGAATCTAAATCGTTTCTTTCAGCTCGTGTAGTCCAATAAGTATAATATGACAATCCAGCCCCGTTTTCAGAAACTTCTACATATTCATATCGAACGGAATCGATAAGTGACCAAAGGTTAGATTTATCCACATTATACCCATTTGTCCCAATTTTTTGGGCATTCTTGTAAGTCCAGATAGCATTGTTTAAATTATTCGTAGCATTGGCAATATCATTTTGAGTAGAATAGTAATTATTTACAACTGATTGAGCAGATGAAACAGCCGAAGATAATGCATCTCTCTCAGCTTGAGTTGTCCAAGGCGTGTTATATGGAACGTTGTAGCCATCCGAAGAAACGGTTACATACTGAACAGAATTGATAAGGTTTGTTAGTTGAGATTTATCAACATAATTTCCATTTACTCCGTATTTATGGGCATTCTTGTAAGTCTGGATCGCATTGTTTAAATTATTCGTAGCATTCGTAAAATCATTTTGAGTAGAATAGTAATTATTCACAACTGTTTGAGCAGATGAAACAGCCGAAGATAAAGCATTTTTCTCAGATTGAGTTGTCCAAGGCGTGTTATATGGAACGTTGTAGCCATCCGAAGAAACGGTTACATACTGAACAGAATTGATAAGTGTTTGAAGTGAAGCCTTATCACCATAACCATATTTTGTGCCACTTTTTTGTGCAGCTTGATAAACGGCTAATGCATTTCTGTACTGTGTAATAGCATTGTTTACTTGCTCCTGAGAGGCGTTGGAATTATTAGCTACTACTTTTGCGCTGCTTACGGCAGATTCGAATGCTGTACGTTCAGCTTGCGTCGTCCATTTTTCAGTTGTTAAAACGTCATATCCATTAACAGATACTGCAACGTACGGAGGTGTAGCCACTAATTTACTTAGCTCTGTTTTATTCACCACTGGTAAGGTTACAGAGGCTTTATTATCATCCACCTGCACCTTGTTAATTAGATGCCCTGAATCTAATGTCACCTTTGCACCGTGCTTAACGATCACTTGATCAATTTTACCTTCTCCGTAAAGACTAAAATCTTTTTCAACATCGATTGTAAGCTTATCAACATTGGCATTAACCTCAAATGCTGCAACTTTACCTACTACATCAACCTTAGAAATGTTTTTGTCAGAAGTCACATTTACTTTAGTACGCTCCATGTTAATATTTGGAGATTTAATATCTTTTAGGGAAACATTTAACCATTTAATGTTTCTCGTCACTAAAGGTTTAAACGTAATCGTATCCCCGATAGTAACGGTATCAATCGTAATTGCCTTCTTGACACGATTAGTTACGATAAGCTCATCTTTAATAGTTACATTTTGAATTTTTACATAATCCGCATTTACAGTTAGGCTTCCATCAATTTGTTCGCCACCGCCGTCAAAATATACCTCTTTTTTGTTTGTACCAGCTTTAGATAGAGTTAGTGCGGTAATACTTGTAATTTCACCGTTCTTTACGACAATAGTAGCTTCAGCATTTGCCAATGCAGTGCTATTTGATGTATTTAAGAGAGGCTTTAACGACTGACTAATTTTAAATTGGCCATTGGATGTAAGTACTTTATCTTTAGTGATGTTGTTAATGGTAACAGTTTGCCCCTTAGCTGTGGCTGCGGCTACCTGCCCACCAATTTGAATTGAGTGGTTTAAAGATTGATCATTTGAAGCTGCGTTTGCAGATGCTACTGGCAAAACTAAGGTTGCTGTAATAGCTGTTGCCATAAAAGTCGATAACGCTTTATTTTTCAAGTTAATCACTCCTATCGTAGTATTTAGTAGATAATATATCATATATTTCAATATTTTAGTATATAAAGGGTATGTTTTACTAAACAACCAATAATAAATGGATAATTGGTCCTTTTTTATGTGATTTAAATTTTTGGGTTGCAAACACTAGAATTCTCTATAAATCATCAAAATTCTACTTGATTCGCTAAATATCTTATTGTTATACGACCTTCCATCCATTATCATTATGTATAAAAGTGGGGTGTTGTGATGGGGAAGTCTAGGAGTATCGCTTTAAAGCTATCTGCTCTAATTATAGGGCTATTTTTAGTGTTATTTATTACATATACGGTTATTGTAAGTGTTATTTTAAAGAGTCAAAGCGTTGATGATGCAGAAACTGCAACACTGGAAACTGCTGAATATTCGGCAGCAAAGATGAGTGAACGCTTTCAGAAAGCAAACACGACTTTACTGACGACGAAACGTATAGTCGAGGGTATGGAGAAAAAAGGTAAGCTTTCTGCAGAAGACATAATAAAAATGATGGAAACTAACTTAGTTAATAATGAAGATTTACTTGCTGTAGGAGCTGTTTTTGAACCAAACTCCACAAACGTAGAGCCAACAATAAATGCTACTTTAGTGGATTCAAAAAATCGCTTTATACCTTATTTAAGTAAGGATGGAAATGAAATAACAACGTCTTTTATTGATGGCATCGATGACAAGAGTATTTCCGAGTGGTATTGGATACCAAAAGAAGAAGGAAGATCCGTTCTAACGGAGCCATACGAATATAATATCAAAGGACAAACAGTACTAATGACAACGATTGCTGTTCCGTTAGTCGATGCTTCGGGATCATTTTTTGGCACGTTGACGGCTGATATAGCTATTGATTATTTAAAGGGATTGACAGAGTCCGTAAAGCCAGATGGTGGCTATGCAGCTATTATTACTAATAATGGAGTTTTAACTGCAAATAGCTTTGGTGAGTCATTAAAAGGATTAAATATGCAGGACCATTTGGACTGGACAAGCATTAAACAAACAATGGATAGTGGCGAGCTAAAAAGTATGTATTTGGATTCCGAAGAGCTCAAGGAAAATTCATTTAACGTTTTTGCTCCTATGAATTTAGATGGGATTGATGAAACATGGACTGTACAATTAGTGCTACCAAAATCCAAAATATTAGAAACCTATAATCATGTGCTTACTTTTACCATCATAGCGTCAATTATTATAATTGTTTTAATGGCAGTTGCTAGTGCATTGTTTATCTATAAATTACTGAGGCCATTAAAGTTTTTACGCACTTCTATTGAAACGGCGGCAAATGGAGATTTAACTCAAAAAGTGGATGAGAAATATATTAAGCCTGATGAGATTGGTGCTGTTGCATTAGCTTATAATAATATGTTAGATCAAACGAATAGCGCCATTCAAACCGTGCTGAATGCTACGACATCACTCAATCAATCATCAAATTATGTTCATGAGGCGTTTAATGAAATAGTTGCTTCAAGTCAAGAGGTCTCGGTAGCTATTAATGAAATTGCGCAGGGAGCATCCAAGCAATCTGAGGATACAGAAGAAACCAATTATCGAATGATTGATTTATCCGATCAAATTGATGCTATTACAACGCTTTCAAATGAAATGGACGAGCTATCGAATAAAACGAAAACAACTACAGACGAAGGAATGAAAGAAGTCGAAAGCTTACGTGAACGTAACTCAGAAACGAATGCAATGAATGGACGTATTCAGCAGCAAATGGAGTCATTGGCGTCTAATATTGCCAATATCAATCAGATTATAGCGTCTATTCAAGGTATTACCGAGCAAACAAATTTATTAGCCTTAAATGCAAGCATAGAAGCTGCACGTGCTGGTGAACATGGTAAAGGTTTTGCAGTTGTCGCTGAGGAGGTACGAAAGCTAGCAGAGCAATCCAGAAATGAAACAGATGTTATTAAGCAAACAGTAGATAGCATTCTTGAAAATTCTCAGCAAACGGTAGCTGTCATTGCCTCAAACGCAGGCTTAATACAAGCTCAAAATGAGTCAGTACAAAGCACTGAGGTTGCGTTTAAAGACAATAGTGAGCTTTCTAGTTCTATTGCAACGTCAATTAGTGAGTTAATGACTAAACTTTCTCATATGTTAGAGCATAAAAATCAAGCGATAATGGCAATCCAAAGTATTTCTGCTATTTCTGAGGAGACTGCTGCATCTGCAGAACAGGTAAGTGCATCTGCTATTGACCAACAAGCGGAACTACAAAAGGTTGCAGAGTCCATCAATAATATGAACGAGGTTTCAAAAGAATTACAAGAGGTCGTTAATCGATTTAAGCTCGTTTAACTTTTTTCAGCAAAAGACTGCTTCAATATGTGAAGCAGTCTTTTTATTTATGGTAAAAGGCATTGGACTAAAAATGCCTCGTAAAGGGCTATGAGTTAACGGTGAGGTACATTGACCAAGTATTAAAACAGCACTACTATAGGAGAGGAAAGGGGACACGCTATGATGTATCTCGGTATGATTTTTTTTAAAATTGTAGCTCCAATTTTAGTGCTTTTAGTACTTGGTGCAGTTTTACAAAAGAAATTTCGCTTTAATTTAAAGGCGTTATCTCAACTTATTACATATTGTTTCATGCCCGCAGCTGTTTTTGTGAATATATATGAAACGAGTATAGAGCTGTCTGTGCTTGGGGAAGTTGCATTATTTATTCTACTCTTTATCGGAAGCCAAATGGTACTTAGTCACTTTCTAGCAAAGGGACTCGGCTTAGCAAAACCCGAGGCTGCGGTGTTTAAAAATAGTGTTGTCCTAATTAATTCAGGTAACTATGGTATTCCGGTTGCACAAATGATTTTCGTGACCCAGCCGATTGGAGTAGCGATTCAGGTCATTCTCGTAATATTTCAAAATATGACGACCTATACTTACGGCTTGTACAATTTAATCTCTTCAACAAAATCGGGCATGTCTATTGTGAAAGACTTCCTCAAAATGCCTATTATTCATGCACTTATTATTGGTGTTGCAATGAACTATTTTAATATCGCTATTCCGCAGTTTGTAAAAATTCCGATAGACCATGTGGCAGATGGCTTTATCGCAGTAGCATTAATAACTTTAGGGGCACAACTATCACAGCTTGAAATCAAATCCATGTTCAATAAAATGGTATTCATTAGCTGTTTTACACGACTAGTCATAGGGCCAGCCGTAGCATTGCTGATCATTTATGTACTTGGCCTTGACGGTGTCGTGGCACAATCACTTTTTATAGCTAGTTCGTTCCCGACATCGCGAAATAGTTCTAGTCTGGCATTAGAATATGACGTAGAATCGGCAACTGCTGCACAAACAGTATTATTTTCAACGATTGTGAGCTGTATTACAGTGACGATTGTGATTTACGTAGCGGAACTGTTGTTTACCTAACAGCTGGATGTTATTCGGAATAAGATAGAGTGACAGCCCATCTGGAGTAAGCGGTTTTCCTTCTGATTTTTAAAAATAGGATAATCACCAAAAGTTAGGGATTATACTTTTTAAAACGTATGCCATGTAAATAAGTTGATTGGAGTGGAGGCTGGGCGACTCCTTGGGGATTAGCGGCTCATCGGACGCCCCCAGGAAAGCGCCCAGCCGGAACGGAAATCAACCACACGTTATGATGATGACACAAAAATATTCAAATGAAGCTTCCATCTCTTAACAATATCTGCTACACTAGCATCAAACTTAATAGCATTAACTAGGGGAGTCTGATGAGTCAGGCTGAGAGGGAAACGCATAGAGGTTTCTTGACCCTTTGGACCTGATCTGGCTCATACCAGCGTGGGAAAGTTAACCATTATTGCACTCTACGTTATTTGCAATAACTATACCTTTACATTCTTAGCCGGATCCAAATTTTTTTTTGGATTCGGCTTTTTGTTTTTGTTGGGGTGAGCTAGATTCGGTCCTTGGAATAAATGTAAAAGGGAGCGAAGTAGTTTATGACAACAGTTAGCGACAAGAATATTACGATTATGTCAAGTTTTGAAGGAAGTAAAAAAGTTTACGTAGAAGGATCTCGACCAGATATTTTAGTGCCAATGCGTGAAATTGCTCTAAGTCCGACGACAGGAAGCTTTGGTGAAGAGGAAAATGCGCCAGTACGTGTTTATGATACGAGCGGCCCGTACACTGATCCTGCATATAAGGTGGATATTACAAAAGGATTGCCAGCTTTATGTAGTGTATGGATCAAAGAACGAGGTGACGTTGAAGAATACGAAGGTCGTACTATCAAGCCAGAAGATAATGGATTCCGTAAAGCTGATGATCCACGAATGAATGAAAATGTTTTTCCGGATTTATCTAGAAAGCCTTTGCGTGCGAAGAAAGGTAAAAATGTAACACAGCTTCACTATGCACGAAAGGGAATTATTACTCCAGAAATGGAATTTGTAGCGATTCGCGAAAATATGGACCCAGAATTTGTGCGCTCAGAGATCGCGGCAGGACGTGCTATTTTGCCATCTAATATTAATCACCCTGAGGCAGAGCCGATGATTATTGGACGTAACTTCCACGTAAAAATTAACGCCAATATTGGAAATTCAGCGGTGTCATCCTCTATTGCAGAAGAGGTAGAAAAAATGACGTGGGCTACACGCTGGGGTGCTGATAACATTATGGATTTATCTACTGGTAAGCATATTCATACGACACGTGAATGGATTATCCGTAATGCCGCGGTGCCAGTGGGAACGGTGCCGATTTATCAAGCGTTAGAAAAAGTAAATGGTGTGGCAGAGGATTTAACGTGGGAAGTGTATCGTGATACGTTAATCGAACAGGCAGAGCAAGGTGTTGATTACTTCACGATTCATGCAGGGGTATTGCTACGCTATGTGCCATTAACGGCTAATCGTGTAACAGGCATAGTGTCTCGAGGAGGCTCGATTATGGCACAGTGGTGTTTATATCACCATCAAGAAAGCTTCTTATATACTCATTTTGAAGAAATTTGCGAAATTATGAAAACCTATGATGTTGCCTTCTCTTTAGGTGATGGTTTACGTCCTGGTTCTATTGCAGATGCAAATGATGAGGCTCAGTTTGCGGAGCTAGAAACGCTAGGGGAATTAACGCAAATCGCCTGGAAGCATGATGTACAGGTGATGGTAGAGGGACCAGGGCATGTGCCAATGCATCTTATTAAAGAAAATATGGATAAGCAATTAGAGGTGTGTAAGGAAGCTCCTTTTTATACTTTAGGGCCACTGACAACAGATATTGCTCCTGGCTATGACCATATTACATCGGCTATTGGTGCTGCGATGATCGGTTGGTATGGTACAGCAATGCTATGTTATGTGACGCCTAAAGAGCATCTAGGCTTACCAAATCGTGAGGATGTTCGTGTAGGGGTTATTACGTATAAAATTGCTGCACACGCGGCAGATTTAGCGAAAGGGCATCCGGGAGCACAGCAGCGTGACGATGCACTATCTAAGGCACGCTTTGAATTCCGCTGGCGGGATCAATTCAACCTATCGCTTGATCCAGAGCGTGCAGTCGAATACCATGATGAAACATTGCCTGCAGAAGGGGCGAAAACTGCGCACTTCTGTTCAATGTGTGGCCCTAAGTTTTGTAGTATGAGAATCTCACAGGATATTCGTAATTATGCAAAAGAAGGAGACCTAAATACTACTGAAGCAATCCACAAAGGTATGCAGGAGAAAGCCGAGGAATTTAAAAAGGCAGGCAGTCAAATTTATCAATAATTATTAGAGCAGGCTTGTATCTATCAGATATAAGCCTTTTTTGGTCATTAAGATAAAAAAACTCCATGTGAGGTTGCCCTTCACATGGAGTAAAAAGTTGGATTTGGATATCAATAATATTTGGAATATGTGGAGAATTAAACGTTAGTTGGTTGTTTTACGTATGGGTTTGAAAGATCCACGCCTTCTAATGAAAGACCCATAGCTTTTGCTACACCTTCACCATATGCTGGATCAGCTAGATAGCAGTGCAGGATATGGCGACGTTTGATGAACTCTTCAACTGACGCCATATCATTAGCAGTATTTTCGAATAGGCGTTGTTGTTGTTCAGCAGTCATTAGGCGGAATAATTTACCCGGCTGCTCGAAGTAATTGTTGTCGTCTTCACGGAAGTCATGGATACCAGCATTACCATCAATACGTAATTCAGGCTCCTTGTAGTCTAAATTATGCTCCCATTCACCATAGCTATTTGGTTCATAGCCTAAAGTTGAACCAAGATTGCCGTCGAAACGCATAGCACCATCACGGTGGAACGTACGGAATGGACATTTTGGTGCGTTTACAGGAAGCGAGTAGTGGTTCACTCCTAAACGGTAGCGCTGTGCATCTCCATATGCAAAGATACGAGCCTGTAACATTTTGTCTGGCGAGAAGCTAATACCAGGAATAATGTTAGATGGTGCAAATGCAGCTTGCTCAACTTCCGCAAAGTAGTTGTCCGCATTTTTATTTAACTCGAATTCCCCCACAGGAATTAATGGGAAGTCTTTTTTATACCATACTTTCGTTAAATCAAATGGGTTATATGGTAATTCACGTGCTTGTTCCTCTGTCATTACTTGAATATACATTTTCCATTTAGGGAAATCGCTATTTTCAATTGCCTCATATAGATCGCGTTGTGAAGATTCACGGTCATTACTAATCACTTCAGCAGCCTCGGCACCAGTTAAGTTTTTAATGCCTTGCTCTGTAGTAAAGTGGAATTTAACCCATACGCGCTCATTTTCTTCATTAATAAAGCTATAAGTGTGAGAACCGAAACCATGCATATTGCGGTAACCTGACGGAATACCACGATCAGACATAACGATTGTTACTTGGTGAAGCGCCTCTGGTAATGAAGTCCAGAAATCCCAGTTTGAATTCGCATTTTTCATATTTGTACGTGGGTCACGTTTTACCACGTGGTTTAAATCTGTGAAGTGTAAAGGATCACGGAAGAAGAATACAGGTGTGTTGTTACCAACTAAAT
This sequence comes from Lysinibacillus sp. RC79, assembly GCF_041262405.1. Classification (NCBI taxonomy): domain Bacteria; kingdom Bacillati; phylum Bacillota; class Bacilli; order Caryophanales; family Bacillaceae; genus Lysinibacillus; species Lysinibacillus sp. RC79. Next base: position 111,402 of record NZ_JBGCCD010000016.1, read on the forward strand.
CCCAGTTACCTTCTTCAGTATAGAACTTAAGTGCAAAGCCACGAATATCGCGCTCAGCATCCGCTGCACCACGTTCACCTGCAACTGTGGAGAAGCGTGCAAACATTTCAGTCTTCTTCCCAACTTCTGAGAAGATTTTTGCTTTTGTATATTTAGTAATATCATGCGTTACAGTGAAAGTACCGAATGCACCTGAACCTTTAGCGTGCATACGACGTTCAGGAATAACTTCACGGTTGAAGTTTGCTAATTTCTCAACTAGCCATACATCCTGAAGTAATAGAGGACCACGAGGACCTGCTGACATTGAATCGTGGTTGCTTACTACTGGAGCGCCACCTGCTGTTGTAAATCGACGGCTACGATCATTTTCATTTGTCATATTAGTTTACCTCCTGAAGAAAAATTGTGAGTCAAACTCTTCATCAATAACTATAACAAACACAAACTAGAATTGCTAGTAAATTATAATTATTATTGTTAAAGAATCTTTATAGTAAGATATAAACTATAAATATATGCTGAATTTAAAGGAGTTATGAATAACATTTACCACTAATTTAGTTTTTTTAAACATTTTCGAGAATTACTTAAAAATAAGTTATAAAGAAGAGCAAGCTCAAGAATAAAAGAAATTAAAATGAACTCTTTTGTTTATTTATTCTTATTGAAAATAGAATATGATAATTGAAAATAATACTTGATTACAGTTAAGGTTGGGCATTTCACTTCTTGGGGATCAGATATCGATGAGATCCCGCGAAAATAAAGCCTCTATCCGCTACTCTTTCGTACGAACTCCTAGTTGGAACGGAAATCCACTCCATGTTACTTATTTAGCCTTTTTATGTTTTACGATAACGATGAGGAGTAATTCCGATGTGCTGTTTAAAAATTTTAATGAAGTAATTCGAGTCTTCAAAACCATTTAAATAGGCAATTTCGCTAATGGCAAAATCAGTTTCTACAAGCATTTTTGTAGCGTTATGAATTCGGACTTGCTGCAGGTAGCGTTTAAGTGGCAAGCCTTGCTTCTTTGAAAAAATCGTACTTAAATAATTGGGGCTAATACCCAGTTTATGGGCAACGTAAGGTAAAGATAACCCGCTATTCTGAAATTGTTGGTCGATAATTTCTATGGCCAGTTCTACATAATCGGCCCGTTTCTCCATTCGTGCCTCACGGGCCAATTCAATCAGTTTTTGTGTAAATGATATGATGCCATTTTGAATGGTATAAAATATAGGATGCTCAATAATTAAATGAAAAAGCTGACGATAATTTTGCTCAATGGCAGCTTTCTCGTGTAATTTATACTTCAGCATAAAGCGGCGGATTTGCGCCAAAACACTTGTTAAATGAATACGTAAGTCATCTTGCTCGTAATAAATTCCTTCATTAAATAGTCGATATAAAAATGCTTTGACAGCTTCAATATTCCCGTCCTCTAAACTACTTATCAACAATTGTTGCTCTTCGGGTGTTAGTAAAGGATCGAAGGGCTGTGTCTTCAACTGTTTACTCGTATAAAAAATGTGCCCATAGCCTTCGTAAAAGCTTTGACGAAGTGCACGCTTCGTTAAGGTATACATATTCTTCATAGTTGTAGGTTCCCCATCGTATATCCCAATATTGAAAGAGCTATTATTTGTCAATCGCCATTCCTTGATTAATGTACGAACATCTTTCTCTAAATCATTTGTTTGGAATAAGCAAACAATTCTTTCTGATAAAGGATAAATCCTCATACTAGAATAAATAGGCGTTTGCTGAAGCCAGTTGTACAGTTTGTTAAACATATCGGAATGCTCAGGCTCGATCATGGTGAAGTGTATATTTGTCTCTAGGGTACTAGTTTTACTATCTAAAAATAGTTGATCGTAAAAAGATTCATCTGTAGCTTCTTGATACACTGCTTCTGCCTTTGGTGTTTGAAGGGAAATAACAGTGAGTTTTTGCTTTAATACTTCTAAATCAATTGGTTTAACGAAGAGATATGCGACCTGTAAATCGATTGCCCTTAATGCATTTTTAAATAATGGCTCTGTTGTCATAGCTAAAATAGTTCCTGAATGTTTTTGTAAAACACGATAAAGTGCAGTTAAGCGATTATTCGAGAATAGGTCAATGTTTAGTAGTATCACTTCAGGCTCAAATTGCTGGATACTTTGAAGTGCCTCATTAATAGTTGTACTTATTTCGATGGCTACATCGCCAGGAAAATATGTATGTAAAAACCAACGAATACCTGAAAGATCAGCGGAGTCTCTATCAATTAATAACAATTTCATAACTACAAACTCACCCCTTAAAATTATCTAGTTTCGTAAAAAAATACGATTATATTGTTAAAATAACAAAAAATCTGAAATAATTCATGTATTCTCTTTTAAAATTCCCTATTTTCTGAAAAAAGTAGTTAGTACAATGTAGTTAGAGTAATTGTTATTTATCTTTTGTAGCGATAGTGAAATGGATTAAGAGCATTTTTGCATAGTTATAAAGGAAACAGGGGGATGGCAGTATGAAGTCTATTATCGAGCTTGATGGCAAGACATTAACAAGGCAGCAAATAGGGGGAATTGTAAATGGCCTTGCTACGGTTGCACTATCTGCAGACAGTGTGGAGCGTATCCGTTTAAGTAGGGAGCGAATTGAAAAACGCTTAGCTGAGGGCCAAACCATTTATGGTGTGAATACAGGCTTTGGAAAGCTAAGTAATATAAAGATTGAAGAGGAAGACATTGAGCTTTTACAGTTGAATTTATTACGCTCAGATGCAACTGGTGTTGGTGCGCCGTTTCCAACAGATGTTGTACGTGCCATGATGGTTTTACGTGCCAATGCTTTAGCTCGAGGTTTTTCAGGAATTCGTCTGGAAACAGTGGAGCTGCTATTGAATCTTATAAATAAGGGAGTCCATCCGATTGTACCTTCTCAAGGTTCAGTAGGAGCAAGTGGAGATTTAGCGCCGTTATCACATTTGGCTTTAGTGCTAATAGGTGAAGGGAAGGCGGAGTTTAATGGAGAGATGATGAGTGGCAGTGCGGCGTTACAGCAAGCTGGGCTAAAACCTGTCCGACTACAAGCTAAGGAAGGGCTAGCACTTGTAAATGGTACACAAGCGATGACGGGAATCGGAGTTTTAACAGTGAATGAGGCAGAGCGTATAGGGCTAGCAGCAGATATGGCAGCAAGTTTAACGCTTGAGGCACTAAAGGGGATTACTTCCGCATTTGATCCAGCTCTTTTGGCAGTAAGACCACACCCGGAATTAGAGCTTGTTGGTGGACGAATCCGTAAGTGGCTTGATGGAAGTAAACGTGTGACAAAGCAAGGTGAAATCCGTATGCAGGATGCCTATTCACTACGTTGCATTCCACAAGTGCATGGTGCTTCATGGCAGTCATTTTTCTATGCTCAGGAGCGTGTGCAAACTGAAATGAATGCAACGACAGATAATCCGATTGTTTTAGAAAATGGAGAAGTATTGTCTGGTGGGCATTTCCACGGTCAACCAATTGCATTAGCAATGGACTTTTTAAAAGTCGGTGTATGTGAATGGGCTAATATTTCGGAGCGACGTACAGAACGCATGGTTAATCCACAGCTTAATGAAGGTTTGCCTCCATTTTTAGCGACAAATCCTGGTATTGAATGTGGACTGATGATTGCTCAATATACAGCAGCCTCTATCGTATCTGAGAATAAAGTATTGGCACATCCTTCAAGTGTGGATTCCATACCGACATCAGGTAACCAAGAGGATCATGTGAGCATGGGTACAACATCAGCACGCCAAGTACGTCAAATCGTACACAATGCCGCTCGTGTCATTGCAATAGAAATGATTTGTGCATCGCAGGCTATCCATTTAGATAAGGCAGAGGAGCAGTTATCTCCAACAACGCTAAAGTTTTTAGAAAAAGTGCGTGAGTTTTGTCCGCCGCTGTTAGCGGATCAACCTATCGGCGATGAAATTGAAGCGCTTTCAGAGTATTTGTTAACGAGTGATGTTCTATTAAATGAGTATAAGTAAGTTTTAAGGCAATAGCTTCCTAGAGAAAATCCAAAAAATCCTTTAACTAGTTTTGATGGCCTAGAGATTTCTTTCAGAAAAAGCACTTACATCGGGGGGAGTAGTATGGAATTTCATCAACGAGAGCTGGAGCGAGATTCGCAATTTCGAATCTCCTCCGCTATTAAGATGTTTATCTGCAGTATAGTCGGAATATTCAGTTTCTTTGTATCCTTTGAATGGCAAGGTAAGAATTCAATTTTAATTGATCACATCGTAAATTTTATTCGCACCGAAGCGCCACTGCTTGTAACTGCATATGTACTCGTAATGCTTGTAGGTGGAGCGATTCATCCATTCCTGACAAAGAAATGGAATAAGTCGACAGTTAATATGGTGATGTCAATCCTTAAAGTGGGCGGTATGATTGCGGGGATTTTGTTAATTTTCAATATAGCCCCTGCATGGTTAGCGGATGAAAGTATTGGCCCGTATTTACTGGAGAAGCTTGTTAAGCCAGTGGGAATACTAATTCCGATCGGATCTTTGTTTTTAGCACTGCTAGTGAGCTACGGATTACTTGAATACATCGGTGTTTTAGCACAGCCATTTATGAAACCTGTTTTTAAAACATCAGGACGTTCAGCGGTGGATGCAGTAGCTTCATTTGTCGGTAGTTATTCGGTTGGATTGCTTTTAACAAACCGTCTTTATACGGAAGGCCGCTACACAGCGAAGGAAGCCGTGATTATTGGAACAGGCTTCTCGACTGTATCTGTAACGTTTATGGTTGTTATTGCCGGTACGCTGGATATGATGCAGCATTGGAATGCATTTTTCTGGGTGTCGCTCGTTGTAACATTTTTGGTCACAGCCTTAACAGTGCGCATTTATCCAATTCGTACAATGAAGGATGAATACTACGAGGGCGCGACGCCGCAGCCAGAAAAGATTATCAAGAAGGACCGTTTTAAAGAAGCATGGCGTCAAGCGATGGATGCAGTCGAACAAAATCCACCTTTATCTAAAATTTTATGGATGAATTTAAAAGATGGCTTCATCATGACGATGGGGGTTATGCCATCGATTCTATCAGTTGGTCTTTTAGGACTTGTACTTGCAACATATACACCAATTTTTGATTGGCTTTCGTATATTTTTGTACCATTCACATATGTACTACAAATTCCAGAACCATTTTTAGCTGCGAAAGCGCTGTCATTATCTTTAGCAGAAGTATTTTTACCGGCACTTGTTGTCACACAAGCAGCACTTGTGACGAAATTTATTGTGGCAGTTGTATCGATTTCAGCAATTTTGTTCTTTTCGGCTGTTATACCACTTATTTTATCAACTGAAATTCCAGTGACATTGCGCCAAATTATAATCATTTGGTTTGAACGTGTCGTATTAACGTTAATCATCGTAACACCAATAGCATTTTTACTATTTTAAAGGAGCGTGTTTTTTATGGTAGTCAAAACAAATATCCGTGCACCACGTGGAAATGAACTAAATTGTAAGGGTTGGACGCAGGAAGCTGCAATGCGTATGTTAATGAACAATCTAGATCCTGAAGTAGCAGAAAATCCAGATGAACTAATCGTTTACGGTGGTATCGGGAAGGCAGCGCGTAATTGGGAAAGCTATGAGCAAATTATTGCGTCATTAAAAGAATTAGAGAATGATGAAACACTTCTTATTCAATCAGGAAAACCGGTAGCTGTATTCCGTACACATGAACATGCGCCACGTGTATTAATTGCAAATTCTAATTTAGTGCCAGCATGGGCAAATTGGGAGCATTTTTATGAGTTAGAGGACCGCGATTTAATGATGTACGGTCAAATGACGGCTGGTAGCTGGATTTATATTGGCGCACAAGGCATTTTACAAGGAACGTATTTATCATTCATAGAGGCAGGTAAAAAAGTATTTGGCACAGCAGATTTACGCGGTAAATTCATCCTTACAGGTGGTATGGGTGGTATGAGTGGTGCACAGCCTTTAGCTGGGAAAATGGCTGGCGCTGTCATTTTAGTAGTCGAAGTGGATCGTGCTCGAATTGAACGTAAAATAAAAGAGGGCTACTGTGATTATCTTGTGGAGACAGTAGATGAAGCTATTGAATTAGTCAATAAGCTACGTGACCAAAAAGAGCCTGCGTCGATTGGTCTTGTTGGCAACTGTGCAGACGTGAATCGTGAGCTGTTGAACCGAGGAATTATCCCTGATTTTGTAACTGACCAAACATCTGCCCATGATCCGATAAATGGCTATGTTCCAAATGGCATGACGTTTGGGGAAGCGCTTGAACTGCGTAAAAGTGATGTAAAAACGTATGAGCGAAGAGCAAAAGAGACGATGGCTGAGCATGTTCGTACAATGCTTGAATTCCAACAGGTGGGTGCAGAAGTATTTGATTACGGTAATAATATTCGTGCTTATGCCAAAGAGATAGGTGTAACGAATGCCTTTGACTTCCCTGGCTTTGTTCCGGCGTACATTCGTCCATTATTCTGTGAGGGGAAAGGGCCATTCCGTTGGGCTGCACTTTCTGGTAACCCTGAGGACATTTATAAAACAGATGCACTTGCAAAAGAAATGTTTGCTGAAGATGAAGGTCTAGTAAATTGGATTGATATGGCGCAAAAAATGGTGAAATGGCAAGGGTTACCGGCACGAATTTGCTGGTTAGGCTATGGTGATCGTCATCGTTTTGCATTGAAGGTTAATGAAATGGTTGCCAATGGTGAGCTATCAGCACCGATTGTCTTTGGTCGAGATCATCTAGACTCAGGCTCTGTTGCATCACCAAATCGTGAAACAGAGGGTATGCTTGATGGCTCTGACGCAGTATCGGATTGGCCAATTCTAAATGCACTTGTTAATACAGCAAGTGGTGCTAGCTGGGTAAGTGTGCATCACGGTGGTGGTGTAGGTATGGGTTATTCTCAACATGCTGGCCAAGTGTTGGTAGCGGATGGTTCTGAGCTAGCCGCTGAGAAGATTGGGCGAGTGTTAATTTCCGATCCAGGAATGGGTGTTGTGCGTCACGCAGATGCTGGCTATGAAATTGCCATTAACACGGCAAAGAACAAAGGTGTGCGTATACCAATGCTAAAGGATGATGCGAAGTGACAATTTTAATCAAAAACGCCAATGAAGTGATCACGTTAAAAAGTGCCGTTCAAGGTCCTCGTACAAAAGAACAAATGCGTGAAATTGCGGTCCTGGAAAATGGCAGTGTTTTAATGGAGGGAAATAGCATTATAGCAGTAGGGCCCATTGCCCAGCTAAAAGCGGACTTCCCTGATCTTATAAAGGTGGCTGAGGTTATTGACGCCTCAGGTAAGGTTGTTATGCCAGGTCTTGTTGATTGTCATACACATTTAGTTCATGGAGGTACACGGGAGCAGGAGTTTAATATGCGACTCAACGGTGCCACATATATGGAAATTATGAATGCGGGTGGCGGGATTCATGCCACAACAAAGCGGACTCGAGAAACTAGCTTTGGTGATTTATATGGAAAAACTATGAATCATTTAGATGTGTTTTTAAAGCATGGTGTTACAACGGTTGAGGCAAAATCAGGCTATGGTTTGGATTGGGAAACTGAAAAGAAACAGCTTGAAGTAGCTAAGGAATTGCAAGCCACACATGACATTGATGTCGTTAGTACCTTTATGGGGGCGCATGCGGTGCCACGTGACTATAAAGGACGTGAGGATGAATTTGTGGATGTAGTCATTCATGACATGTTGCCGAAAGTAGCTGAGCTAAACCTTGCAGAATTCAATGATGTATTTTGTGAAAAAGGTGTATTTACGCCAGAGCAATCACAACGCATTTTAGAGGCTGGAAAAGCGTTGGGGTTAACACCGAAAATTCATGCAGATGAAATTGAGCCTTATAAGGGAGCGGAGCTTGCAGCGGAAGTAGGGGCGATTTCGGCGGAGCATTTACTAGTTGCTTCTGATGAGGGTATACAAAAAATGGCTGAAGCTGGAACGATTGCCGTGTTGCTACCTGGAACAGCATTCTTCTTACGTGCGCCATTTGCAAGAGGACGCCTAATGATCGATGAAGGGGTACCTGTAGCTATATCAACTGACTTTAACCCTGGCTCATCCCCAACGATGAGTCTACCCTTTATCATGAATTTAGCTTGTATGCATATGGGCATGACGCTAGAGGAAGTGTTAACAGCGACAACTATTAATGCTGCATATGCACTTAACCGTGGACATCAAATTGGCTCTCTTGAAGCGGGCAAACAAGCTGACGTCATTATATTGGATGTTGCCAATTACAAGCAGTTACAATATTTCTATGGCATGAATCATACGAATACTGTAATTAAAAATGGGCGAGTTGTTGTTCAGGATGGTATTCTTTTGAACAATCAATTAGTGAATTAATTAATACGAAAGGCATAAATAAGGCAGAAATGCTTTGTTTATGCTTTTTTAATGAATTTTTTCTTTTTTTATTAAAAGAGTTGAAATTGTTAACTGGAAAAGTTATCATGTTATTAAATAGTAATTCATGAATTACGAATTACTGATAGCGATTTATAGAAAATATAATGAAGTAGTGTCCAAATTTCCAGATGACATTTGGTAAACATATGCCATATATAAGTTGATTGGAGTGAAGGCTGGGCGACTCCTTGGGGATTAGCAATAGAGGAACGAAGGCTAAAAACATCACGTCCTGTGATAACGCCTTCGTGACCAACATCGTGATGGCCCGAGACCCTGGAGCGAGCACCGCGAGTGAAGCGGCTCATCGGACGCCCCCAGGAAAGCGCCCAGCTGGAACGGAAATCGACCACACACGTTATGATGATGATCTAAAATTTTACCACCCGTGTGAGCAGGAGAAAACCATAAGAAGTAAAACAAATACTCGCTCTCTAAGGGAGTTGTATATAGTTGAAGCATTACGCTTTATTTAAACCTTCATCTTCATTCCTGCAAAACATGGTATCAAAGGAGTTATCTTAAAATGACAAAATATCGTTCACAAGAAGAAGTTCTTGCGAATTATGATTCTTCTAAATATATAACACCTGATGGGTATACATCAGATATCGCAATTTTTACAATAACATCCGAAAAAGTAGAGGAAAAAGCACCTCCAATGATGACGCTTAAAATCATGTTGATTAAACGGGCTGATAAAGATCATGAAGGAAATCCAAATATCGAAGGTGGAAAATGGGCGCTTCCCGGTGGATTTGTAGATGCGACAAAAAGGGAAACAGCTTATATGGCTGCTAAAAGAGAATTGAAGGAGGAAACGAATGTAGATGGTCTACACGTTAAACACTTTGGTGTCTACGATGACATAGATCGTGATCCTCGGGGTTGGATGATTTCGAATGCCTTTTATGCAATCGTTCCGGAAGTATACATTGACCAGCGTCAAGCCAATGATGATGCGGCAGAAGTAGAGCTATTCGATATAAGTGAAGTGTTTAAACTCGAATTAGCCTTTGATCATCGAAAAATTATTTCAGACGCTTTAGAGTTTATTAAGAAAGATATGATACAAACAACGGTTGCTAAAAACTTTTTACCAAAAGAATTTACTTTATCTGAACTGCAGAGGGTTTTATTAACAGTGGGGGATGATCCACGCATTTCAAATGATTCTGTGTTCTTTACAAAAGCCCCCAAGTTACCTTTTATTGAAAAAGTATTAGATGAAGAAGATAAACCAAAGAAAACAAAAAGAAATTCATTTAGACCGTCGCAATTATATACTTTTAATGACTTCGAAATCGTAGAGTCAATTTATCATTAGGAAAGCACCTGTCTTTCCTGATAATTTTTCAATATAGTAATTTGTAATTCTTTAATTACTAATTAAAAAGAAAATGGAGTGATGGAATATGCAAAAGCGTGCATTGATTAATATTGATTATACAGTGGATTTTGTAGCACCAGATGGAGCTCTAACTTGCCGAAAACCGGGGCAACTATTGGAAGAGGCAAATACACAATTAACAAAGGAATTTATGTCAAATGATGATTTTGTAGTTTTTGCCATTGATGTTCATGAAAAAGATGATAGCTATCACCCGGAAACAAAGCTTTTTCCTCCTCATAATATTAGAGGTACAGGGGGTAGGGAACTATTTGGCTCCTTAAAAGAACTATATGAAGAAAATAAAGAGTTAAATCATGTCTACTACTTGGATAAAACAAGATATTCTGCATTTGCAGGAACTGATTTAGAGATTAAATTGCGTGAAAGAGGCATTACTGAACTGCATTTAATAGGTGTATGTACAGATATTTGTGTTCTTCATACAGCGGTAGATGCCTATAATAAAGGATTTAGCATTGTTATTCATAAAAATGCAGTGGCGTCTTTTAATCAAGCGGGGCATGAGTGGGCGTTAGGACATTTCGAGCATTCCCTCGGAGCTACTATTATGTAAACGGAGGAACGGGGTATGAAATATGCAGACGATAGCTTCATGTTGCACACGGATTTATATCAAATAAATATGGTGGAAACTTACTGGAGTGATGGTACTCAAAATCAAACAGCGGTTTTTGAACTGTACTTTCGACAACTTCCGTTCGGTAATGGCTATGCGATATTTGCAGGCTTAAAAAAGATGATGGAGTTTATCGAAAACTTTGGTTTTTCTAATAGTGATATTCAATATTTACGTGAGGAAGGGAAATATTCAGAGGGCTTTCTTAAATACCTTCAAAATCTAAAATTTACAGGTACTATTTCTGCAATGAAGGAAGGTGAATTGGTATTTGCTAATGAACCTATTTTACGAATTGAAGCTCCGTTGGCAGAAGCTCAATTAATTGAAACACCTTTATTGAATATCGTTAATTACCAAACTCTGATCGCAACAAAGGCATCGCGCATTAAACAAGTGATTGGAATGGATGTGGCGATGGAATTTGGTACTCGCCGGGCTCATGAATTTGATGCAGCCATTTGGGGAACTCGTGCGGCTTATATCGGTGGATTTTCTGCAACTAGCAATGTAAGAGCTGGAAAATTATTTGGCATCCCTGTGTCAGGTACTCATGCACATGCCATGATACAGGCATATCGCGATGAATACACTGCATTTACAAAGTATGCAAGTACACATAAAGATTGTGTTTTCTTAGTAGATACGTATGATACGTTGCGTTCAGGTGTTCCTAATGCAATTCGGGTCGCAAAGGAGTTTGGAGATAAAACCAATTTTGTAGGAATTCGTTTGGACAGTGGAGACTTAGCGTATCTTTCAAAAAAAGCAAGAAAAATGCTAGATGAAGCTGGTTTCACTGAAGCGAAAATTATAGCATCGAATGATTTAGATGAATACACGATTATAAATTTGAAGTCACAAGGAGCAAAAATTGATACATGGGGAATCGGAACTAAGCTTATTACAGCCTACGATCAAGCAGCTCTTGGGGGAGTATACAAATTAGTATCTATTGAAGATGGAAATGGGAAAATGGTCGATACCATCAAAATTTCCGGAAATCCTGAAAAAGTAACTACTCCAGGCCGCAAGCGTATCTATCGAATTATTAATAAAGACAATGGTCATGCTGAAGGGGATTATATTGCATTGGACTACGAAAACCCGCAAGAGGAAAAACGCTTGAAAATGTTTCACCCTGTTCATACTTATATCAGTAAATTTGTGACGAATTTTACAGCCAAAGAATTACATCAAGAAATTGTAGTAAATGGATCTATTCTTTACAACGAACCAACACTTCAAGAAATTCAAGTATATGTAGCAGAAAATTTACATCTACTATGGAGTGAGTACAAACGAACAATGAATCCAGAAGAGTATCCTGTCGATTTAAGCCAAGCATGCTGGGATAACAAAATGACAAGAATTAAAGAAATTAAAGAAAAAGTCACGAAGATGATGAATGGAAGAAACTAAAAGGGAAGAGGAATGGAGGGATAGATAATGGCGAGAATAGGAATTTACGGATCGTCCTTTGATCCAATTACAAATGTTCATCTTTGGACTGCAAGCACAGTCGCACATCGTTGCAAATTAGATAAAGTAATTTTTTTACCTTGTTCAAATAAACGAAAGGACAAGGAGATAAAAACAGAGAATTCTCATCGATGGAATATGCTACAGCTGGCTATTGCTAAGGATGAGCGTTTTATTGCTGATTCATATGAAATGGAGCAAGAAGGCTGGAACATTTACACGTATGATACGATGAAATATTTTAGAGAACAGCACCCTAATGATGACATTCATTTTATTATGGGAGCCGATTTATTAGTTGATATTGGCGCAGGATTGTGGAAAAAAGGAGAGGCGTTAGTAGCTGAGAACAAATTTATTGTAATGGCAAGGCATGGGATCGATATGTTATCAACGATTAGTCGTTCTCCAATTTTAAGGAATCATGATGATGGAAGATTCCATTTAATTGACAAAGGTTTAGCGATGGAAATTAGCTCTACCTATATTCGAGAAGAATTCGCAATGGGCGGTGAACCTAGATACCTACTCCCCGACGCTTGTTATGACTATATTAAAGAGCATAATCTTTATCAAAAATAATCTAGGTAAGGCCGATACATGATAGTAGAGTGTGGTTTAATACCGCACTTATTTTTATTAACAAAAGTTTGGTATACCATTTGCTGAAACATTGCTATTTATATAAGTTGATTGGAGTGGAGGCTGGGTGACTCCTTGGGGATTAGAAAACGAAGGCTAAAACCATCACATCCTGTGATAACGCCTTCGTGACCAACATCGTGTTGGCCCAAGCGGCTCATCGGACGCCCCCAGGAAAGCACCCAGCCGGAACGGAAATCAACCTCACGCTATGGTGATGAATATTTTATTTCGAAAAGATGGTGAACTTTCCTATATGTAGTTCTTGGTAAGTTATAATAAATCAAAGTGATATAACAAACATGAGGTGCAGCCATTAAAAATGCGTATCACCTTTAGTAAATCACAATGATTAATGATTAGAAAGGAATTCTTAGATGTGCAACTTACATTAACATTTCTTATTTTAGGAGCGACAATTTTTGCGTTTGTGACGAATAAAGTACGAGCGGATCTCGTTGCGATTGTGTCACTTCTAGCATTTGTCATTATGGATATTTTAACACCTACAGAGGCTCTAGCTGGGTTTTCAAACTCTGTAGTTTTAATGATTGCAGGGCTATTTGTCGTGGGTGCAGGAATTCTACGAACAGGACTCGCAGGGATGGCGGGGCAATTACTACTAAAGTGGTCAGGTAATAGTGAGTTGAAATTATTTGTGTTATTGCTCATTATTGTAGGTTCTGTCGGTGCATTTATGAGTAATACAGGTACTGTAGCTTTGATGATGCCAATAGTTGTTAGTATTGCGATTAGTATGAAGGAAAGCCCATCAAAATTTTTACTGCCACTTTCATACGTTGCAAGTCTTTCTGGGCTTATGACACTTATTGCTTCACCGACAAACCTAATTGTTAGTCAGTTATTGGTCGATCGTGGTTACAATAAACTAGGCTTTTTCGAAATAACACCCATTGGCATTGTAGGGATGATTGTTGGTATTACTTATTTAGTACTTGTGCGAAATAAACTATTACCAAATGATAAAAACCGCTCACAAACAAAAGCTGACTATAAACTATCTCCAAAGAAAATTATTAAGCAATATGATTTAAACAATCGTTTGTTTAAAGTGTTTGTGCCAGAGGGTTCATCTATTATTGACGCAACATTAGCAGAATTAAAGCTTCCAGCCAAATATACGCTATGTATGATGAAAATTCACCGTCGATCTCAAGAAGGCATTAATTTTTTACCGATGACATATCAGGAAATGGCAGGTCCGACAAGTGTGATACATGCCAAAGATGAATTGTATGTCCAAGGTGAGGAAGAGAATATTCGTCGTTTTGCTTCTGATTATAGTCTAGAGATGCAGGAACTGGCTGAAGGAGAGGCTGATGAATTGGTATCGAAGCATCTTGGTATTGCTGAGGTATTATTAACACCAAATTCTAGCTTTATTAATAAGACTGTCAGCTCCCTAGGCTTCCGAGAGAAATATAATCTTAATATAATTGGCATTAATCGTAGAGGCGGCTATAAACTTCAAGATATGGTGACGCATAAATTGAAATTTGGAGATGCCATTTTAGTACAAGGTGCATGGGATGAAATTCTATTACTTGCAAGGGAAACACAGGATGTCGTTGTTGTTGGTCAGCCAAAGGAGCATGCTAGTGTAGCTGCAGCTACAGGGAAAGCCGGTATTGCTGGTGTCATTATGCTTTTAATGATTGTGTTAATGGCTTTTGAAATTTTCCCTGCTGTTATTTCCGTTATGATTGGTGCCGTATTGATGATATTAACAGGTTGTTTGCGTAATATGGAAGATGCATACAGCAATATGAATTTTGAAAGTATTGTGCTTGTAGCTGCAATGCTTCCGATGGCGACAGCATTGGAGAAAACAGGAGGGATGACCATCTTATCTGATGGTATTATCAATGCGCTTGGTGACTATGGACCTTACGGAGTACTGATTGGAGTTTACATTTTAACTGCAGTCTTTGGTCAGTTTATTAGTAATACTGCCACTGCGGTATTGTTCGCGCCAATTGCTATGAATGCTGCAATTGCAATGGAAGCAAGTCCAACGACATTTATGATTGCTGTGGCTGTAGCAGCGAGTATGGCGTTTGTCACACCAATTGCTTCCCCAACAAATGCGCTTGTGATGACAGCTGGCGGTTATAAATTTATGGATTTTGTGAAGATTGGAATGCCATTACAGATTATTATGTTTGTTGTCATGGTGCTAGCAATTCCATTTTTCTTTCCATTTTAAAAACTCGGTTTCTATACCGAGTTTTTGTTTTTAATGAAAAACAATTTATTTTAATAGAAATTATGATAAAATTATATTTTATATAACAATAAAACATTAAATTAACGTCAGATTGTGAGTCTAATATTAAATTGTTTTCTTAACCTTTTATATAGGAAGTTTCTCGATGAAGTGAAAAACTATAAAGTTTTTTTAGAAAAAGTGTTGACCTTTTAAAATTAAGAGTGTAGTATTATACAAGTCGTTAAGATAGCTACTGAAAAACAATTAAATCAAACGAAAATTAGTTGTTGACATCTAGCGAACGACATGATATTATATAAAAGTTGCTGTTGAGAAAACAGTAACGACATGAACCTTGAAAACTGAACAAGCAAAACGTAATCAATAAAGTTTTTAGTAGCTAACCTTGAGTTGGTGAACGAAACAAAATTTTGGACATCAAA
>NZ_JBGCCD010000017.1:0-107715 GCF_041262405.1 Lysinibacillus sp. RC79
TTCGTTTTCGCGCAGAAAACATTTGCCGCTGACACTTCGTTTTCGCGCAGAAAACATTTGCCGCTGACACTTCGTTTTCGCGCAGAAAACATTTGTTGCTGCCGCTACGCTTTCGCACAGAAGAAACCCTTTTGCTATTTGGAAGGTGGATGTCGATAAAAATTAAAAGATGGGTGATAAAATGTGAAAGTTGGGTGATAAAACGTGAAAGTTTATCGATAAAATTTAAAAGTTGGGCAATAATTCCTGAAAGTTCCGATAAAACTAAAAAGTTGGATGACATTTTGTTAAAACGTATGTCATGTGAAGAGGTTGATTGAAGTGAAGGCTGGGCGACTCCTTGGGGATCAGCGGTAGAGGAACGAAGGCTAAAACCATCACATCCTGTGATAACGCCTTCGTGACCAACATCATGCTGCTGCCGCTACGTTAGCACTACGCTTTCGCGCAAAAAACATCTGTTGGCCTAAGTGGCTCATCGGACGCCCCCAG
The DNA here is from genome assembly GCF_041262405.1 of Lysinibacillus sp. RC79. Lineage (NCBI taxonomy): Bacteria > Bacillati > Bacillota > Bacilli > Caryophanales > Bacillaceae > Lysinibacillus > Lysinibacillus sp. RC79. The sequence goes on from NZ_JBGCCD010000017.1 coordinate 493, forward strand.
GAAAGCGCCCAGCCGAAACGGAAATCACCCCCTCGTTTTGCCGAAGAGCATACTATATTTAACTTCTTTCAGCGGGTGTCCAAATACCCGCTGAAAGAAGTTAAAGCCTCCGGACGCAATTATGCCGAGGCATAATTGATTAGGACCCTTAATTTCATTGACACAATAGTTTTCAACAACATAAAGGAGGTGTCTCAAATAATGAGTCACCTCCTTCAGTTGCTGTTAAAATTCTTTATCCATTTGTGGTGAAGTACGATAAAAACGGAAATTTCCTGTTTCAATGCGTGCGACAGTATTATCTTCAATACGATCATGGCATGTACCACACATATACGTATTAATTGGTCGATTGCGTAATTTTTTTGCTAACGGTAAATTATCATCTAAATTGTTAATTGTATCGCAAATAACGCATTTTACGCGCATTGCAATCCCTCCTACTCAGCACGAATAGCAAATACATTTTTGATCGGGTTGTCTACATTTGAACCGTCTCTAAATAGCACATGAATAGGACCATCTTCAAGTAATGGCTTGCCATCTTGGCTATATTTTAAAATTAATGTATGAGCTTCTTCGATTGTAAATGGATATTCTTTGCCATCTTCACATTCAATGACGATTGTTGTTGCTTCAGGTTTAATTTCAGCATTTTTCAAGAAGGGACTTAATTCGATCCCGAAAGTACCTGTTTCCATCCCTTTGCGGTCAAATTTTCGTTCTGATTTCAATGTTGGTGGGAAAGTAGCCCCTTCCATAATCTCACGTGACCAGTGAGCACCTACCTCACGCATATATTTAATATCCGAATCTTCCTCAACTTCTTTTGCATCGAAGTACGTTTTTAAATCTAATTTACGATCATCGAAAATCCAAACAGTGGGATCTAATGTTAGTTGGAATGTAACTGCGCCCTTGATAGGAATTATTGTTTCCATAATAGAAATCCTCCTCAAATCTTGTATATCCATGAAATAGTATAACGCTAATGACTAGAGATAATAAAGAAATATAATTCGATTTCTCTATTTTCCAATGTAGACACTTGCATTTTTAACGACTAAAAGATAAACTTTATTAAGATAGAATCGAAGAAATATCAGATAATGGGGGCGTCCTCATGGATACTAAATCACAAACTTCTTTTCAAGAGAAGGCTTTGGAGCTTTTAGTTGCTGATGCAGATAAAATTGCTCGCCTCATTCGAGTACAAATGGATCATTTAACAATGCCACAATGCCCTCTATATGAAGAAGTATTAGATACACAAATGTTCGGCCTTTCACGTGAAATTGACTTTGCTGTGAAGCTTGGACTCATTGATCGCGAAAAAGGCAAAGAAATTCTCGATTCACTCGAGAAAGAACTTTCTGTACTACATGACGCGTATACAGACAAATAAAAAGAAAAAACTCAAACGCAATTTGCGATTTGAGTTTTTTTTCTAGAATGAGGTTTTCCGATGAAACAATACTTAAAACGTTATGCACAAAATTTTGATTACCCATTATTTTTTACTTTCCTATTATTAAGTATATTTGGGTTAGTGATGATTTATAGTTCAAGTATGATGGTAGCGATTGCAATAAAAGGAAAGGCACCAGATTATTATTACCACAAGCAAGTAATCAATTTAACTGTAGCTTTTCTTGGATTTTTAGCAGCGGCATTTTTTCCGTATAAGCATTATGCAAATAAAAAAGTTATGTTGATACTAACGGCTGTATTAGTTGTACTATTTACTTGGGTAAAAGTTGCTGGTAATGGTGATGAAGCAGGAATAGGGTCTAAAAGTTGGATTTCCGTCCCCGGTTTTGGGAACTTTCAGCCTTCTGAATATGCGAAGCTATTTATAATTTTATATTTTGCTGCTGCTTTTTATCGGAAAGGACAAAAATATACACTTGAAAAGCTACAACCAAATGAAATATTTTATCCAATATTCCTCTGGATTCTAGTTGTTGCTGGTGTTGCATTTGAAACCGATTTGGGAGCAAGTATTATTTTATGTGGAATCGCTGTTTGTGTTGTAGCAGCGAGTGGCATTCCGTTTAAAACATTTTGGAAGTTTTTCGGGGTATTGGGTGCGTTTGGAGGAGTCATCTTTGGTATACTATGGTTGTTTAAAGGGGATATGTTAACGGATAACCGTATGGGCCGTATTAAATCATACATAAACCCATTTAATTATGAAAGTGGTAGTGGTCACCAAGTTGTCAATAGTTATTATGCCATTGGCGGAGGCGGTCTAGAGGGAAGAGGTCTCGGTCAATCGATTCAAAAATTGGGGTATTTGCCTGAACCACAAACCGATTTTATTATGGCGATTATTATGGAGGAACTAGGAATTTGGGGCGTTCTTATCGTTTTAGGTGGTTTAGGATTTATTGTATATAAAGGATTTTCGATTGCGTTGCGCACGAAAGATCCACTAGCACGTATGATTGCGGCTGGTATTGCGAGCTGGATTGGCTGGCAAACGTTCATCAATCTTGGGGGTGTAACTGGGTTAATCCCGTTAACCGGTGTAACGCTACCTTTTATTAGCTATGGCGGGACATCTATAATTATTCTATCTTTAGCGATCGGAATATTAATTAATGTTTCTATGTTTGAAAAGATAGAAAGAAGAAAAACACAATCATAAAGGGGGATATCAATGGAGTCAATCAAAAAAATTCTCGTAGCCAATCGAGGAGAAATTGCAATTCGTATTTTCCGTGCATGTACGGAGTTGAATATCCAAACTGTAGCCATTTATTCGCGGGAGGACAGTGGGGCATTCCATCGCTTTAAAGCAGATGAGGCCTATTTAGTGGGAGCTGGCAAGAAACCAATTGATGCTTATTTAGATATTGAGGGCATTATCACGATTGCTAAAGATGCTAATGTTGATGCGATTCATCCGGGTTATGGTTTTTTATCGGAAAACGTAGAATTTGCACGTCGTTGTGAAGAAGAGGGGATTGTCTTCATTGGGCCGACTTCCCAGCATTTAGATATGTTTGGAGACAAGGTGAAGGCGCGTGAACAAGCAATTGCTGCAGGTATTCCTGTTATTCCTGGTACAGATGGTCCAGTAGCTGATTTAACAGAGGTAGAGGCCTTTGCTAACGCACATGACTATCCAATTATGATTAAGGCAGCACTAGGCGGTGGTGGTCGTGGAATGCGTCTTGTTCGTACAGAAGAGGAGCTAGCTTCCTCCTATGAACGTGCAAAATCAGAGGCGAAGGCAGCATTTGGCTCTGATGAGGTGTATGTAGAAAAGGCTATTATTAAGCCGAAGCATATAGAAGTCCAAATTATTGGCGATCAACAGGGCAATATCATTCATTTATATGAACGTGATTGTTCGATTCAACGTCGTCATCAAAAGGTTGTTGAAATCGCACCATCTAACTCAATTTCGGAAGATTTAAGAAACCGAATTTGCGATGCTGCAGTTCAATTAATGAAAAATGTCTCATACATAAATGCAGGGACAGTAGAATTTTTAGTTGCAGGCGAGGATTTTTATTTCATCGAGGTCAACCCTCGTATTCAAGTAGAGCATACGATTACTGAAATGATTACGGGTGTCGATATTGTGCACGCCCAAATTAAAGTGGCAGCAGGCTACGGTCTTCACAGTGAGGAAATACACATTCCACTACAGGCGGATATTCCAATGATCGGCTATGCGATTCAAGCACGTGTCACAACGGAAGACCCAGCGAATGACTTTATGCCAGATACAGGGAAGCTTATGGTGTACCGTTCAAGCGGAGGCTTTGGCGTTCGTTTAGATGCCGGTAATGGCTTCCAAGGGGCTGTAGTAACACCGTACTATGATTCATTACTGGTGAAAATTTCAACAACAGGAATGACGTTTAAAGAAGCCGCAGCAAAAATGGATCGAAATTTAAAAGAGTTCCGTATTCGTGGCGTGAAAACGAATATTCCATTCTTAAATAATGTCGTAACACACGAGAAATTTTTAACGGGTGCATTTGATACAAGCTTTATCGATACAACACCTGAACTATTTAATTTCCCTGTGCGCCAGGACCGTGGGACAAAGCTCTTAAGTTATATTGGCAATGTGACGCTAAATGGCTTCCCAGGAGTAGAGCAGAAGGCGAAACCAATTTTTGTACAGCCGAGCATCCCAAAAGTCGATAAATTAATCATTCCTCCAGCAGGGACAAAGCAAATTTTAGATGCCCAAGGAGCAGAAGGGCTTGTGAAATGGATTCAAGAGCAAGAGGATGTGCTATTAACGGATACAACTTTCCGAGATGCGCACCAATCACTTCTTGCGACGCGTGTACGTTCACAGGATATGTTCGAAATTGCAGACGCAACAGCGCACATGATGCATGATTTCTTCTCACTCGAAATGTGGGGAGGCGCGACATTTGATGTGGCGTATCGTTTCTTAAAAGAAGACCCATGGGAGCGCCTTGCCAAGCTGCGTGAACAAGTACCGAATGTGCTATTCCAAATGTTATTACGTGGTGCGAATGCAGTCGGCTACACAAACTACCCAGACAATTTAATTCGAGAGTTTATCGCTGAATCAGCGGCATCAGGCATTGATGTTTTCCGCATTTTTGATAGCTTGAACTGGATTAAAGGAATGGAAGTAGCCATAGATGCTGCACGTCAATCAGGTAAAATTGCTGAAGCTGCGATCTGTTACACAGGAGATATTTTTGATGAAACAAGAGCAAAATATTCAGTTCAATACTACAAGGAAATGGCAAAGGAGCTAGAAGCAGCAGGTGCCCATATTTTAGCGATAAAAGATATGGCTGGATTATTGAAACCAGAAGCAGCATATCGTTTAATTTCCGAGTTGAAAGAGACGACAAGTCTACCAATCCATCTGCATACGCATGATACAAGTGGCAATGGTATTTATTTATATGCCAAGGCGATCGAGGCAGGAGTGGATATCATTGATACGGCGCTCGGTTCGATGGCAGGCTTAACGTCACAGCCAAGTGCAAACTCCCTGTACTATGCAATGAAGGGCAGTAAGCGGGAGGTTCGTGCCGATATCGATGCGCTTGAAAAGTTATCATACTACTGGGAAGATGTACGTAAGTATTATAAGGATTTTGAAAGCGGCATGATTAGCCCACATTCTGAAATTTATGTCCACGAGATGCCAGGAGGCCAATATAGTAACTTGCAGCAGCAAGCCAAAGCAGTGGGGCTTGGGGACAGATGGGAAGAAGTGAAGCACATGTATTCCCGCGTAAACCTTCTATTTGGCGATATTGTCAAAGTAACACCATCTTCGAAAGTAGTCGGTGATATGGCGTTATTTATGGTACAAAACGATTTAGATGAAAATTCTGTACTGACAAGAGGGCAAACTATCGACTTCCCAGATTCTGTGATTGAGTTCTTCCAAGGCTATTTAGGACAACCGCATGGTGGCTTCCCAGAGGCACTCCAAAAGGTAGTGTTAAAGGATCGTGAAGCAATTACGGTACGTCCTGGCGAGCTACTGGAGCCTGTGAATTTTGAGCAACTAGAGGCGATACTAGAGGAAAAGTTAAATCGTCCCGTGACGAAGCAGGATGTGCTAGCGTTTGCTTTGTATCCGAAAGTGTTTGAAGAGTATGCAAAAACAGTGAACTCCTTCGGCAATATTTCGGTATTAGATACGCCAACATTCCTTTACGGGTTAAAACTAGGCGAAGAAATCGAAGTCGAGATTGAAAAAGGAAAAACACTGATTATTAAACTTGTTTCCATTGGCGAACCACAGCATGATGGTACACGTGTTATTTATTTTGAGCTAAACGGTCAATCCCGTGAACTAGTCATTCAAGATATGACTGTTGAAGTAGATGGCAGCCTTGCATTAAAAGCAGATCCAAGCAACCCAAATCAAATTGGAGCAACGATGCCAGGTACGGTTTTAAAGGTAGTCGTATCCAAAGGAAGCTCTGTAAAACGTGGGGATCACTTATTAATTACCGAAGCGATGAAAATGGAAACAACAGTGCAAGCACCGAAAGACGGCGTCGTGAAAGAAGTATACGCTAGTGCGGGTGACGCCATTTCAACAGGTGATTTGTTAATTGAAATCGAATAATCGATAAAAAAGAAGGTTATTAGATGGCTTTTATAGCATACTAATAACCTTTTTTATTTTGCTATAGTGGCTCTTCACTATAATGTAGGGTTGATTTCCATTCCGGCTGAGCGCTTTCCTGGGGCGTCCGATGAAAAAGGATGTTGATCATGAAGTATTCGCCCAGCCTCCACTCCAATCAACTTATATACAGGGTATACGTTTTAACAAATGTCATCCCCAACTTATGGTGATGAATCTATTAATTTACTATTTTGCAATAATAAACTTATCGATTTTTTAACACATTAAGATAGAAGCGTTTGAAAAAATAAAAAAGATTCGCCATCGAAAAATATGGCGAATCTTTTTCTACTATTATTTGTTTTTTTCATTATAATTGCTACGTGCAACTAGCATTACCATATAGCAAAGTAGACCAAATAGAATTGAAATAAATAATGAATGAAGTAATGCGACTGTTAAATTCAATTTAGTTAGGACTACTAGCATACCAGCAATCACTTGTAAAATTACTATTGTAAAGGCAATAATCCAGCCATAGTAAATAACACGTTGATGTTTATATTCTTTTACAGCGTGCCAAGTTATGTATGCAATCCAAATGAAAAAGATAAGAACAGCTAGGCGATGTCCCATTTGCACCCATTCATACATATTATTAAAAGCTGCGAATGGTGTATCGTTATAGCAAAATGGCCAGTCAGGACATATTAAGCTAGCGTCTGTATGGCGAACAAGCGCCCCTGTATAAACGACTAAATAAGAATAAATTGTGACAGCAATCGTATGCCAACGTAATTTTTTTCCAATAAAAACGTTATCGGCATCAAATTTCCGATCGACTTCAAATACAATCATAGAAAGAAGGAGAACAGCAGCAAAGGAAATAAGAGAAATCCCAAAGTGGAGTGCTAGTATGAAATCACCTTGTCCCCACAACACTTGAGCTGCTCCAATAAGAGCTTGTGCGATTAAGAAAAACATCGCTAAGAAACCTAATAATTTTACTTCACGAATATGACCGAGTTTACGCCATGTCCAAACTGTTAACGCAAGAATTGAAAGAGATACGATCCCAGTTACAAGACGATGTGAAAATTCAATTAAGACTGCTGGTGTAATTTCTTTTGGAATAAGAGAACCATTGCAATCAGGCCAGTTTCGACCACAGCCTAAGCCACTATCTGTTTTGGTAACAAGTGCTCCACCTAGTAAAATAAGGAGCATTCCAACTGTAGCGGCAACAGCAAACCATTTCATATACCTGTTGTGTTGCATAAAATGAGTCACCTACTTTGTCTATGAACATTACATGAAAGTAATGTTTCTGCTACTAGATGATATCGAAAATACAGGTAAAAAACAACTTGTAAAGAGTAGGGAGTATTAGATGTCGATTCCATTTCACAAATTGTTCATAATTTCGTACTCTAACCTTCACAATTCATTTTAGAAAATGTTTTACTATAGATATGTTGTTTTTAATTATTTTTCTAGACAAAGCTAATTTTTACAACTTCATCTAAATTTCACTTAATGTCTAGAAATCAATCGCAAATTTCGCTATAGTAATTGGTAGCGGAATATGCTTACAAAAATGAAAGGAGAGGTATTATGTCAAACGGTCGTGCACTGACGGCTACTAGAAATGGCGGACCGGCATCAACATCTGTCGTAAAAGATTTCTTAGCACTAATAAAAATTGGCATCGTTAACTCGAATCTTGTCACAACGTTTACAGGGATGTGGCTGGCATTTCAATTTACTAGTAGACACTTTTTGCAAGAGCTAGATGTAATATTGTTCACCATGCTGGGTGCGGCATTAATTATAGGTGGCTCGGGCGCAATGAATAACTTTATTGATCAGGATATTGATCCAATCATGAAAAGAACGAAGGGTAGACCGACAGTAACGGGGAGATTTAAGCCGAATTTTGTATTGACTATTGCCCTCTCATTTTTAATTGTAGGTGAAATTTTGTTATTTGCGGCTTCGTTTGCGGCCGGCATGTGGGGACTAGTAGGAATATTTGCTTATGTCGTTCTGTACTCAATGTGGTCAAAGAGGAAGCATGTTAGTAACACGGTTGTAGGAAGTATTTCAGGGGCGATTCCACCAGTTATTGGGTTTGCAGCTGTTGAACCTGCATTAGGTCCTGGAGCACTTGCCTTATTCCTAATCATGTTTGCATGGCAACCACCGCATTTTTATGCACTTGCTATGAAACGTACTGAGGAATATCGTGCAGCTAATATACCAATGCTACCTGTAGTAAAAGGATTTAAACGTACAAAGTACTCGATGTTATTCTGGATTCTTTTATTATTACCATTACCATTCCTTTTACCAGAGCTTGGAGTAGGCTTCTTAATTCTTGCCACTGCATTGAACTTGGGCTGGTTGATTCTAGCTTTTAAAGGCTTTACTACAAAAGATGATATGAAATGGGCAAATAAAATGTTTATCTATTCGTTGAATCATATGACCATACTATTTGTATCCATCATAATTTTTGCGTTGTTTAGCTAAATTTAGGAATTCTTTCTTTTCCTAAAGAATTCATATAGACAGAACTTATTTCCTAGGTACACATGAAAATACAACAAAGAAAGAGGGGTTTAATTAAGCATGATGAAAGGGCTTAAAAAATGGCGTCTTTTTTCACTACTAGCAGTGATGATGGTTTTCCTTTCTGGTTGTGGTGAAGATTATATTTCTGCACTGAAACCATCTGGTCAAGTAGGTAAAGAACAATTCAATCTATTAATGCTAGCTACTGGGATTATGACGTTAGTTGTAGTAATAGTATCCGTTATCTATTTACTTGCATTCTTAAAATTCCGCCGTTCAAAAGTTGGCGAAAACGTTATTCCTAAGCAAGTAGAAGGAAGTCACACTCTTGAAATAATTTGGACAGTTATTCCAATTATTTTATTATTAATCTTAGCTGTACCAGTTGTTACGGCTACTTACAAATTTGCAGATGTTGCTGCGATGGACGAAGTAGATGAAAACGGTGACAAAACAGCACTTACAGTAAATGTAACTGCTAAATTATATTGGTGGGAGTTTGAATACCCTAACCAAGGTATTGTAACTGCACAAGAATTAGTTGTACCAACAGGTCAAAAAGTTTACTTTAACTTAAAAGCTGCCGATGTTAAGCACTCATTCTGGATTCCTGCTATAGGCGGTAAAATGGATACGAACGTAGAGAACTTAAACAAGTTCTATCTAGAATTCGATAAAGAATCAAAAGACCTTAAAGACGGCGTATTCTATGGTAAATGTGCTGAGTTATGTGGTCCTTCACATGCTCTAATGGACTTCAAAGTTAAAGCATTAAGCCCAGATGCATTCGATGCATGGGTAGCTTCAATGAAAGCAACAGATGGGAAAAAAGCTGACAAAACTTCAACAGATCTTGGGGAAGCAACATTTGCTAAGAGCTGTATGGGTTGTCATGCTGTATCTGGTACAAGTGGTGCAGGTACACCAGGTCCTAACTTAACTGCTTTTGGTGACCGTAACCGTGTTGCTGGTTTCTTAGAACATAATGAAGATAACTTAAAAGCTTGGATTAAGGATCCTGGGCAATTCAAACCAGGTAACTTAATGATGAATGCAGATGGTACTGCGCCAATTTATGGCGACTTAACTGACGAAGAAATTCAAGCTCTAGCAACTTATATCATGGGCTTATCTGTTGAGAAATAATTTTAAGTTTTATGTAACAAACTTTGAGGGAGGTAGAAGTTGTGAGCTCATACACACAGAAAAAGGGCTTTGGAGCAACTGTCTGGGACTACATTACAACTGTTGACCATAAAAAGTTAGCAGTAATGTATTTATTAGCCGGTACATTGTTCTTTGCTATCGCTGGTTTTGAAGCGTTATTAATGCGTATTCAATTAATGAAACCAAATAACGATTTCATCTCAGCTGGTTTTTTCAATGAATTATTAACAATGCACGGAACGACAATGTTATTCCTAGCTGCGACTCCATTACTATTCGCATTTATGAACATGCTTGTACCATTACAAATTGGTGCGCGTGACGTAGCATTCCCGTTCCTTAACTCTTTAGGGTTTTGGTTATTCTTCCTAGGTGCATTATTCCTTCACCTGTCATTCTTTATGGGTGGCGCTCCTGATGCGGGCTGGACATCTTATGCATCATTATCTTTATATTCTCCTGGACATGGTATTGACTTCTATGTTCTCGGTTTACAAATATCAGGGGCAGGTACATTAATATCAGGTCTTAACTTTATCGTTACGATTATTACAATGCGTGCTCCAGGTATGACATTCATGCGTATGCCATTATTCACTTGGACTGCACTTGTTTCAAGTGCATTAATTTTATTCGCATTCCCTCCATTAACAATTGGTTTATTAATGATGTTATTTGACCGTATGTTCGGTGGTAACTTCTTTGACCATACTATGGGTGGTAACACAATTATTTGGGAACACTTATTCTGGATCTTCGGACACCCAGAGGTTTATATCTTAGTATTACCGGCGTTTGGTTTATTCTCTGAGATTATTCCAGCGTTCTCTCGTAAACGATTATTTGGATACTCTTCAATGGTATTCGCAACAATTTTAATCGGTTTCTTAGGGTTCATGGTTTGGGCTCACCACATGTTTACAGTTGGTCTTGGGCCAACAGCCAACGCAATCTTTGCTGTTGCAACAATGGCAATTGCCGTTCCAACAGGTATGAAAGTATTCAACTGGATCTTAACTATTTGGGGCGGATCTATTAAAGTTACAACACCAATGCTTTATGCACTTGGTTTCATCCCGTCATTCGTTGCGGGTGGTGTTACAGGGGTAATGCAAGCATCTGCACCTCTTGACTACCAATTACACGATTCTTACTTTATCGTTGCTCACTTCCACTACGTAATCGTTGGTGGTATCGTAACAGCGTTATTTGGTTCAGCGCACTTCTACTGGCCAATTTTCTTCAACCGTATGTTAAACGAAACACTTGGTAAAATTACTTTCTGGGTATTCTTTATTGGATTCCATTTAACGTTCTTCGTTCAACACTTCTTAGGTTTAATGGGTATGCCACGTCGCGTATTCACTTACATGGAAGGTCAAGGATGGGATCAGTTCAACTATATCTCTACAATCGGTGCATTAATGATGGGTGTAGGGGTTATCTTAATGGTAATCAACTGCTTAATGTCAATCAAAGGCAAACCAGCAGGTCGCGATCCATGGGGCGATGGACGTACATTAGAATGGTCAATTCCACAACCAATCCCATTCTATAACTTCCGTCAAACACCACTTGTTCGTGGTTTAGATCCTTGGTGGATTGAAAAACAAGAAGGAAATAAAGAAGTTACATTTGCTGAGCCAATCGGTGATATTCATATGCCAAATAACTCAGCTATCCCATTTGTTATTTCTATGGGCTTGTTTATCGCAGCATTCGGTGCTCTTTATAATCCAGATGCAGATAAACCGTGGTCAATTTATATTTTAATTGCAGGTCTTGCAATTACATTTGGTGCTATGATTTTCCGTTCTGTTAAGGACGATCACGGCTTCCACTTACACAAAGAAGAAATTCTTGAAATTGAAGAACATCTTTATGGCAAAGGAGGAAATAAATAATGGATTTCAATACTAAATTTACTCCTCATACTTGGCCAGATCATCCTGAACAAGCTACGATGGAAGGGAAAAATAAAGTTGTTGGTTTCTGGATTTTCCTTGCCTGTGAAGTTGTACTTTTCGCAAGTTTATTCGCTACTTACCTAGCGCTTAAGAACAAAGGGCCTGCTGGCATGGAGTTCACAACACAAGATTTGTTTGAATTACCTTTAGCTTTCGCTATGACGATGTTATTATTAACATCTTCACTAACGTCTGTTTATGCAATTTACCATATGCGTAACTTTAACTTTAAAGCTATGCAAACTTGGCTTGGTATTACATTACTTTTAGGTCTTGGATTCTTAGGTCTGGAAATCTATGAATTCAACCATTATGTAGGTCTTGGTTTTACATTTAACCAATCTGCATTCTCAACTGCGTTTTATTCATTAGTTGGTACACATGGTTTCCACGTAACATTAGGTCTTGTGTGGATTTCTACGTTAATGCTTCGTAATGCTAAGCGTGGTCTTAATTTATACAATGCACCTAAATTCTTCGTGGCTGCATTATACTGGCACTTTATCGACGTAGTTTGGGTATTCATCTTTACAGTAGTATACTTGATGGGAGTGATCGGATAATATGTCTTCACACGATACACCTATAGTTGCTAAGTCTCAGGCACAATACGAGTATGATCGTCATCATAATGCCGTTCATATGCGTAAACAAGTAATTAACTTTGCGATTATGATTTTCTTTACGTTTATCGCATTCGCAGTAGTTGCAGCTGATTTTTCTAAATACTTAATATTACCGCTCATCTTATTGCTTGCTGGTGTTCAAGTTGTTCTTCAACTTTACGCTTTCATGCACTTAGAAGACAAAAAAACACACTTCGGTGGTGTAATTGGTTTCTTCATGTGGATGGGTATACTAATCGCATTTACTTTCTTCTTAGCTTTTTTAACAATTATTTGGTGGTAATCACCAAAGAAGCACGTTCCCTACTTTCAGTAGGAACGTGCTTTTCTTTTTTCTATTGTGTCAATGAAATTAAGGTGTTATCAAGTATGGTTTGGGCAAAACGAGGAGTTGATTTCCGTTCCGACTGGGCGCTTTCCTGGGGGCGTCCGATGAGCCGCTTCGCTTCGCTGCAGGGTCTCGGGCCAACAGGATGTTGGTCACGAATGCGTTATCACAGGACGTGATGCTTTTAGCCTTCGTTCCTCTATATCGCTGATTCCCAAGGAGTCGCCCAGTCTCCACTCCAATCAACTAATTAGCATAACACACGTTTTAACAAAATGCTCTCCAGCTTTTGAGTTTTATTGGAACACTTTCAGGAATTATCGCCCAACTTTTGAATTTTATCGACATCCACCGTCCAAAGAGCAAAAAAGATACATACACAAAACTGTGCGTGAGTCCTTTTTCTTTATCATGTCGCCGGTCTCCACCTCAATCAACTAATTCGCATGAATTCTCTAAATATGTCGGTTTAATTTATGTGATAAAAAGTTACTTCACTGTTAAAAAGTATATTCTGTTCAATTATGGTTCAGGGTCCTAGTGTCCGTTTTGAAATGTATTTAAATTAATAAAAATTCTACGCTATTGTTGATTGGAGTGGAAGGCTACTCGACTCCCGTGGGAAAGCGAGACAGGCGAGCCCCTGCACGGAGCGCAGCGGAGGAAGCGGCTCGACGCTCGCCCACAGGAAAGCGAGTAGCCTGGAACGGAAATCACCCTCATTAAAGTGCTACAACATTCACAGATTTCCTTGAACATTATGTTTTTTACACTTCGAATAACAGTAAATTGTGGATAGTAATTTGTTCACCTTTCGTTCATTGCAGAATAAGTGTAAGCGTTCTATAATAGGAGTACTGAAGTTTAAAGGAGTGCGTTCTGTATGCCACTTAGTATATTTGGTTTCCAAGCTTTATGGAGCCCATATTTAATAGGGGTTCTTGTTTTCATAACAGTCATCTATTTTTTAGTCACAACAAAGTGGCGCAAGGATTTTAAAGTAAGTGAGCCTTTGAAAAAGGAAGAGGCTATTTATTTTGTACTGGCAATGGTAACGATTTATATTATTAAAGGATCTCCAATAGATTTAATGGCGCACATTATGTTTACGATGCATATGGTGCAAATGGCTATTTTATTGTTACTTGTACCGATTTTCTTAATTAAGGGGATTCCTTGGTGGGTATGGAAAGTTGCGATTGAAGCACCGGTAGTTAGATCTTTATTTAAAACATTTACAATCCCTGTCGTTGCGGTATTTGTGTTTATTGGTTTATTTTCTTTTTACCACTTACCTGCAGTATTAGACTACATTAAATTAAATGAAACTTTACATAGTACATATACGTTTGTATTATTTGTTTCTGCAGTTTTAATGTACTGGCCTTTGATTCAAAAGATGCCTAATAGTCCACAAATGAAACCTTTGTATAAATTAGGCTATATCATTGCTAATGCGGTATTAATTACACCTGCTTGTGCGTTAATTATTTTTGCATCAGACGCTATGTATGAAACATATACAAATGGTGAGGCGTGGTTAAAAGCAATGGAACTTTGTGTACCAGCTTCCACATTATCTAGTTTATCTCTTTCCGGACCAGAGCTCTTTACAAATATGTCAGCTGTTGCCGATCAGCAACTAGGCGGTGTTTTAATGAAGATTTTACAAGAGCTTATTTTTGGGGTATTACTCGGATCAATCTTTATTAAATGGTATCGTTCAGAACAAAAGGATCCTGATAAAATTACTGCTGATGCGTTAAAAGAACATCAAAAGAAATGGGAAAGCCAACATCAACATCAGTTATAAAAAGAAACTTTAATTTGTATAAGGGGTTTTGTAAATGGAATTGCACATTTTGCCTACTATAAGTACATCATTCATCGTTATTAGTGCAGTACTTGTAGCTATTGGTTGGGGCTTAATTATAAAAGGAAAAGTAGAGGCACATAAAAAAGTAATGCTTGCAGCAGGAGTTGCAGCACTTATCTTCTTTATTATTTATGCTTCACGAACAATCTTTATTGGTAACACAGCGTTTGGTGGCGGAGAAGATTTAAAACCATATTATACTTTCTTCTTAATTTTCCATATTACTCTGGCAACAACTGGAGCAGTATTTGGCATTGTTAGTATCATTTCTGGTTTAAAAACTAATCTCAAGCTTCACCGCCGTATTGGACCGATTACAAGTATTATTTGGTTCTTCGTAGCTATTACCGGAGTTTTAGTATACATTTTACTATATGTTATGTTTGAACCAGGTGAAACAACATCTGTCATTAAAGCTATATTAGGCTTTTAACTTCTTTCAGCGGGCGTCCAAACATCCGCTGAAAAGAGGAACTCAGGCTAAGAACTGCACGTCTTGTGAAAACGCTTGAGTGACCAACATCGTGTTGTTGCCGCTGCCGCTTCGCTTTCGCGCAGATAAAACCCTTTTGCTGTCGCTTCGCTTTCGCACAGACAAAACACCTTGTTGCTGTCGCTTCGCTTTCGCGCAATAAACATTTGTTGGCCTAAAGTCTCCGGCGGACATGCAGGCCCAAGCACAAACCGATTCCGGACGCAATTATGCCAAGGCATAATTGATAAAAAAAAAATCTCCCTCCTTATTTTTGAGAAGGAGGGAGATTTTTTATGGATGTTTGATTAAATAGGGAAAGGACAACAACAACGAGTAAAGGACCGATTAAAATACCAAAAAATCCAAACATTTTAAAACCGATAAACATTGCAATAAAAGTTGTTAGTGAGGAGAGCCCAACCTTATTTCCAATAACTCTAGGCTCAATCATACGTCGAACTAAAAATTGTAAGATCGTTAGTACGACTAACATAACAGCATAGATATATTCACCTGTAAAGGCTTTGTATATTGCCCAAGGAAGAAGCAAAATAAATGAGTCTAAAAAGGGAATGAAATCTAAAATGACTAGTAAGAGTGATAAAATAAGTGGGAATGGTGTTTTAAGAAAATAAAAGGTTCCAAAAGCTATAGCAAAAATGCAAATACCAACTAAAAATTGTGCTTTCATAAAACCAAATAAAGCAAGTTTTACGCGCTGTCCAATAAATAGTATTTTTTGATGATAATGAAACGAAATAGGCGCTAACATTTTACGGTTAATATTTGGTAATTCTAAAAGAAACATATATAAGACAATCCAATAAACAAAAATATCAAACAAACGAGAAGTTATATACGTAAGTGAAGATGACCAAACATTCATATTTGTTAAAGAAAGAGCATAATTCTCGATTGAAGATAGAGCTCGTGCTATCATAAGTTGAATTTGTATAACAAGATCTAAGGGCAAATGATAAGTATAGTTGGAAAGCTTGGATTGTATTTCAATCCATAGTGCTGATAGCTGATTGAGGTACTCTGGAATATGAATGATAAATGTTGAAAATTGTTTCCAGCTTATAAATATAATGAGAATACATAATAGTAATGTCATACTTGAAAAGAATATAAAAAAAATGGATGCGACTATTTTGCGTTTTTTTCGGAACCGTTTACTAATTCGTATGATGACCGGTTCCAATAATAATGCAGTTACGTAGGCAAGCAGTATGGGTAATGACAGGGATATAAACCAGAGAATTGCAATTCCGACAGCTATAACGATGATCGGATGGCGAAAAAAGGGGTGTTTGAAAAATTGTAACATTTATCTCACCTACATCATGTAAAAGATATAGTTAGTATGAGAAGAAATAAAATTTTTACTCAAAATAAAAAAGACTGGACCACCAGTCTTTTCAGATTTAGCTATTGCACTGCATGCTGTTGCCAATTTGCTGTTGCCTGATAAATTTAAAATGATTTCGATGTTTAATCGACATGTATGCACCGTGAAATAACTATCTAAAATTATGCATGAATTTCAAAAGCTTGTAGGTCTAATTTAACCTTTTTTAAGATTTCTTCACATTTTTTTACAAGATGAGCTGGGAAAACTTCATCATCACCATACTCAACGCCGTGTGGATAGTAGTACTTACCAAGTGCTGGTTTCATTAATGTTAGGATTGCATCGTGTGCACCAACATCACCAGATTTTGCATATGCGAATACACGTAGGTAATAACGTCCCTCACGAGTATCGAAACGCTTATCAAATGTCATACGCTCGTAATCCCAGCCGCCATCACATTCTAAACCATTGTTTTTCATGACACTTACAATAAGTTCTTGATCAGCTGTTAAATTTTCAAGGTTAGTATTTTCAAAATACATCTATAATCCTCCTTTAGGTTCTCGTACCAAAGTATACGCTCATTTTTATAATAGAGCATATTCGACATTGTTGCAATGACAACATTGTGTCAACCCAATTACAATTGATATAATAACTTAGAATAATGTGATAAGAAGGAGTCATGTATGAAAGCTTTATTTCGCATTTTTATGGCATGTGCTGCAATTGCGTTGATTGGCTTTATGTTTTTTAATACACCACGTGAAAACGAGCCACTAAAAGGCCCGAATGCCAATTCAAATATTATTCCCAAAACCGAATTAAAGCAGCCTGAAATGGGGGCAACAACACGTCCTAAAAGCGGGATGTCGACATTAATCGGTCAAGGAGCAAAGGTAGTTTTGGAGAAATACGGTAAACCAGTACGAAAGGAACCATCATCCTTTGGTTACGATTGGTGGATCTATAATACAAATGCTTCTACATTTTTCATGGTAGGCGTTGAAAATAATGTTGTGACACAAGTTTACATTGCAGGTAAAGATTTAGATGCTTACCCTTTTAAGGTTGGTCAGAAGCGCGATGATATATACCGAATGACAATCATTGATTATGAAGTAACTGCGAATGTCGGAAAAAATATTTTCGTTTTCTCAATGAGTGAAGAAGATATGCAGACACGATTGCTTGTAAAATTCGATGGGCTTTTTGCACAACTTTATATAGATAGAGAAACGGGTGAGCTACAAGGAATACGCTTTACTAATAGTAAAACGCTTGTTCTTCATCAACCTTATGAAATGACTTATCAAGGCGAGTTAGTTATACCAACACCACCATCTTCCTTTTTACAGCAGGAAATTAATGAAGCGAGTGCTACAGAGCTTGACGATTTAATAAATGTAACAAGAGTTCAACATGATTTAGCTCCATTAAATATTGATGAATCATTAGAAGAAGTTGCAAAAATGCATAGTGAAGATATGAAGGTTCAAAATTTCCTTGCTCATGAATCACCAACAAATGGAGATTTAAAAAAGAGATTGGAAACTCATGGAAACGAATATAGTGAGGCGAATGAAAATCTTGCGACTGATTATTTTGATGCGATCGAAGTAATGCATGGCTGGCTTAATTCACCTGAGCATCGAAAAGTCATTTTAAATGATAAATATACGACAGTGGGATCTGGAGTATTTTTAAACTATTATACGCAAATATTTTTAGAATCTTCTTCTCAGGAGCTGGATAGTGAGAATAAAGACTCTGAGGAACCAGTAGAAAATATTGATGAATCATCACCATAAATAGAAATTTAAGACTGAAGATAAACTTGGCGAAATCAAGTTTATCTTCAGTCTTTTTATTTTTAGGCGAAATAGATAAGCAAATAAATAAGCACAATGAGCGCCTACATTTTTCGTCACACCGGTACATACGCCGTCATATGATAGAGAACCGAAAGGGGGAATGAAGCTTGCAATTAGCTGAGCTATTAAAAGACTGGCCATGTAGCGTAACCGGAGGATCTATTCGCACAAATATTACAGGCGTTGAGGATTATGCTCAGGCAATAAAACCTGGGGATATTTTTATTGTACGTAAGGGTAAAAAAACATCGGGAAGTCGTTTTGTCAAAGAAGCATTAGCTCGGGGTGCAGCCGCTATAGTATCAGAGGAAAGTATTTCACTACCTATTACCGATCAAAATATTCCTTTTGTTTGGGTTCCGAATACATCCCTATTTTTATCGTATGCGAGTGCAAAGCTTTCAGCCTTTCCAGCAGAAGCATTAACCGTCATTGCGATTACAGGTACAAATGGTAAAACAACTGTGAGTCATTTTGTGAGCCAATTGCTAAGAGCGCTACATAAAAACGTTGCAGTTATTGGAACTGTAGGATTTTTCATCAATGAACAGAAACAACAAACAGTGTATGAGCAATTAACTACATTACAGGCAAAAGAGTTGCATCCGATTTTAAAGCAATGTGTACGAAATGGTGTTACACATGTTGTTTTAGAAGCTTCATCAATGGGATTACAGCAACATAGACTTGATCATTGTGATATCGATTGTGGCGTTTTTTTAAATTTATCGGAGGATCATTTAGAAGATCACGGAGGACTTGAGGCATATAAACGTGCGAAAAAAAGGTTGGCAGATTTATCGAAAAAGCTAGTGCTAAATGGAGATGATAATTTTTGCCGTTCCGTCGGTATATATGATAAGAAAAAATCCTGCTCATTTGGCTTTGATAATCATAATGATTTACATATCCAAATTGTCAGTGAATCAATTGGAAAAACGGTACTTTGTTTACAAACGTCATCGAGTGAACATATTGTAGAAATCCCTTTTATCGGTAAATACCATGTGCAAAATGCTGTAGCTGCGTTAATGACTTTATGGCGTCTAGGTTTCTCAATTGAAGAGATAGCAGAGCATATGTGGTTGTTAAGGCTACCAGAAGGAAGACTTGAGAAAATAGGCAATCCATTTGGGATTGATGTGTTCGTAGATTACGCACATACTGCAGAGGCATTACAGGCTGTTTTGCAAACTTTTGATCGCTCGAAAACCCTTTATCTTGTATTTAGCTGTGGGGGAAATCGAGATAAGGCGAAACGTTTTGCGATGGGAGCAGTCGCTAGTAAGTATGCGGATGTCATTTTTTTAACAACTGATAATCCACGTGATGAAGACCCTATTTTAATTAATGAAAGTATTGTTGCTGGTTTTACTGAGCAGCAATATTATGAAATCTATCTAGATCGAAATGTTGCTATTCATCAAGCATTAGCAAAGGCAGAAAAAGGTGATATTGTACTTGTTGCCGGAAAAGGGCATGAACAGACCCAACAAATAAAAAATCAAAAATTCCCTTTTTCCGATCAACAATGTATTCGAGATTACTTTTTAAATCTTATGTCTGAGGACGGCGTTGAATGACAAAGAAAGAACCAGTCGCAATAGCAAGTTTTCGTCCAGTCTCATCCTCGATATCACATTCCATCACAAGTGTCTGACGCCCTTTATGTACGAAACGTCCACGAGCGATTAGTTCCTTGTTAGTCGTTGTAGCAATATAAGAAATATTCATATTTGTTGTGACAACATTGTAGCCTTCTGGTACCGAACGCGAAGCAAGTCCTCCCATTGCTGCATCTGCAATTGTTGCAATAATCCCACCGTGTGGTACTTTAATGGTATTATGGATTACGGGTGTAATGGGAATACGAACTTCACTAACTTCAGTCTCAAATTTGCCAACCATGTGTAAGGCAGCATTAATATAACGTCGATGAATCCCTTCCTGTTTATCGCGAAGACCAGACAATAAATGTAGTAAAACTTCCTCATCTTCAGCTGTACTATGTTGTAAAATCTCTGCTAGTAATTGTTCTATTTGTCCTTTAGATGATGGTACCAATTAAAAAACTCCTTCATTAAAAATTATCAATAATGTAAAATTACCATAAAATCTGTTATGATGGGAAATAGATTGGGGGAATTAAAAATGATGATGACCTCTGACTGGGCAATCATTTTGGATGAGGCCGATGCGCTTTGTGGGATGATTCTTTCCTCTGAGCCTGCGAAAATGCTACAGCAAGCATATAATGCTGTATATAGCGATGTCCAAATAGTCGAAGCTATTTATGCATTTAATCGCATGAAAGAGCAGTATGAAGATGTACAACGTTTCGGAAAATATCATCCGGACTATCGTACAATTATGAAATCGATTCGTCAGCAAAAGCGCACGCTCGATTTAAATGAAAAGGTTTCGGCTTTGAAAATTGCTGAGAATGATTTTCAAGATTTGCTTGATCAAATAAGCTTACTTATAGGGAAAACTGTTTCAGAAGCGGTAAAAGTTCCTGTAAGTAATCCGTTCTTTGCAGCAGGTTCTTCATGTGGTGGAGGATGTGGCTCAGGCGGTTCTTGCTCTTGCTCTGCATAAACAAGGTAATACTTTTTTAGACTGTATGCAAACTCGGTTGAGTTTCTATACAGTCTTTTTTATTACTATGCTATGTTGTAACGACAGCCATAAACATCAGAATGTAATTATGGCGGAAAAATTGTATAGTAATTGAATAGGCGATATAGAAATTAAAGGAGGATTAACAGATGGAGACTTATCGAATTGCCGTTATACCAGGAGATGGGATTGGTAAAGAGGTTGTACCAGCGGCGATAGAAGTTCTTAATAAAGCGGCTCAATTAGATGGCAGCTTTCAATTTGAATGGACAACATTCCCATGGGGGTGTGATTATTATTTAGAGACAGGTAAAATGATGCCTGATAATGGTATTGAAATTTTGAAAGGTTACGATCAAATCTTTTTAGGTGCTGTAGGCATGCCGGATTTAGTACCAGATCACATTTCATTATGGGGGCTACTTATTAAAATCCGCCGCGAGATGAAGCAATCTATTAATGTGCGGCCAGCAAAACTACTTCAAGGTTTGCCTTCACCTTTACGTAACCCAAATGGCTTTGATTTTGTTGTTGTACGTGAAAACTCAGAGGGAGAGTATGCTGAAAGTGGTGGCAGAATACATAGTGGACAGGATGAGGTTGCTATCCAAAATGCTATTTTTACAAGGAAGGGAACAGAGCGAGCAATGCGATATGCATTTGAAATGGCGAAAACTCGACGCCAGCATGTTACAAGTGCGACAAAATCTAATGGAATTACATACAGTATGCCTTTTTGGGATGAAGTATTCGCACAAGTAGGTAAAGATTACGAGAACATAGGACAAGTATCTAATCATATTGATGCGTTAGCTGCCTTTTTAGTGATGAAACCAGAAAGCTTTGATGTCATTGTTGCATCAAATTTATTTGGGGATATTTTAACCGACTTAGGTGGTGCAATTATGGGAAGTATCGGAATTGCTCCAGCTGCAAATTTAAATATAGAGCGACAATATCCATCCATGTTTGAACCAGTCCATGGCTCTGCCCCTGACATTGCAGGACAAGGGATAGCAAATCCGCTTGGACAAATTTGGACAGGTAAAATGATGCTTGATTTTTTAGGCTATCATGAGCTTGGTACAAAAGTGCTGAATGCGATGGAAGCAACATTAGCAGAAGGTATTAAAACAGGTGATTTGGGAGGAAAAGCGACATTACGCGATGTAACAGATGCGGTATTACGTCATTTACAATAAAGTGACATCTTAAACAGTGGGGTTTTCTTCAGCCCTACTGTTTATTGGTATTTACTAGAATAAAATCTGCTGAAAAAATGAAGAGGTGAAGGCCACATGATCAAATTTTTTTGAGTATAACTGGCAAGTAAGAGACGAAAGGTAAAAAATCTCTCAATTGAATTACGAGGAGAAATCATTGAATTTTTGAAGTAATAAGAGAATTTTAGCGATGAGATTGTAAAGGTCTCTGGGGATACAATTACTTATACAAAAAATGAAATTTTACACCATGTTATTGCACATGAATTTCATCATATTGGGTAGCTATCTGTGTGGCAAGAGAATTAGATTTATCCCCGATACCTGCTAATTATATAGGTAGAGAAATTAATAAAAGGTAAGGGCTGTTAGAAGAAGGCCCTCACCAATCAATGTGTTAACCATTATAAAATGGAGAGAAGGCTCCATTCCTATGTTCTTATTTTTGTAGTAATTCTACAGCAATATCAGGTCGATCTGTAATAATACCTTTTGCGCCGTTGTGAATTAATTTATTCATTGTTGTTACGTCATTGATAGTCCAATAATGAACAGGGATGTTTAAATTGCTTAAAAACTGGATAAACTTCGGAGATTCTAATGTAATGACTCCTGATTTAGGCGGTATTTGGAATACATCTACCTTAGGGTGATATAAATGTCCGAACTGGCTTGAGAAAGAAGCGAATGCTTTACGAACATCTGATTCACCTGCACCGAGTGCTACTTGATTTTGCGCATATAAATTAAAACGATCTACCTGTTCACCATGAAAGCTTGTGACAACTACTCGATTCTCAGCACCAAGCTCTTCAATTAAACGCCATAGTTTAGAAGGCATTAAACTTCCTTCATACGTATCTGGTGCATCTTTAATATCAATATTTACCAACATGTTTGGGTAAGCTTCTAATAGTTCACGTAATGTTACAACATCTGTTTTTTCATCTCGATAAGGAAATTCCCCATCCAAATCTTCAAATTGATAACCGTGGTTTAATGCATTTATTTCTGCTAAAGTCATATCTGCAACAAGTCCATAGCCATCTGTCGTACGATCAACAGTATCATCATGGAAAACGATAATTTCCTCATCTTTGGTTAAGCGAATATCTATTTCAAAACCGTCAACACCTAATTGTGCGGCTTTTTCAAAAGCAGGCATTGTATGCTCAGGTGCTAAATGAGCACCGCCACGATGTGCGAGAATAATTGGGTGATTAAATTGTAATGCCTGTTTACCTTCTCGTTGTTGAGGTTTGGAAATAGCTTTACTACCTGCCCAAGCAGCTGCACTTGCCGCTGCGATTGCAAGCGCAATCTTTGTTTTCTTACCCATATTCGTCCTCCTTAACAATTAAATTAATATAAATAGTACCGGCAATTTCACTTTTAAATTTCAGCGAGCAAACAAAAAGATCTAACTTTAACTAGTACTCTATAACTTGCATAAGTGAATGTAAAACTCTTAGTCAACGTTGCATGCTTTTCCATTATAACGGAAAATTGAGCGTTCTGTCAGCTAAACTCTGTTGCTATCATTTTCCGGTCTATGGTATTCTTTTATGTAAGAAATGAGGGGAATACTATATGAACGAACGACAAGGACTAATTGTTTACGTCCATCAATTAAAACATGCGAAGTCTCTTCGAAAATATGGTCATGTTCTTTATATTTCTCGGAGGCAAAAATATGTATTGCTTTATTGCGAGCGAGAGGAAATTGAATCAATGACAACAAAACTTCAACGCCTTCCATTCGTGAAAGACGTTGTAAAGTCTTATCGTCCATTTGTTAAAACTGAGTTTGAAAATGCTAAACCAGATAAAGCGAAAGAATATGACTATAAAGTAGGTCTATAATATTATGTTAATGCTGGAATATAGTGATGAAGTCTCATTATTCCAATTAAGTATTGATAAAATAGTTTTGCTTCCGAAAATATAGAAGAGTGCTTTATTTCTACAACAACCGCTTTTCTATCTAGTCGTTTAATACTTTCTTCAAATATTTTTTGTCGCTGTGAAGGCTGCTCTTCATTATAAGGGATGCCTTCTCGACAAATATAAATCGGCATGAATTTACTTTCACCGACTGGTTTTAAGGCGACTGCTAAAGAGGCAACCTTTTTTTCTTCTTTAGTGGATGTTAGTATAAAGGCTTGGTGGAAGCGATCTTGATTGGTTTTCACTATTTCAAGTAGCTCATAAACATCACCATAGCCCTCACCTAATTCTATAAATTGTTGTGGCATAATAATTGCACATCCTTTCCAATACACATAGTATCATGCTGCGGGAGGTCAAGCACATGAAATTTGCAATGAGTTTTTTTTCTATTCTAGCACTAATCATTACCGGAACGATATTTTTCCAGTACCATGCTTATTCTTCTGACTTAGAAACAGGCGATGGTGAATTCCATTATTCTCAAGAGATAGAAATTGTCTATCGAGAAAATAGCTTGGATATTCGTCAACATTTTAAAAATTTACCCAACCAAAAAGTGAAAATAAAGTGGCCAGAAAATGCGGTAAATCCAAGTTGCTTTATTGATAACGAAAAAAGCTGTGATCGCTTATCAAAAGAAGTCTCACATTTTAAAAAAGGAGAGACTAAATCACAATCTGTTTCATACATAATTCCAATTGAGGGTGGCTTAAAAGATAAAATGCTCATCCAAAATGTTTTCGCCACATTAACGAATGGTGATGCATCTTATTCCGTTGTACATATTTCAACTGATAGTAAAATTGTTGGTCAGTGGATAACGGGCTTGCCTTTAGTAGGTCAGCAAAAACTATCACTTGTTAACTATACAATGTTTAGTGGATATGGTACAGTTCGTGATATTTATTGGCAAACGGGTAATTTAAAAGTACAAGAGCAAACCCCTGTGTTATCTATTTATGCCCCGGGAGCTATTTCGAAGGATTTCTTAAAATCATTGGAAAATTTAAAGTTTTTGAATGATCAACACATTGCTATTATTCAAGAAAAGAATCCAGTGAAAGAACATGATGATCGACTTTTATTTTTGCCAGAGCTAACTGAACAAGCTATTGAACAAGAAGTTATACTATCACAAATAAAGTCCCAATATAAGTTTGAAGATTCACCAACATGGTTGTCGGAAGTTGTGGCATCCTATTTAGTGAAGGATACGATTGGTTCAGATAAAGCAAAAAAAATTGTGAAGACGTTAAAAGAATATATGACAGCTAATCAAGAGTCAGCATGGCTAGAAGCTTTGAATAAACTTGGGGAAGAGCCGATTTCCCCTGCATCAATGGACGATATTTTATCCGGAGTGTTAGATGCAAAAACGTCTTATTTTAAGTTGAATGCGGCTCAAGAAAATGGCACATATCCACTATTATTTGAGGATGATCGAAGTGTTTACGTTAATGACGTTTTGAGAGAAGATGTTCATGTAATTCTTTATGAAGGACAAGTATTATATACTGCTGATACATTGTTGCCTTATCTAGGCTATACTGCTGGTGAAGGTGAAAATGGATATTATATCAATGGTGATAATCGTACTTTCCGATTCCCGAAAGAACCAGGATTTTATGTATTTAATCAACGTAGATATTCTACTATTTCAGAACCGATTATTAAAATTGCCAATAATTATTATGTTGAAGAAGCTTGGCTACAACGATTATTTTTAGTAGAATTACAAAAAAGTGATGGTCGTATTAATATCAAGATGTTAACTCAAGAACAAGAACAAAAATAATTTTTTTTGCAGCGGAGGTTCGTCTTTCGCTGCAAAAATGCTTTTATCTTCATTTAGCATGTTTTTTGTAGCGAAAGCGAAGCGACAGCAACAACAACAACAACAACAACAACAACAATTACGCCAAGGCGAAATTGATATATGGAATAAGAAAGTACGGTGATTTGCCTATGAGAGTTGTAGCAGGAGAACGTAAAGGGATGCCATTAAAGGCGATTGCGGGGAATACAACGAGACCAACAACTGATAAAGTAAAGGAATCCATATTTAATATTATTGGTCCATTCTTTGATGGCGGTATAGCGCTCGATTTATTTGCAGGGAGCGGTGGCTTAGGTATCGAATCTTTAAGTAGAGGGGCTGAGCACGGTGTTTTTATCGAAAAGGATGCAAAGGCGTTCCAAGTGCTACAGGAAAACATAAAAAAATGTCGTTACGAGGATTGTTCTGAGCTATTTCGTATAGATGCGAAACGTGCTGTGAAAGCGTTATTAAAACGTGATATAACGTTTAAATTAGTATTTTTAGATCCACCATATCATCACAAAGAATATTATGACTTAGTGCAGATTCTTGTCGACAATGATAAAATTCAACAGGATGGCATTATTTTATGTGAGCATGCAAAAGAAGTAGAATTACCACAAAAATTTGGGGACTTTGTATTAAAAAGACAAGAAACATATGGTGGAACGATTATTTCGGTTTATATGTGCGAAAGCGGAGTATAAACGAAGCGACAGCTACAATTACGCCAAGGCGAAATTGATCGTTGCACAGAGAAGAGGGAGAATAAGTTGTCAGAGAAGATTGCTGTAGTTCCTGGAAGTTTTGATCCGGTGACATTTGGTCACTTAGATATTATTAAACGGGCGGCAGATGTATTTGACACAGTTTATGTTGCTGTTTTAAATAATTCATCCAAGCACCCATTATTTTCAGTAGAAGAGCGCATGGCTTTAATGGCTGAAGTTACTAAAACATTGCCTAATGTACGTATTGAAAGTTCGTCTGGGCTATTAATAGACTATGCTAAGGAAAAAAAAGCAAAAGCGATTGTCCGTGGTTTACGTGCTGTTTCGGATTTTGAATACGAAATGCAAATTACTTCGATGAACCGTTTTCTTGATGAAACCATTGAAACGTTTTTCATCATGACAAAAAATCAATATTCATTCTTAAGCTCAAGCATTGTCAAAGAGGTTGCGAAATACGGTAGTGATGTCAGCGAGCTTGTTCCTGCTTGTGTTGTAGAAGCTTTGAAAGAAAAGTATAGTTTTAATAAATAAACCAAAAAAAGGGGATGTCTTATTTTTAAGACATCCCCTTTTTTTTGAGGAATTATCATAATATTTTCCGCTGTTATTTACTGTTACAATTTATAAAGTTTGTTATAGTAGGAAAATAATTGAATTCCTCTGTTGTGCTTGCTCCTAAGTCCAGTCTTGACTACAATCTAAAAAAAGCATCACCTCACCTTTACTCTAAAGATGAGGAGGTAGATGATTATTTATTTTAAGAAAAAAAGAGCATAAATAGTGGGTACAATGATTATGCTAAGTAGGCGGAATTTTATATATGGTCGAACGGAAAGTTTGGCTGATTTCGCAATAACAAAAATTTGTAAGTGAATGCTTATACTTTGCATGGTTAACAACATTACAACTAGTAATGGTAAATAGGAAAGATTCGGAAAAGCTGAGACAGTCATTTTAAGACCATTTGTAACTTCAAGAATTGCAGCTATGGAAAGCTCAGCTGTATAGGGAAGTTTAGGTAGCAGCGAATCTAAGCCTTGCTGGACAATCGTCTGGATGGTAGTGAAAAAAATTATTGTAGTTCCAACTAATAGTATTGTCGGTGCTGTTTCTTTAATGCTTTCAGAAAATGGTGCTGTATGCAAAGGTGTATTGTGGATGGAGATGCTAGGAGGATCCGTTTTACGAAATAAGAAGTAACCAGTTATTAAACAACAAATATTAAAACTATGTAGTAAACATAAAAACATCCATCCGAACGTATTACTGTGTAATAAATCAAGGCTTACAAAGCCTAGCACGAAAAGAGGACTTGGTGCGTGACATACGGCTAATAAAAAATTTGCTTCTTTAGGATGTAGTTGCCCACTGTTTTTTAAGTAAACAATGGTTGTTGCTCCAGATGGATATCCCCCAAGTGCGCTAATAATGTAGGCTTGTACGTATAAAGAAGCTCTTTTTGTTTTCGCTCGCATAGGAGCCGTTAAACGGAGAAGCCATTGCGTTAAAATAAGGTAAGGTAATAAATACGGGAAAAGGGCCTCCATAAAAAGATTTAAACCTAAATCAGTACCGTTATGAGCAGTTTGTGGGAATAACAAGAGTAATAGAATAAGAACTATGCAAATCGCTATTTGAATTATCGCATACATGTTATCATCTCGTTTCAACTTTTTGTCATTCACATAGGCAAATGCTAAAATCAATATATGTAAAAAAGGCAAAAACATGAACGTATGGTTTTGCGAGCGTCCTAGGAGGTGTTTTTCTAATGAAGAAAAAAATTAGTATTTATGCAGTGTTAATAGTCGTGATTTGTTTTTTAATGTTATACCGACTAGACGCTTATATCATGAAGCCAGGAAGTGCTTATGATGTCAGTAAATTTGTTAACGTGGACAATAGACACACTGATGATAAAGGTTCCATGAGTTTAATGACGGTGGCTATGCAGCAAGCTACGCCTTTTTCATATCTGTGGGCGAAAACACAAAAATATCAAAAATTAATGGATATTGCCCAAGTTCGCAATCCATTGGAGGATGAAGAGGAATATAATGTTCGGCAGCTTAAATTAATGTCTGATTCTCAATTTAATGCAAAGTATGTAGCTTTTCAGAGAGCCGACATTCCAACAAAAATTCTTTTTAACGGTGTTTTTGTATTAAATGTCCTTGATGGCGGTGCTTCGGATAATTTATTAAAAGCTGGTGATGAAATTATTGAAGTTGACGGACAAAAAATTACAAACCAACAAATGCTTGTAGATCTTTTAAAGCCAAAGCAGCTTGGAGATAACGTGACAATTAAATTTATACGTAATAAAAAAGAACAAGAGGTAACGATTACATTAAAGGAAATCCCTGGATCAGAAGAGAAAAGGGCTGGTTTAGGTATTACTTATACTGAAAGTAAATCTATTGAAACAAATCCAAATGTGTCTATGAAAACCGAGGATATTGGAGGTCCGTCTGCTGGACTAATGTTTACTTTAGAAATTTTGGATCAACTTCTCGATGAAGATTTAACGAAAGGCTATGCTATTGCGGGGACAGGGGAAATGCTGGTTGATGGCTCTGTTGGAAGAATCGGAGGAATAGACTATAAAGTCATTGCTGCTGATCGTGATAGTATGGAAATCTTTTTTGCACCAGATGATGAAATTTCTCCAGAAATGAAAGCTAAATATCCTGAACTGGAGTCCAATTATGCTACAGCAGTAAAGACTGCTAAAGATATTGGAACAAAAATGAAAATAGTTCCGGTTAAAACGGTTGATGATGCAATCGAATATTTAAAACAGTTACAGCCGAAATAAGAAAATAAAAAAGATGCTAGAAGAATTTCTGGCATCTTTTTTATAGTGTTGAAAAATAATGTGAATGTTGTTGCACTTTAAATGAAAGTGATTTCCGTTCCGGCTGGGCGCTTTCCTGGGGGCGTCCGATGAGCCGCTTCGCTTCGCTGCAGGGTCTCATCTGTGACGCTGATCCCCGAGGAGTCGCCCAGCCTCCACTCCAATCAACCACTTTCTCAGCATGTATCTTCTGGTCACTCTAATTGTGATAAAAAGAAACTTCGGCAACAGGGTTTTATCTGTGTGAAAGCGTAGTTCTAACGTAGCAGCAGCAACAAGGTGTCTCTATGCGAAAGTGCAACGATGGCAACAAATGTTTAATACATATGGCAGTAATAGCAGATGTACAATTGCGTCACTGTAATAAGTCGAATTTGTTTGATTATGATGAGTAGTCATAGTGTTTACTTTTGAAATGCACAAAATTTATATAAGTTCTACACTATTGTTGATTGGAATGGAAGGCTACTCGACTCCCGTGGGAAAGCGAGACAGGTGAGACCCTGCACGGAGCGAGTGTTTTCCGTGCGAAAGCAAAGCGGCAGCAACGTAAGCGGAGGAAGCGGCTCAACGCTCGCCCACAGGAAAGCGAGTAGCCTGGAATGGAAATCACCCTCATTTAAAGTGCCACGACATTCCTTGACCATTTTTTTCAACAACATAAAAGGATGCTAGAAGAATTTCTGGCATCCTTTTATTGTGGTCTTCTATTGCTTAAAACCGAATCGGTGGTGTTTGATAATCTTTAGGAAGACTTTGCTCTTTTGTTCCATGTTCTATACTTAAATTGTAAACTTCTGCTGCATGAATATCTACAGCAAGCATAGCGTCATCCATAGCTGCAACACGACTGATTAAAGGTAAAGGTATGTCTTTTTTATGCATCCCTAAGTAGGCTTGTCCCTTCTTACTCATACCAAGTAAGCGTATACTAGATGGGGCTTCAAAGCTTTGTAACTGTTCCTTTGTAAACCCGGTATAAATGTGTGTGAGCATACGTTGAAGTCTTGTCCAAGTATAGCGCTTGGATTTAATTTTCTCCATAAAACTACTGAATGAATGACTTGTTTTCGCCGCTTTAATAAGAGCGTTCTCAATGCCTTCTGTTACTTCAGCATAGCGCGTAAGTTCATTAGGTGTGTGACGAATAAGTGTAAACTGTAAAAATGGCCAAAAAGTTTCCCAACTTGCAAATTTACCATATTTTTTGTGCCAATCAGCTAAATAATCAAACGATGCTTTAGGGAGAAAATCTTCCACACTTTGTAGAGCGTTGGTTGTTGCTAGAGCCTTGCGTATTCCTGTGGCACTAGCAATTGATGCACCTTCTTGTAAAGCGTCATGGTAACCTGCAACAATGCGAGGGATCGTTAAAGGCTTAATGTTGCTACCTAGCGCCTTGGCAGCCTCAATATAATGAAAACCAAGTATATTGTTTGGCTGTCCCAAATCAATGTATGTAGCAGGGAATTTTTGAGAAAGCTGTTTATAGGCGTAATGTAGACTTTTAGGATAGCTTGCACCCGTTTTAAGGCTTTCTTTAATAAGAACGTTATATTCAGTGCGATGACTATTAATGAGCTGAAACGTATTCATAAAGGGTTGAATGGAACCATCTTCGCTTCCAAAGGCAAAAGAATCGCAACCAATTGCAGATAGTAAGGAAATTGCTCCTTTTGCGAAATCAGTTGCAGGTGCGGTACTATAAACGTGGGGTAGCTCAATGACTATATCAACACCACCTGCTAGAGCCATTTTTGTGCGTGTCCATTTATCGACCATGGCTGGTTCACCACGCTGCAAAAAATCGCCACTCATGATAGCGATGACAATATCCGCTTGTGCTACTTTTTTTGCCTGTTCCAAATGATAGGCATGTCCGTTGTGAAAAGGATTGTATTCAACAACTATTCCGACTGCTTGCAAATTTAAGCCCCCTTTAATCAATATTATTTGCTTCTCGTTCATGTGAATTTGGAGCCTTTTGCTTATTATAGAATGATTTGGAGCAAATTCACTTATTATAATATATAATTATAGGCGGGTTTTATTGTGGTGACAAGAAATTATCTTGACATCTATTTTTACACATTATATAATCAACATTGTTGTCTCGAGGTGATTAAACGAATGAAATGGTCAATTCATCAATTATCTAAATACCGCCAAAACGGGATGCCAATCGATGCCTATGTCCAGTTGGACGAGGTGATGGAGCGAAACCAGGATATTCGAGCAATTTCGCCCGTTCATGTAAAAGGGCTTTGTACTTTCGGTGCATCGCAAATGACATGTCAGCTAACTGTGACAGCAACGTTAACACTACCATGTGCACGCACGTGGGAAGATGTTGAGTTTCCTATCGAAGTTGAGACAGTTGAAGTTTTCAGCTGGATTGACGAGGAAAAACGAGGGGAAGATGATGGAGAACTTCACTATATTGATGGTGAAGTAATCGACATGAAGCCGGTTATCGAGGAGTTAGTGCTTCTTGAAATACCTTTGCAAGTGTTCAAGGAGAATACCGAAGGACAAGTGCAAGGTGGTAAAAACTGGTCTTACGCAACAGATGAAGACGTTGAACTACACAAAAAAGCTGACGCACAAAAAGTGGATCCAAGACTAGCTAATTTAGCTAAGTATTTTGATCAAACAGACGAATAGACGATCTGTAAGGAGGTGCCATCAATGGCTGTACCATTTAGAAGAACTTCTAAAACTGCAAAAAGAAAGCGTCGTACGCATTTCAAACTATCTGTACCTGGTATGGTAGCTTGCCCAAACTGTGGGGAAGCAAAATTATCACACCGTGTTTGCAAAGCTTGCGGACAATACAAAGGTAAAGAAGTAGTAAGCAAATAATACAGTGTTTGCTCACTTAAAAGGCTAGTAGAGAGACCATGGCTCTTTACTAGCCTTTTTGTTGCCTTGAAAAGACGGAATCTTTCGGTAATAACGAAAAGATATATAGTACTATAATAATTGTATGATACAATTTATCCATCGGGACAAAGGGGGAAATAGTGTGGCTTACATAATTGATAACAAAGAAGGTATTATGACGTTTACGATTAATCGAGAAGAAAAACGGAATGCGGTTAATGATGAGGTTATGGATGGACTCCAAGAAGTCATTACATATATTCGAAATCATGATGATGTACGTTTTTTAGTCGTGACGGGTGCGGGGGATAAATCATTTTGCTCAGGAGGCGATTTATCTGAATTTCATTCGCTCGAAACAGAGGATGAGGCGTTCGGGATGTTAGGTAAGATGGGTAAAATATTATATGACCTTGCAACATTGCCTGTACCAACGATTGCGTTGATTAACGGAACAGCGGTTGGTGGAGGCTGTGAAATTGCAACAGCTTGTGATTTTCGTCTAGTGGCAAGTCATGCGAAGTGTGGTTTTATACAGGGGACATTAGCAATTACGAGCGGCTGGGGAGGAGGTACATACTTATTCGAACGAGGACTTCGCCATGATCGTGCGATGAAGATGCTAGTCGATGCGAAGCCTTATCCGGCAGAATTACTATATGAAATTGGCTGGGCGATGCGTGTTTTTGAAGGTTCAAAAGAAGCGGCGTTGAATGATTTTATCGAACAAATGCGTAAAATTCACCCTTCTGTTCATAAGGCTTATAAAGAAATTGAGCTTCGTAAGTGGCGTGAGCGTAATATGTATGAACGTGTTATGGAGGAAGTTCGTACATGTGCGAAATTGTGGGAAAGTGAAGCTCACCACGAGGCAGTTGCTAATTTCCTAACAAAGAAAAACAATAAATAATGTATAACGGCAGTGATTATAGCAAAACATAATCACTGTCTTTTTGAATTCCATGATTCTATTTTGCCCGCTCATGCATATAGTAGTAAAAAATGCGAGGGTGATAGATTATGGAATTGAAAAAAAGAAAAGATCAATGGACGAAGGAAGACGATGAAAGGTTAGCAGAAATTGTGTTGCATAATGTGCAAAATGGCAAAACACAGTTAGAAGCTTTTGAAATGGCTGCTACTGAACTAGGTCGTACAAAACAAGCATGTGGTTTCCGTTGGAATAAAACATTACGTAGTCAATATAGTCAGTCACTACTAGCTGTGCGGAATCAGCCGCAACAATCTATGCGAAGCCATTTGAAATTGGCGTTAACGAGTTTTGATGAATTAACAGAGGCCTATCAAAGTCTCGAAGTAAGGCACCGTGATTTACAAAATGAACACGATAAACTAGTGAAATGGTTGCAGCAAGGATATTCTTTAATGAAAGATTAGAATAAGGAAGGCGACGAAAGGTAAAAGTATTGTAGAGTAAGGTACTTAGAAAAAATGTAAACTTGAACGAAAACATAATGCTGCGCTAAGTGTTTCAACAATTATTTATCCTGCATTAATTGATTTGTACCGAAAGTAAAGCGTCAGATACAAAGCTCCTACCTTGAAATTTAGTAAAAACAAAGAAGTTAGGTTACGGTCCGTAAAATCCCGATTGGTGAAGATTGATAATCAATGGGAAAAAAACCACTGATTAAATTTTCAATTTTTATATTATCGTAAACACTTAGTCAATCCTGTATAATAAAAGAACCTGCATAGGAGGTGCCTTAGAGATTATTCTAAGGCACCTCCTTCTGTAGAAAGGGACAAAAAGGACCATTTAACTTCTTTTGGTGGGTGTCCAAACATCCGCAGAAATAGAGGAACTCAGTCTAAAAACGCCACGTCCTGTGGCAATTTATCTGTGCGAAAGCGAAGCGGCAGCAATAAACATCTGTTGGCCTAAAGCCTCCGGAGGATGTCACGGTAGCGGCTAAGATGTAATTGCGGTAGAACTGTTTAGGAGGGCGTTCTCTTATGTTAGATCGTCCATTATAAATGTGGGAGGTGTGATGTATTGTGGATGTAGCGATTATTGGTGCAGGGGCTGTAGGTCAGTTAACGGCAAGTTTTTTAGCTGAGTCTGGTATGTCTGTAACGTTGGTTACAAGAAGGCAGGGACAAGCAGATGAACTTAATGAGAAATATTTAACACGAGTGAATGTTGATGGAACGAAAACTATACAAAAAATTGCTTCAACTACGAAATTAGTGGAGCTACCACAGCAAGATTTAATTGTAATTGCTGTTAAATACGGTCAATTACAAGAACTTTACGAACAATTATCTGCGTTACCTAGTACAGTATCGTTGTTGTTTATGCAAAATGGTTTAGCGCATTTTGACGAAGCACTACGTTTGCCACAAAAAAATATTGCCTTTTGTTCTGTGTCATCCGGTGCTCAAATGATAAATCAGTCAACTGTGCAACATAGAGGCGTAGGAGTTTGCAAAATTGCGATAGAGCGAGGGAATAGTGATGCGTTTAACGATTTGTTACAAGTAAGAAATTCCTTATATCCAGTTGAATTGGTTGCTAATGCTGAACAAATGTTATTTGAGAAAGCTGTATTCAACTGCTTGATTAATCCATTAACGGCTATATTGCAAGTGAAGAATGGAGAATTAGTAACGAATAAACAAGCGTTTTTGTTAATGCAAACTATCTACCGAGAATTAACGGATGCTTATGAAGGTATAGAACAAGCTATACCTTTATTCAAGGTGATAGACTTATGTGAAAAAACAGCAAATAATACATCATCTATGCTAGCGGATCGGATACAGGGGAGAAAAAGTGAAATTGACACGATTGTAGGAGTAATACTAGAAAAAGCTTTAGCGAATGGTCATAATTTGCCTACTTTACGTACTTTATATTACCAAGTACTTGCGATAGAGGAGAGCGGTGAAAGACGTTGAAAGATTTTTTACATATTGTTATAAGTATCATTATTTTTTGTCCAATCCTCCTTTTTGTGATTGTCTATTTAATTAGTCGAAAGGTTAAAATTCGAGGCACTCATGCTTTTGGAATGGCATCGGACGTGACAACCTTGTGTTTGTTTTTTTCGGTACCACTAGCAATTGGTGTACTATGGAATGTCAATGTTAGTGCACTATTAGTAACATTGGCGATAATGATGGCAATGATTTTTACATATATTGATTGGCAAACAAAAAAAGAAATTGAAGTGAAATCGCTACTTAGGAAAATTTGGCGCTTTCAATTTTTAGTACTAAGTACGGCGTATATTGTTATTTGTATAGTAGGTGTTATTAGATCTGTTATAGAATATTTACAGGCAGTCTAAGCATTTTCTTTTCATGTTGAAGCCATAAGCGTTAAAATAATAGCATTAAATATTGTTTTTAGTAATAACTCTATATGTGCAAAAAATTAAATAAAATTCCAATGTACGACAACGTTTGAGTATCTAACAAAAATCGTATTATTGTTTTTCCGAAACTTGTTAGGGAATGTCATTTTGAATAAACATTCTAAGGTAACAGTAAGGGATTTATTTTATTTCAAGTTTGCTTATGAAGAGTAAGAAGATGATTTAGTGAGTAGAGGAGTTTGTGTTAAATGAAACTGGAGTCAATCCGAGTACCCATAAAAAATCGTTTGCTAGCAGATTATTGGTCGCCGAATACTGCCATCCATGAGTTTTTTGAATACGAATATAACGATAAATCTTTTGAAAAACGAGCGCAATATTTAGATCAGCATGTGTATGATCAAAAAGAATTAACAGCCATCATACGTCAATTTATGGAGCCGCTTGGTATATCAAAGAAAGCGAATGAACATTTGCAACAACTAGAGCAAGGAGCTGTTGCAGTTGTCGGTGGACAACAAGCGGGTATCTTAACAGGCCCTCTTTACTCGGTGCATAAGGCGATTTCGGTCATTGCATTAGCGAAAGAGCAAAGTGTAAAACTTCAGCGACCGGTTGTTCCTGTTTTTTGGATAGCTGGTGAAGATCATGATTTAGAGGAAATTAACCATACGTATACAGTACATGGTGATGATATTAAAAAACGAGCTTACGGTGAACGTTCAAGACGTAAAACAATGGCTTCTGAAACAAGTATAAATAAAGAATCAATGACACAATTAATAAATACTATTGCGAAAGATATGGGTGAAACAGAATTCACTGAAACGCTTATTAAACAATTATCGGATACTCTTAATAAGTGTGACACATTTACGGACTTCTTTGCGCAACTTATGAACCAATTGTTTAAAGATGAAGGTTTATTGATGATTGATGCAGCGGACTTTAAATTCCGTCAATATGAACGTGAGAATTTTACCCGTATCATTCATAAAAATGAAGAAATTGCTAAAGTGGTAACAGAAAAAGAAGTGGAGCTTGAACGTGCAGGCTATGGCAATCCTATTTTGGCAACAAACGAAGCGGCCAATTTATTCTATGTAGAAGATGGGGAGCGACATCTTTTAGAAAGAAAAAATCAGCAATTTGTCAATCTAGCTGCAAATATCAAGCTATCTCGTGAAGAAGTTTTAAGAATTGCTGAAAAACATCCTGAGCAGTTAAGTAATAACGTTGTGACGCGTCCGTTAATGCAGGAAATGACATTGCCTGTGCTAGCATTTGTTGGTGGACCAGGGGAGCTTGCGTACTGGGCGACATTGAAGGATGCATTTGCGGTATTAGGCTTACAAATGCCGATTTTTGCTCCGCGTCTTCATATCACGATTGTCACACGTCACGTAGAACAACTTTTACGTGAATATCGTTTAAATGTTGCTGAAGTTTGGGATGGGAAAGCGTTGCAGCTTAAAGAACGGTTTATTGCTGAAGTACAAGATACTGAGGTGACACGTCAAATTCAGACGATGCAACGAGAACTTTTAGAAAAATATGATGCACTTCAACTTTATTTAGAAGAGCAGCATTTATTGCTAGATAAAATTCTTGTAAAAAATAAAGAGAATCATCTAAAGCAATTTGAGTATTTACAGCAAAAGGTTGAACAAACTGTTCTTAACAAGCATGAAACAACAATTCGAAAATTTATGACGCTACAAAATGAGTTATATCCAAATGAAGGATTCCAGGAAAGAACTTATAATCCTTATCAATATTTCAATGAGTTTGGACCTATGTTAATTACTGAAATGCTGAAACAAAATTATAGCATTGGCAATCACCACTATTTAATTTATTTATAATTCCAATGTTTGTAACTTTATACCCAATTAACAATTTAATACAATGTTGATTTGATGAACAATGTCGACATAAATAGTAAATAGAGAGCTAACCTACTAAGGGTAGCTCTTTTTTTATGTCATTTAGCATGGATTCAATAATTTGTTAAAGGTCTATTCACACATTGAGTGTTAAAATGTCAAGTTTTTTTTAAAAAAAGTGGAGGAAAGTGGGGGGATGTGGTACATTATTTAATAAAGTGGGGTGAATAGCATGTTCATGGGAGAATATCAACACTCTGTTGATGCGAAAGGACGATTAATCGTGCCCGCAAAATTTCGTGACGCCTTAGGTGAAACATTTGTTGTGACACGCGGACTTGATAATTGTTTATTTGGCTATCCTATGGATGAATGGCGAAAACTCGAAGAAAAATTAAAGGGCTTACCGATGACCAAAAAGGATACACGTGCTTTTGCAAGGTTTTTCTTTTCTGGAGCAACGGAAGTAGAAATAGACAAGCAGGGGCGTATTAATATTCCTTCAACTCTTATGCAATATGCACATCTTGTGAAAGAATGTATCGTGTTAGGAGTTTCGAATCGAATTGAAATATGGGCGAAAGATGCTTGGGAGGCTTACTTTAGTGAGTCGGAACAATCCTTTAATGAAATTGCAGAAAATATGATTGGCTTTGATTTTTAATTTTTTTAGTTAAGGCCTGGAGGGAGCGAGTGGTATGTTCGATCATACAACCGTGCTATTAAAAGAAACAGTTGATGGGTTGAACATCGATCCTGATGGTGTGTATGTGGACTGTACGTTAGGTGGAGCAGGACACAGTGAATATTTAGTACAACAATTATCTGAAAAAGGGCGTTTAATTTGCTTTGATCAAGATATGACAGCTATTAACAATGCAAAAATTCGATTGGCGCCATATATTGAGCGTGTGACATTTGTTCATTCGAATTTCCGCTATTTAAAAGAAGAGCTATTAGCGCTTGGTATTGAGCAAGTTGATGGTGTTTTATATGATTTAGGCGTATCTTCACCACAGCTAGATACACCAGAACGAGGTTTTAGTTATCACCATGATGCACCGCTAGATATGCGCATGGATCAAACGGCAACACTGACAGCTTTTCATGTCGTGAATGAATGGGCATACGAAGATTTAGTACGTATATTTTTCCGTTATGGAGAAGAGAAATTTTCAAAGCAAGTTGCTCGTAAAATCGAAGAGGCACGTAAGATGGCGCCGATCGAAACAACCGGCCAACTTGTAGAACTTATTAAAGAGGGTATTCCAGCAGCGGCTCGCCGTAAAGGTGGACATCCAGCGAAGCGCATATTCCAAGCAATACGAATTGCTGTTAACGATGAGCTAGGCGCGGCAGAGGATTCATTAGTCGATGCGATTGAAATGATAAACGTAGGTGGACGCATTAGTGTCATTACGTTCCATTCTTTGGAGGACCGCCTATGCAAGACTATTTTTAAGGAAGCGTCATCATTACCGGAATTACCACCGAATTTACCAGTGATTCCCGATGACATGAAGCCGACTTTAAAGCTTATCACGAGAAAGCCGACTGTTCCTTCTGATGAAGAATTAGCAGTAAACAATCGTTCTCGTTCAGCAAAGCTTAGAGTGGTTGAGAAAATTAACGACAAAGGGCGTGAGTAAATGGCAGCAGTTCGTGTAAGGCAGCACCATCAACAACAAGTGCAACAACCGATAACACCCCCTAGCCCACAACCCACTACCATACGTCGCAAAAAAACGAACCAGAAGATTGAAAAGACAATGCTAATAGTTTTAGTTAGCATTATTGCTGTATTATCAGTACTAGCTTTAAATAAGCAAGCAGCAATTCAAACAACAAGCATGGACATTCAAAAAATCGAAGCTGAAGCAGAAGAGATTGCTAAAAAGAATGTTGACTTGACAGTTCGTGTAAGTGAACTTTCTACATACGAAAACATATGGAAAAAAGCTAAAGAACTCGGTTTAACTCAAAATGAGAAAAATGTAAAGGTAGTGCCGGGAGAATGAAAAAAAAGAGATTTCGATTCCAATGGGGAGCCTTTCTATTATTAATTTTTTATGGAGGGCTCTTTTTTCTATTGTTCTCAAGAATGTTTATGTTACAGGCGACAGGTGAAGTGGAAGGACAAGAGCTTGCGGCAAGGGCAGCTGCGAAATATAGCAAAGAAAGTGCAATATCAGCAAGCCGTGGGAAAATTTACGATACAAATGGTCAAGTCATCGCTGAGGATACACTTAGTTATCGACTAATCGCAATCGTCAATGAGAAGGCCACGACGGATGAAAAAAACCCTCAACATGTAGTTGATCCAGAAAAAACTGCGAAAATATTACATGAATATATTCCTGCTATGGACGAAGAAAAAATCTATAAACAACTTACTAGAGTAAATGATAAAGGCGAAAAGCCTTATCAAGTTGAATTTGGAAGTGCGGGCCGTGGAATAAGTCATGACACTATGAGTAAAATCAAAGCGGAGAAATTACCGGGGATTTTATTTATAAACGATTTAAAACGTTATTATCCAAATGGTATCTTTGCCTCGCACTTAATTGGTTTCGCGCTAAAAGAGGAAAATAAAGATGGGACGTTCACGACAAAAGGAAAAATGGGTCTTGAGCTTACTTATAACAAAGAACTAACCGGAAAAGACGGTAAGGTTGAGTATGAGACAGATGCTTTCCATTATTTATTGCCGAATAGTGAAAAAATGGTGACACCTGCGAAAAATGGTGATGACATTTACTTAACACTTGATAAAACAATTCAAAGCTTTTTAGAGGAAGCGATGACATCGGTTGAAAAGGAATATAACCCTGAAGCGATGACAGCTATTGTGGCAGATCCGAAAACAGGTAAAATTTTAGCGATGACTCAGCGACCTACGTTTAATCCTGATACACGCGAAGGCGATAATATGAAATGGTTGAACGAGGCTATTGAAGAGACCATTGAACCAGGTTCGACGATGAAAACGTTCACGCTCGCTTCGGCTATTGATACAGGGGCGTGGCAACCAAATGCAAAATATATGTCAGGTCAATACAGAGTCCTTGATCGTGTAATTAAAGATTACAATAAAGTTGGTTGGGGTCCGATTACTTATTTACAAGGCTTCCAACGTTCATCCAATACTGCAATGGCAAACTTATTAAAGCTTATTGGTGAGGATGTATTTTTTGACTATTTAGATCGATTTGGGTTTGGTAAAAAAACAGGCATTGATTTACCAAATGAAGCATCAGGAAAGCTTTTATCGAAATATCCAGTAGAACGAGTGACAACAACGTTCGGTCAAGGTTCTACGGTAACGCCGATTCAGTTAATTCAAGCATTAACAGCGATTGCGAATGACGGGAAAATGATGCAACCGTATGTCATAGATCGTATAGTTGATCCTTCGACAGGAAAAATTATTAAAAAGCATGAGCCGATTGTCAAGGGGAAACCAGTTTCGGCCGACACGGCGAAGCAAGTAAAAGAAATCCTTGCATCTACGTTAACAGCTGAGAAAGGTACAGCGAGTGACTTTATCCTTGATGAATATGAAGTAGCTGGGAAAACAGGTACTGCTCAAATTCCTAAGCCAGATGGCAAATATTATGCAAACGAGTATCTGTATTCATTCCTAGGAATGGCTCCTGCAGATAACCCTCAACTCATCATGTATGTCTCGGTAAAAAGACCAAAGTTAAAGCAGGGTGAACAAGGTTCTATACCAGTTTCAAAAATATTTAACCCAGTTATGTTAAATAGTTTAAAGTATTTAAACGTTAATCCAGAAGATGTAAAACATGTTGACGATACAACAATACAAGATTACACAGGTCAAAGTGCTGAGGCTATACAAGTAGAGCTTGCGAACGATGGTCTACAGCCCGTTATTGTAGGTGGTGGCGGTAAAATTATTGACCAATATCCAAAAGGTCCTCAAAAACTTGTTAAAGGCAATTTTGTGTTTTTAAAAACAGCAGGTGATGTAACACTGCCAGACTTCACCAATTGGTCGTTACGCAATGTACTTGCTTTTAAGACGATGGCAAATTTAGAAATTGAAGTTGTTGGAGAGGGCTTTGTAGCTAGTCAGAGCGTCTCGGCAGGTACCGTAATTTCAGATAGTTCACCGATTGTCGTGAAGCTGAAAACGCCAGCTGAAAGCTTTAAGCAAGATGTAGAGACCCCACCCGAGGGTGAAACAACTGAATAAACCTGAATAGAAGCCCACTTTATTTCATACGTTGTAAAAAACAAGGTGTGATGTCGAATGAAGTGGATTTCTATCCATTCCAAAAAGCGATTGCGTATTTTATACGTATTGTTTATGTTTGTAGCCGCTGCGATTATTATTAGGCTGTTATTCTTGCAAGTATTAGATCAAAAAGATCTGACAAAGAAAGCCGAAGAGAATTGGGATCGAGAAATTCCTTTTGCCAATGAGCGAGGGCATATTACGGACCGTAAGGGGAAAAATATTGTCACAAATAAGCTTGCGCCAACTTTATATTTCATGCCTTCGCAAAGTAAGGATATTGAAGGGGCAGCAGCGAAAATTGCACAAGTTTTGGGAGTAGATGAACAAAAGCTTTTGGAAAAAATGAAGAAAAAAGCATACTTAGTAAAGCTGGCACCTGAGGGGAAAAACATTCCTTATGAAAAAGCAGTGGAGTTACAAGGTATGCAGATTGAGGGATTATATAGTGGTGTCGATTATTCAAGGGATTATCCATACGGTACACTATTATCCCGTTTTTTAGGTTTCACAGGTTATGATGCACAAGGTTTAGCGGGAATTGAATATGAATACGATAAGCTGTTACAGGCCAATTCTTCGGCAATACGGATCTTTACAGATGCGAAAGGGAATAATTTACCGAACGTAAAGAGCGCCTGGAAGGCTGGTGAAGATGGCGCAACAATCGAGCTATCGATAGATGTAGATGTACAACAGGTCGTCGAGCGTGAATTGTCACAGGCAATGGAGCGTTATGATGCTGACCAAGCAATGGCGATTGCCATGAATCCAAACACTGGCGAGATCTTATCGTTAGCATCATATCCAACCTTCAATCCAGCAGAATTTCAAACGGTAGAGCCTGCTATCTACAATCGGAATTTACCAGTTTGGATGACATATGAGCCCGGGTCAACGTTCAAAATTATAACTCTTAGTGCTGCTTTAGAAGAAAATGTAGTGGATTTAGAGAAGGATACTTTTTATGATCCAGGGTATTCAATGGTTGCTGGAGCAAGATTACGTTGTTGGAAGCGTGAGGGTCATGGCTCTGAAACCTTCCTCGAAGTTGTAGAAAATTCTTGTAACCCAGGCTTTATTGAATTAGGTCAGCGAATAGGTAATGAAAAACTACTACAGTATATTAAAGATTTTGGTTTTGGTGAAAAAACAGGGTCTAATATCGCTGGCGAATCTTCAGGGATTTTATTTTCCAAGGATTCTTTTGGACCTGTTGAGCAGGCCACAACTTCATTTGGCCAAGGTGTTGCCGTTACACCAATTCAGCAAGTGCAAGCAGTAGCCGCAGCAATAAATGGGGGCAAGCTTTATACGCCATATGTTGTGAAGAAAATTCTTAATCCTAATACTGGAGAAGTTATAGAAGAGACTAAACCGGAAGTTAAAAAACAGGTTATTCGTGAGGAGACGTCTGCAAAGGTTCGAGGTGCATTAGAATCTGTTGTAGCGAAGGGCTCAGGACGTCAAGCTTACCGAGATGGATTACGGATTGGCGGCAAAACAGGTACAGCACAAAAGGTAGAGAATGGCCGTTATAAAGACGGCGAATATATCGTATCGTTTATTGGTTTCGCACCTGCGGATAATCCGCAAATTGTCGTTTATGTAGCAGTAGATAACCCGAAAAAGGGAACACAGTTTGGCGGTGTGATAGCAGCTCCAATCGTTGGTCAAATTATTGAAGATGTTGCGCCTTTTGTTGGCATTGAAAAATCGAAGGAACAGCTTGAAAAGGATTATCGTTGGGGTGACCCAATCACTGTGAAGGTACCAAGTTTTATTGGTCAAACGAAGGACGATATTGCCAAGCAACAATATCCATTCCGTATTGTATGGCATGGAGAAGGGACTAAAATTGGCAATCAACTGCCTGAAGTGGATAGTGTTATCAAACAAGATGGCACCATTCATCTTTATTTAGAAAACTAATTTAACTTTACCTTTAAAAAATGGGAAAGAACCACTATTATTATGAAGGGTAGTAATAAATACATGAAAGTTTGTGCTTTTTTCTTTAAGAAGAAAGTGAAACAAGATTTAAAGGAGATTTTTCAAT
Organism: Lysinibacillus sp. RC79; assembly: GCF_041262405.1. Lineage (NCBI taxonomy): Bacteria > Bacillati > Bacillota > Bacilli > Caryophanales > Bacillaceae > Lysinibacillus > Lysinibacillus sp. RC79. The sequence continues at coordinate 44,469 of NZ_JBGCCD010000017.1, forward strand.
GAAACTCGCAACAACGCTTACCATTTTAGCTCTTGCTTTTATAGTAACAGTTATCCTGGCACCAATTAGTATTCCACTTCTTCGCCGATTAAAGTTCGGTCAAAGTATTCGTGAAGAGGGACCAAAATCCCATATGAAAAAAGCTGGTACACCAACAATGGGCGGCATTATTTTCTTACTTGCCATTATCCTCACTACTGTTGGTGTAGGTAGCTTTTTAGATTTATTTACAACACAAACTGTCGTACTGTTATTAGTATTAGTAGGGTTTGGGTTAATCGGTTTGTTAGATGATAGCTTAAAAGTTGTTTTTAAACGTAATTTAGGACTAACATCACTTCAAAAGCTTATCGGTCAAATTGTTATTGCGGTCTTGGCTTATTTCTTACTACATGTAGGATCTTTTGATACAACACTTGCTATACCATTGACAGATTGGACGATCGATCTTGGTAATTTCTATATAGCCTTTTTAATTTTCTGGTTAGTTGGCTTCTCGAATGCGGTGAATTTAACAGATGGATTAGATGGACTTGTGGCAGGTACTGCATCCATTGCCTTTGCAGCATTTGGTGTTATTGCTCTATTCCAAGATCAAGCTGATATTGCCTTATTTGCATTTGCGGTGACAGGTGCATTATTAGGATTTTTACTTTTCAATGCGAATCCTGCAAAGGTATTTATGGGAGATACGGGTTCGTTAGCATTAGGTGGAGCTTTAGCCATGGTCTCTGTTTTAGAAAAAGTAGAATTCTTACTGTTATTAATTGGATTGGTGTTTGTTATTGAAACATTATCCGTTATTTTACAGGTAGGTAGCTTTAAACTTCGTAAAAAACGTATTTTTAAAATGAGTCCTATTCATCATCATTTTGAATTATCAGGTTGGTCAGAATGGAAGGTAGTACTTGTCTTTTGGTCAACTGCTTTAGCAGTAGCATTGATTGCAGTTTTATCGGAGGCGTTCTTATGAGAAACTTTACAGATTTACAACATAAAAAAGTCCTTGTTTTAGGTCTTGCTAAAAGTGGTGTGGCTGCAGCTGAGATTTTACATGAGCTTGGCGCCTTTGTGACGGTCAATGATTCAAAACCATTTGATGAAAGCCCAGATGCGCAAGGTCTATTGCAAAAAGGAATTACGGTTATTTGTGGGCGTCACCCAGAGGATTTACTCGATGAAGGCTTTGAATTAGTGGTGAAAAATCCGGGGATTCCTTATAGCAACAAAATAGTAGCAGATGCAATAAGCCGTGGAATCCCCGTTTGGACAGAAATTGAGCTTGCCTATTTAATTAGTGAAGCGCCGTTTATCGGTATTACAGGGTCTAACGGTAAAACAACTACGACAACATTAATTTTCGACATGCTGAATAACGGTGGTTTAGAACCGTTAATTGCAGGGAATATAGGGACAGTTGCATGTGGTGTTGCAAGAGAAGCACACAAGGATAATGTAATTGTTACAGAGTTATCATCTTTCCAATTAATGGGGATTAAAACATTTAAGCCAAAAATTTCTATATTAACAAATCTTTATGATGCGCATCTTGATTATCATGGGACATTTGACAACTATGCAGAGGCAAAATTTGGTGTTACACGTAATCAAGATGAAAGCGATTATTTTATCTATAATGCTGATCAGCCAATTGTTGTTGGCTATGCAACAAAATCAAATGCTAAAAAGGTACCATTTAGTTCTAACGGACGTACGAATGAAGGAATTAGTGCGGATGACACAACAATTTACTGGCAAGGTGAGCCGTATCTAGATCGAGCAAATATCGCTTTGCCTGGTAAGCATAACTTAGAAAATATTTTAGCAGCTGTCGCAGCTTGTATTTTAGTCGGCTGTGACAAAGCTAAAATGGAAGAAGTTTTAGCGAAATTTGGAGGAGTTCGTCACCGTACTCAGTTCGTGCGTGAATGGAACGGACGCAAGATTTACAATGACTCAAAAGCAACAAACTGCTTAGCTACAAAAAGTGCTTTAGATGCATTCCAAGCACCTGTTATTTTACTTGCAGGTGGCTTAGATCGAGGACATTCGTTTGAAGAATTACGTCCATGCATGAGCCATGTAAAGGGTGTTGTTGCCTTTGGAGAAACAGGATTACGCTTTGTAGAATTTGCGAAGTCATGTGGTGTACAACAAACTGTCATTGCCCAAAATGTTGAGGATGCAGTACATTATGCGGCGCCGATGTCAGCAGAAGGCGATGTTATTCTATTATCTCCAGCATGTGCAAGCTGGGATCAATATGACAGCTTTGAAATACGAGGCGATGTTTTTATTGATGCTGTAATGAAGCTGTAATGAGCCTGTAATTATTTTAGAATATACTTGACTTGGAAGGATGGCATTACTGAGAGGGAAAGAAAGCTATTTATTGCTCGTCACAACATTGATGCTTTCTATAATCGGCATTATTTTTGTCTATTCTGCAGGTACCTATTGGAGTGCCGTTCATTATAGTGGGAAAATGCCGTTTTATATGAAGCAAAGTCTATACTTTGCCGTAGCCATTGTAGTGTTTTTAATCACGATTCGATTAAATATTTTGAAAGAGCAGTCCTTTTGGAAAATGGCCTATATATTTTCGTTAATTTTACTAGTCCTTGTACTTATACCAGGAATTGGACTTGTACGAAATGGTTCTCAAAGCTGGATTGGTGTAGGTCCTTTAACAATTCAGCCAGCAGAGCTAACGAAAATTACAGTCATTGTATACATGAGCCATATTTTAGCGCAGCATAAAACGGGTACTTCGATTATTAATTGGCGGCATGGATTGATCTTATTATTGCCAGTTGTACTTATTATGCTACAGCCTGATTTTGGTTCAGTTTTTATTCTCGTTGTTTCTGTGTTTTTATTGTTTTTTGTGGCAGGGTATCCTTTAAAGCTTTATGCGATATTTATGGTTGCTGGGATTGCTGGGTTAGTAGGCTTGATTGTCACAGCGCCATATCGACTAAAGCGGATTCAGGCATTTGTTGATCCGTGGGTCGATCCTTTAGGAAGTGGGTTTCAGGCTGTACAATCGTTAATGGCTATAGGCCCTGCTGGGATTTTCGGGCATGGTTTTGGACAAAGTAGGCAAAAGTTTTTATATTTACCTGAACCACAAAATGACTTTATTTACGCAATAATTCTTGAAGAGGTTGGCATGTTTGGTGGACTTGTTATTTTAGCACTTTTCGTACTGGCGATTTATGCAGGCTATAAATTTGCAGTGCGGGCTAAAACAAGAACATCCTATTACGCGATCATTGGGCTTGTAACAATGCTGGCCGTACAAGCATTTCTAAATATAGCAGTAGTAATTGGCTTAGTTCCTGTAACAGGAGTCACATTGCCTTTTATCAGCTATGGAGGAACATCTTTAGTAACAATGTGGCTAATAATAGGTATTATTTATCAATTAGCGAAATAAATATAAAGGAGGAGTACTTTTTTGGAGAAAGTAATTGACATAGAAGATCGCATACCTACGCTAAAAAAGCGACGAAAAAAGCGAACAAATCGGAAATTTATAGTGCTAATATTACTTTTCTTTATCGTGTTAGCAGTACTCCTTTATTTTCAATCTCCTTACAGTAAAATCAACAAAATAACAGTCAGCGGTGCTCGATTAGTAGAAGAACAATATTATTTGAAGGCAAGTACTCTTGCAACTGGGAAGTCAATGTGGGGATTTAAAGTAGAAGACGTAGAGAAATTATTGCTAGAGGATAAATGGGTGAAAGAAGCACATGTTAAACGTAATTGGCTTCAAGGCGTGACAATAGAAATTAAAGAATGGAAAAAGGTTGCGTACTTAGCTGGTGACGGTACTTATTATCCATTGCTTGAAAATGGCAAGCGCTTTGAACAAGCTGGGGATGACATCCCGATAGATGCACCTGTATTTATCGGCATAACTGGCGAAAAGACAATTAAGAAGCTTGTAAAGCAATTAGCACAACTAAATCCAGAAGTATTAGCATTAATTTCTCAAGTCAATACAAACAGTAATGAAACAAATCCTAATGCAATCAGGCTCTACATGAACGATGGCTACGAAGTTCGTGCTGTTATTCAAACTTTAGCAGAAAAGCTAAATCATTACCCTTCACTTGTAGCACAAATTCCAAATTTGGAAAAGGGGGTTATCGATTTAGAGGTCGGCTCGTATTATCGCCCTTTCAATAATGAGTATAACCAAGCAAACCTTGATATGGATAAAGATGCGGCCAACCAGGAAGTGAAAAAAGATGAACAACAAGAAAAAGAATAGCAAAGAAAATTTCTTTTCAAGAAAACAATTTCAGTTGCTTATTGTTTGTATAACTATGGGGTTTATCATTGGCTATTCCTACAACCAGGCAAAAGATAATCGAGATGCAGGTTCTTCGACTAATTCAAAGCTTTTCGAGCAAGAGGATTCATATCGTGAGGAGTTAATTGCACAGCAAGAGCGCAATAAAGAATTGACAGATGAGGCGAATGCTTTACAAGAAAAAATTCGCAAGTATGAAAAGTCATTTGTCGCTAGCAAAAAGGATTATTCAAAGCTTGTTGAAGAAGCGGAGGATTTACGCTTGTTGTTAGGCGATTTAAATTCAGAAGGAAAAGGGATACGTATAACTCTTCAAGATGGTGATTACGATCCGAAATCTGCTAATCCTAATGATTATATCGTGCATGAAAGCCATATTTTTAAATTGCTCAATGAGCTTAAAATTTCCGGTGCTCAAGCAATTGCTATTAATGGTCAACGTGTTTTGGCGAATTCTTATATACGCTGCAATGGACCAGTCATTACGATTGATGGCAAGCAGCATCCAGCTCCATTCGTCATCGAGGCTGTCGGAGATTCCGCAACATTAATAGCTTCCTTAAACTTAAATGGTGGCGTTGTGGATCAATTATTAAATGACAATATTGTTGTATCATTAGAAGCAGATCAAAAGCTTACAATGCCAAAAGCAAAAGTAGAAAGTTAAACGATTTCTAGTCAATATTTACAAATGAAATTTAGTTATTTTTTAGCATGTATTTTGCATAATTCAAGATCTAAGGCGTAAATCTATGAGGGGTTACGATACGTCTAGGAGGGGCTATTTTGAAAAAAAATATGTATACCCGAATAACGATCGTGCTATTTATTATCGGTTTGATGATAGCGGTACAATACAATACCATAAAGCAACCAGCTGAGCGAGATACACGAGATATTTGGGCCATACGAGAGGAATTAGCAGAAGAAAAGCAAAGGCATTCCACGTTATTAGCAGAAATTCGCTCACTTAATGAAGTAGTGGGTCGCTATGAGCAATCTGAGAAAGCAAATTTACAGTCAGCATTATATGAAACGCTGCATCATTTAAAGCTACAGGCAGGGCTAACGGAAGTCACAGGGCCAGGAGTTATACTTCGTGTTGAACCAGCGCCAGAATTAGTAGAAATGGGGTATGAAATCAAAGAAATTTCACCTGATTTACTAACCCAGTTACTAAATGCTCTATTTAAAAACAATGCAGCGAGTGTCTCGATAGATGGAAATCGCGTTGTCCAGACGACAGCCATTCGAGACATAAATGGAAAGACTACAGTGAACAGTGTACCACTGTCCTCACCACCCTTTGAAATTTATGTTGGGACAAGCTCATTTAAGGAAGCTCAAAAAATGTACAATTCGTTACAAGCCTCAACATTTATCGATTCCTTTTATTTGGATAACTTTAATTTAATAATTGAGGAACCAACTGAGCATTTAACAATCCCAGCATTTGATCAGCCATTGACAAATGATTATTTAACAGAGGTGGAAAAAGGAGAATAATATATGTGGCTACCATTTTTAGGTTTGATATTTGGACTTGCCCTTGGCTTATTAACAAATATACAAATACCCTCTATATATGAAAATTATCTGTCAATAGCTGTTTTAGCAGCCTTAGATACATTATTTGGCGGTATTCGTGCTCAATTACAGCAAGTATATGACGATAAAGTATTTGTATCAGGATTCTTTTTTAATATAATTCTGGCAGCGGGATTAGCCTTTTTAGGTGTGTATTTAGGGATAGATTTGTATTTAGCGGCTATTTTCGCTTTTGGAGTACGGTTATTCCAGAATATAGCAATAATTAGGCGTATTTTACTAACCCGGTTAGATGAGAAACGTCACAAAAGGAACAAAAATTCCATAGAATGAGAGAAAAATTGAGCAAAATACTCGATTTGCTTAGACATTATGCTGAATTTACAATAGAATGAGAATAAGAGCATTTTTTCAAGGAGGTGCAGTGAATTGAATCAGCAAGATTTATATATTTCTCTTGATATAGGATCATCCTCTATCAAGGTATTAATAGGTGAAATGAGCGACGGACAATTACATGTAATTGGAGTCGGAAATGTAAAATCGAATGGGGTTCGAAAAGGTGCAATTGTTGATATTGACGCAACAGTTCAATCGATTCGAAAAGCAATAGATCAAGCTGAACGAATGACAGGATATCAAATAAGTGAAGTCGTTTTAGGGGTTCCGGCTAACCAGACGATGTTACAGCTAGTTAAAGGTGTTGTCGCTGTAAATAGTGAAAATAGAGAAATTACAGATGATGATTTAGATAGAGTAGTAGAATCTGCACAAGTCATGTCAATACCTCCTGAACGTGAATTAGTGAATATTATTCCTAGACAATTTATTGTGGATAATTTAGATGAGATTAAAGATCCACGAGGTATGATTGGTATTCGTTTAGAAATGGATGCCACAATGATCACAACTTCCAAAACACTTTTACACAATGTTTTACGCTGTGTAGAACGTGCAGGTCTAAGTATTCGAGAAATATATTTGCAACCATTAGCAGCAGGTTTTTTTGCATTAACGGAGGATGAAAAAAACCAAGGTACCGCTTTCGTTGATTTAGGAGGCGGTTCAACTACTATCACAGTATTCGAAGAGGGACTGTTAACGCATACGGGTGTCATTCCTGTTGGTGGCGATCATATCACGAAAGATATTTCGATCGTCTTAAAAACACCAACAGAACAGGCAGAACAAATTAAACATCAATTTGGACATGCCTATTATGATGACGCATCAGATGATGAACTCTTCGAAGTACCGGTTGTAGGGACAGATTCAACAGATCAGTACAGCCAGCGCTTTATATCAGAAATTATTGGCGCTCGTTTGGAAGAATTATTTGAGTTAGTCATCGACGAGTTAGCCCGTCTAGGTGTTAGGGATTTACCAGGCGGTGTTGTTTTGACAGGTGGCGTTGCAAAGCTTGATGGTATTGCTCAACTGGCACGCCAGATTCTGCAAACGCGTGTTAGAATATATACACCTGACTATATTGGCGTTAGAGAGCCTTCATTTACGACGGCAGTTGGACTTATTCGTTACGCCTATTTAGAAGATGATTTTTATGGAAAAAGTATCAATACGCAGCCTATTGAATATGCAGCTGTAGGATCTCCTACAGCCACACCTAAAAAGCAAGAATATGCTGCACCTTCAGAATCAAAAGGAAGCGTAATCGGAAGAGCAAAAAAATTATTTGATAAGTTTTTTGATTAACTTGAATGCGTAATGAATGATACAGAGTCGAGTTACCGTGGGAGGAAAAAGAAATGTTAGAATTTGATACAAGTGTTGATCAACTTGCAGTAATAAAAGTCATTGGTGTTGGTGGCGGCGGTAACAACGCTGTCAATCGAATGATAGAACATGGTGTACAAGGTGTTGACTTTATTGCAGTAAACACAGATGCACAGGCGCTAAATTTATCGAAAGCAGAAATAAAGCTACAAATTGGTACAAAACTTACACGTGGATTAGGTGCAGGTGCAAATCCTGAAGTAGGGAAAAAAGCTGCAGAAGAGAGCCGCGAACAATTAGAAGAAGTTCTACGTGGTGCAGATATGGTATTCGTTACAGCTGGAATGGGCGGAGGAACTGGTACTGGTGCCGCGCCAGTAATCGCACAAATTTCTCGCGATTTAGGAGCTCTTACAGTCGGTGTTGTAACGCGTCCATTTACGTTTGAAGGTCGTAAACGACAAACACAAGCTATCGGTGGTATTGGTGGCATGAAGGAGTCTGTAGATACTTTAATCGTCATTCCGAACGACAAGCTATTACAAATTGTCGATAAATCTACGCCAATGCTAGAGGCATTCCGTGAAGCAGACAATGTTTTACGTCAAGGTGTACAAGGTATTTCAGATTTAATTGCAACGCCAGGTCTTATTAACTTAGACTTTGCAGACGTAAAAACAATTATGTCTAACAAAGGTTCAGCGTTAATGGGTATTGGTATTGCTACAGGTGAAAACCGTGCTGCAGAAGCAGCTAAGAAAGCTATTTCAAGTCCTTTACTTGAATCATCTATTGATGGCGCTAAAGGTGTCCTTATGAATATTACAGGTGGCTCGAATCTTAGCTTATTTGAAGTACAAGAAGCCGCAGATATCGTAGCTTCAGCTTCAGATGAAGAAGTAAATATGATTTTCGGTTCTGTTATTAATGAAAATCTAAAGGATGAAATAATTGTGACAGTGATTGCGACTGGTTTCTCAGAGGAAGCTCTACAGCAACAGCGTAATACTACACGACCGACGTTAAATACAAATAGACAAGCTGCACAGCAACAGCAAGCTCCGATTCGGGAGCAACGTCAAGATATGCACGTACAGCAAGAGCAACCACGTCAAAATCAACAAAATTATGCACAGGATGACATGCTTGAGGTACCAGCATTTTTACGTAACCGTAAAAATCGTTGATAAATCAGCATCCAACCTTCTAAAAAGCTTGTATTTTACATTATGTGAAATACGAGCTTTTTATATCTACAAAAAATACTAAAGAATTGGTATAAAACATATGAAGCGGAGCGAGGTAATGCCCGCGGAAAGCGTCCTTTCATAGTGGAATATACAGCCAAGTACATATTTTGAATATCCTTTTACAGTTGTTCCTCTAACGCATAAATCCCCTATTGCAGCGTTCAAAAACTCCAATGACTTATCGGTGACCCTAAGAATCCAGTTGAAACGGAAATTATCCGCTAAAGAGTCTAAAAAATTAATTATGTTCGAATGTGTAAGGAAAAGATGTATTTTGTCAAAACATTTTAATGAATTGATGCGATTGTTTGACAATATTTGTGGGTGTAACATGCTAACTTTGTAAGTAGGAGGCGGCTGTTATGTATGGAGAATGGCTGGTGCTCATTAATACGCTTTTTAATCTAGCGATACTCAAGTTTACGGCAAAAGTAACAGGGGTTTTTGTAAAGAACACGAGATTATTAATGAGTTCTATTTGTAGTAGTTTTGTAGCTGTAATAGGTGGTCAAATGCTGTTGACGACGGTACTGAGCTTTATCTTACTAATCGGGATAGCTTTTCGCTTCAAGATTCGAAGCTTTCAAAAACAAGGACCAATCGTTTTAACAGCAACAATCATTATTGGTGGATTATTAACAGCATTACAACCGTATTTAAAGAATCTTTCTGTTGTCCATTTTATAATCATTTGCCTACTATTAGCTGTTGGTAATCTTGTTGCTTTTTATAAACAATGGGGGTTTGTAAAGCTTGAGCGGTTAAGTGGTCAGTTTGTGTTTGCTACGACGTTAAAAATCTTTGATGTAAAGATACCACTCTCTGCATTTGTAGATACGGGGAATCAAGCGATTGAGCCACTATCAGGAAAACCTGTTCACTTTGTCTCTTATGCAGCATTACGCCCACATCTACCTGTAGCATTTTGCAAATCATTGTTAGAATGGCAAGAAACTGATCCGTATAATGTATCCATGTTTTCAGAAGATTATCAGCGTTATATTCGATTTATTCATGTCAATACAGTGCAACAGCAATCGGTTGTACTAGGTTTCCGCTTTGATGAGTGGCATATAAAGGGGGAGCACTCACAAGTGAAAACGAATGAATATATCGTTTTAACAAAAAAGGCTAAAAATTTTCCACATAGCACAGCAGCAATTTTACATTTTTCAGCGCTTTCAAATAACTCATAGAGGGGGAGAACTATTGCTTCTTAGGCTACTTGCTAGCTTGAAAAAATTTTGGAGTAAGTTTCGGAGTCGTGAAACGTACTATATAGGGGGAAATGATTCATTGCCAGTGCCATTAAGTCGAGAAGAAGAAGTTACAGTCATTGCATCCTTTATGAATGGTGATTTACGAGCTAGAGATACACTAATTGAACGTAATTTACGTCTTGTTGTTTATATTGCTAGACGTTTTGATAATACGGGAACGCCGATTGAGGATTTAATAAGTATTGGCTCTATCGGTTTAATTAAGGCGATTGAAACGTTCAATACTGATAAAAATATTAAACTTGCCACATACGCATCACGGTGTATTGAAAATGAGATTTTGATGCATTTACGTAAAACAAGTCGCATGAAGGGTGAAGTTTCACTAGATGAACCATTAAACTCCGATGCTGATGGAAACGAGTTGTTATTGTCTGATATTTTAGGAACTGAAGAGCATATTATTTTAGACAATGTAGAGAAGAAAATTGAGCGTCAACATATGTTTCATGCCATTAATTTACTAGGTGCGCGTGAACGATATATTATGGAATGTCGTTTTGGTCTCAATGGAAAAATTGAAATGACTCAAAAAGAAGTTGCTGATCATTTAGGTATTTCGCAATCATATATTTCCCGATTAGAAAAGAAAATTATTCAAGATTTACGTGAAAATCTGAATCAGCCAATATCTTAGAGAGGGAAATTTACCCTACCTAAAATTGGTCGTAGCTTTTGTGCATATTCTCGTTTCTCTCGGACAAACTGATGTAACGGTTTAGTCAGAGAATAACATCCGGAGGAATCGAATATGCGAACTAAAGTAGATCTTTGCGGCTTAGATACATCGACTTTGCCAATTTTAAAGCACGAGGAAATGAAGGAACTATTCATTCGTTTACAAGCTGGAGAAACTGAGATTAGGGAAGAGCTTGTAATGTGCAATTTAAGGTTAGTGCTTAGTATTGTCGGTAGATTTGCCTACAGGGGTGAGCAGGCAGATGATTTATTTCAGGTAGGCTGTATTGGCCTCATGAAAGCCATTGATCATTTTGATTTGAAGCATAATGTACGATTTTCAACATACGCTGTACCGATGATCATTGGTGAAATTCGTCGCCATCTGCGTGATCATCATGCATTACGTGTTTCTCGTTCTCTAAGAGATATTGCGTATAAGGCGATGCAGGCAAAAGAGCAATGGATAACCGATAATTTACGAGAACCAACGATTGAAGAAATTGCTGAAATGATTGACATGAAAAAGGAAGATGTTTTATTTGCTTTAGATGCCATTCAAGACCCTGTTTCCTTACAGGAGCCCATTTATTCAGACGGTGGAGACGCTGTTTATATGATGGACCAATTACGTGATGATGATGTATCTGAAGATCAATGGGTTGCCTACGTGTCGGTAAAGGAAAGTTTGCAAAAGTTAGATGATCGTCAACAAATGATTGTTGCAAAGCGTTTTTATTACGGTGAGACACAAACAGAAATTGCAAAAGAATTGGGGATTTCTCAAGCGCAAATTTCTCGTCTAGAAAAAAATGCAATTGAAACAATGCAGAAAGATTATAAGTAAAAAAACAATGCGCATCCGAATTCTCGGTGCGCATTTTATTTATATCAATTTTTGTGTATGAACCTTTTTTGCTCTTTGGAAGGTGGATGTCGATAAAAATTAAAAGTTGGGTGATAAAACGTGAATGATTATCGATAAAATTTAAAAGTTGGGCGATAATTCCTGAAAGTGTTCCGATAAAACTAAAAAGTTGGATGTCATTTTGTTAAAACGTATGTCATGTGAATTAGTTGATCTACGTTCCGACTGGGTAACATAATAAAGTAAAAGGATTCACACAGTTTTGTGTATGATTCCTTTTTGTGCTCTTTGGAAGGTAGATGTCGATAAAATTCAGAAGTTGGGTGATAAAACGTGAAAGTTGATCGATAAAATCTAAAAGTTGGTCAATAAAAATTAAAGGTTGGTCGATAATTCCTGAAAGTGTTTCGATAAAACTAAAAAGTTGGGATGTCATTTAGTTAAAACGTATGTCATGTGAATTGGTTGATCTACGTTCCGACTGGGCGACTCCTTTGGGATCAGCGTCACAGATAGACTCTGCAGGAACGAAGGCTAAGAGCATCACGTCCTGTGATATCGCCTTCGTGACCAACATCCTTTTGGCCGAAGCGGCTCATCGGACGCCCCCAGGAAAGCGAGTAGCCTGGAACGGAAATCACCCCTTCGTTTTTCTAAAGAGAGATTCCTTGATCATTTCATTTTCATTTAAACAACAATAAACACATAAATATATAGAGAAAACATAGTTTGTTGAGATAAAACGATGTTGAGAGTAATTGATTTAGGGAGGGATAAAATGCGTTTCTCAATATTACAGCAAAAAGAAGTTATTGAAGCAGGCAATGGACGCTTTTTAGGATTTGTGGTAGATGCAGAGGTATCCAAAGAAACAGGCTATGTAACGGCTTTTATGATTGCAGAGCCCCGTAAATATCTAGGCTTTTTCCGCGGGGAAGAATCTGTTAGGAAAGTGTATATGAAAGATGTACTTGTAGTAGGAAAGGATGTCATTTTAGTAAAAGCTTTATCCTAAAGAGCAAAATTTCTATGTATATTAAGCAATTTTAAAGCGTTGGTGGGGTAAAATGTACTTTCACATAGGTCAGGCTATTCATTGATAATTCAAGCATTGCTTGTTACAATAAAAGAAACTATTGTTGTAAAGTTGGGAAAAACAGTGACGAAAATTTTAACAAATTTGAAGAAAATTAATGATCTTATACAAGCAGCAAAAAAACGTGCAAATCGTGAAGCTGAGAATGTCCAAATTATTGCAGTGACAAAAGAAGTTTCTGTAGAAAGAACACAAGAAGCAATTGATGCGGGGCTTATTCATTTAGGAGAAAACCGTCCCGAAGGCTTAAATCGTAAAATTGAGGCGATTCAAGCTGATGTACATTGGCATTATATCGGATCTTTACAAACACGTAAGGTCAAACAAGTTATTAACAGTATTGATTATTTACATGCATTAGATCGTTTGAGTTTAGCGCAAGAAATTGAAAAAAGAGCAGACAAACCTATCAAATGTTTTGTACAAGTTAATGTATCAGGCGAAGAATCAAAACATGGTTTATCGATTGAAGAAGTCCTGCCTTTTATTGAATCATTAAAGAGTTTTACAAAAATTCAAGTTGTTGGTTTAATGACAATGGCACCAAATACAGATGAGGATACAATTATTCGCTCTGTTTTTAAGCAATTAAAACAATGTCAACAGCAAATAGCCGAGCAAGGATTCGCACACGCACCTTGTACCGAGTTATCAATGGGCATGTCTAATGACTTTGAAATTGCGGTAGAAGAAGGGGCTACATTTGTTCGAGTTGGAACGGCTCTTGTTGGAAATGAAAGAGGGGAACAGGATGAGCATGAAAAATAAAATTAAAAACTTCTTTTATCTAGAGGAAGAACTAGAAGAAGAAATCACGCAAGCTCCTATTCAACAGCAACGGACCGTACAACAACAGCAACAGATTCAATCAGTGAAGCCTAAAAAAGTTATGAAGGAGCGTAAGGCACCGGTTCAGGAAATTTTTCCGCAGAGTACAACACCTACAAACAACATTGTAAGTTTGCAGGCAGCAATGAATTCAAAAGGCGCAAAAGTTGTATTAGTTGAACCTAGAGTTTATGCCGAAGCTCAGGACATTGCTGAACACTTAAAAAATAAGCGTGCAGCGATCCTCAATTTACAACGTATTGAGCGAGAGCAAGGTGTACGGATTATTGATTTTTTAAGTGGCACAGTTTATGCACTTGGCGGTGATATTCAAAGAATCGGTAAAGACATTTTCCTATGCACACCTGATAATGTAGAAGTGTCTGGCGAAATTTCGAATTTTATTTTAGACGATAATTAATAGCGAGGATTGTAGTTTATATGACTTTTTATTTAATCTTGAAGTATGTGTCAATAGCATTTTATGTCTATTCACTAATGTTAGTCGCATATGTTTTAATGTCTTGGGTGCCAGCTATTCAAAACTCATCAATTGGACGTTTATTAGCAAAAGTATGCGAACCTTATCTTGCCATCTTTAGAAAATTCATTCCGCCAATTGGCATGATTGATATTTCACCTATCGTAGCAATATTTCTCCTTAATTATATTCAAAAAGGTCTATTTATTGTTATTTTAAAAATATACGATATGTTTGCTTAAAAGAAATCCTCACGAACGGTGGGGATTTTTTATTTATGGGGAATACTAAATATAAACAATTTAGTGGTGATTCCCAAGAATTCATAAGAATAAGTAGGGATCGAGGTTTTAACTATCCCTGCAGAAAGCGTTCTACCAGCGTATAATGTGCACGTACATATTTTTATGAAATATCAAAATCCTGGATAACGTTTGTTGAAACGTATCTATGTATATAAGTTGATCTACGTTCCGACTGGGCGACTCCTTGGGGATCAGCGTCACAGATGAGACCCTGGAGCGAGCCGGCAGGGGAACGAAGGCTAAGAGCATCACGTCCTGTGATAACGCCTTCGTGACCAACTTCGTGTTGGCCGAAGCGGCTCATCGGACGCCCCCAGGAAAGCGCCCAGCCGGAACGGAAATCAACCCTACGTTATGATTATGAGCCTATTTTTAATAATCCTTAAAATACCAATGAAATTGTACAGATAAAAGAGTGATAATAGAGGTGGAGTTACATGGAGCATTTAATACAGCATTTTAGGAAAGATGAACAGCCTTTTATTGAACAGGTTGTGGGCTGGCAGCATGAGGTAGAGGATCGATATGCTCCAAAGCTTACTGATTTTCTAGATCCTCGACAGCGCTTTATTGTTGCATCGATAATTGGACAGTATGACACTTTAAAAATAGCTAGTGCTGGGCTCTTTGAGGATGCAGAAAGACAACGCATGCTTATTTATCCTACTTATTATGAGCCTATGGAGGAAGATTTTCAGCTTACAGTATTTACAATTCAATATCCTGTGAAATTTGTCCAACTACGACATCCAGATGTTCTTGGAGCTTTATTATCTTTAGGATTGGATCGTGGCAAATTTGGTGATATTCGTGTCAATGACTATCTAGTACAATTTGTAGTAGCGAATGAGGTAGCGGAATATGTACGCTTACATTTAACTGGCATCGGCAAAGTAAAGGTACATGTAGAATCGATTAAAGAGACGGAGCCATTGCTTCAAAACGAGGAAGAGTGGCTAGAAGAGTCTCATACTGTTTCTTCAATGCGTTTAGATGTTATTATTTCCACTGTTTTAAAAATTTCTCGTCAGAAGGCACAAGCATTAATTACAGGTAAAAAGGTACGTATCAATTGGACTGAACGGGATACAGTTGCCTTTGAATTACAAGAAGGGGATATTTTATCTGTACGTGGTAGCGGTCGAATAAAAATTATGATGACTGAAGGCCGTACAAAAAAAGATAAAATTCGTTTACAAATCGGTCGATTGACTCAAAAAAGCTGAAAATCAAGTAAATTTCATTAATTTTTACTGCTAAGTTGTTGGAACAATTGTATAATAGAAAGTACGAATGTACATGTAAAGGAGAGAAGGATCGTATGCCATTATCACCTATTGATATACATAATAAGGAGTTTACTAAATCCTTCAGAGGTTATGCTGAAGATGAAGTAAATGAATTTTTAGATCAAATTATTAAAGACTATGAAATTTTGTTACGTGAAAAAAAGGAAGTAGACAGACAATTAGAAATTTCTTTAGAACAAGCGAGACATTTTAACACTTTAGAGGAAACGTTACAAAAATCAATTGTTGTTGCACAAGAGGCAGCTGACGAAGTGCGAAGAAATTCTCAAAAAGAGGCTAAACTCATTGTAAAGGAAGCAGAAAAAAATGCTGATCGTATTATCAATGAGGCTTTAACAAAGGCTCGAAAAGTGACAATTGAAATTGATGAGCTGAAAAAGCAATCAAAGGTATTCCGTAATCGTTTTAAAATGCTTGTAGAGGCACAGCTGGATTTACTAAATGCAGACGATTGGGACCATTTGCTACAATATGATATTGACCTTACTGAAATTCAAACATCTGTTGAAGAAGCACAGGAAGCCGATCAAGTTTAATCACTATTATGTAGACATTGGAACGCAATAAGTGAAGCTTGACGTGATTGTTTGATTTTCATATACTATGGTAATAGTAATTATTTTGAACACATATGCAAACAGGCAGAGACGAAGACAGTATTTGTTAGGCGTAGTTAAGCGATTTGGGGATAGTGTGAGCCCAAACAAGCAAATAACAATGAACATCACTTCGGAGCTAAATAACTGAATGAAGTAAGTTATTTCGTGACGCACAACGTTAACGTGCTTTAAGTGGTAGTACAATTTTGTGCTACAATTAGGGTGGTACCGCGAGTATAAGCTTCTCGTCCCTTTTTGGGATTGAGAGGCTTTTTTATGTTCAAATGGCGGAAGACTTCCATTTCTATTCGTGTGAAATGGATAAATTCTATGATTGAACTACTTCCGTTGTTAAAACGTGTTGATTTTGCTAATAACTAGAACTCGAGGAGGGCATTTCACAAAACGTATGCTATGTATATAAGTTGATTGGAGTGGAGGCTGGGCGACTCCTCGGGGATTAGCGGCTCATCGGACGCCCCCAGGAAAGCGCCCAGTCGCAACGGAAATCAACCCTACGTTATGGTGATAAGCCTAATAACTGTCGTATGTGAATGTGCGCCTAAGTGCATATGTTCTTTGTTTGTAAAATAAAGGAGGAATTGAAAAAATGGTTGAGTACAAAGATACTTTATTAATGCCAAAAACAGATTTCCCAATGCGTGGAAACTTACCGGCAAATGAACCGAAGATGCAAGAAAAATGGAATGAAATGGACATTAATAAATTACAGATGGAGCGTACAAAAGGACGCCCTGAGTATGTGTTACACGATGGACCTCCATATGCAAATGGTGATATCCATATCGGTCATGCTTTAAATAAAGTGCTGAAAGATATGATTACGCGTCATCGCTCGATGACTGGCTACCAAGTAAACTATATTCCAGGCTGGGATACACATGGTTTACCAATTGAGCAAGCACTTACGAACAAAGGTGTAAAGCGCAAAGAAATGTCTGTTGCTGAATTCCGTAAATTATGTGAAGAGTATGCTTACGAGCAAATCGACAACCAACGTATACAATTTCGTCGTTTAGGTGTTCGTGGTGATTGGGAAAATCCATATATTACATTAAAGCCTGAATTTGAAGCGCGTCAAATTGAAGTATTCGGAAAGATGGCTGAAAAAGGCTATATTTATAAAGGTTTAAAACCAGTTTACTGGTCTCCATCATCTGAATCTGCACTTGCAGAAGCAGAGATTGAATATAAAGACGTTAAATCGGCTTCTATTTATGTAAGCTTTGCGATTAAAGATGCTAAAGATATTGTCCCAGCAGATGCTAAAATTATCATTTGGACAACAACACCTTGGACAATTCCAGCAAACTTAGGGATTTCTGTAAACCCTGAATTTATCTATGTGGTTGTTGCAGTTGCCGATAAAAAATTCATCGTTGCAAAAGAATTATTAGAAACAGTTGCTAACGAACTTGAATGGGAATCGTATGAAGTTGTTCAAGAAGTTAAAGGTGAAGCATTAGATCGAATTGTTGCACAGCATCCATTCTATGACCGTGAATCTCTTGTGATGGTTGGAGAGCACGTAACTGCTGAAGCGGGAACTGGTTGTGTTCATACAGCGCCAGGACACGGGGAAGATGACTATCATATTAGTAAGCAATATGGTCTACCAATTCTTAGCCCTGTTGATAATAGCGGCTGCTATACAGATGAAGCACCTGGTTTTGAAGGTGTATTCTACAATGATGCAAACAAATTAATCACAGAAAAATTAAAAGAAGTAGGCGCATTAGAAAAACTTAACTTCTTTACACACTCTTATCCACATGACTGGCGTACGAAAAAACCAGTTATTTATCGTGCAACACCACAATGGTTTGCGTCAATAGATGCATTCCGTGATGAGTTACTAGACGCAGTAAAATCAACGACATTTACACCTGCTTGGGGTGAAACTCGTCTTTATAATATGATTCGTGACCGTGGAGACTGGGTAATTTCACGTCAGCGCGCATGGGGTGTGCCAATTCCAATTTTCTACGCTGAAAATGGTGAACCAATTATTACACCAGAAACAATTGCTCATATCTCTGAATTATTCCGTGAACATGGGTCAAATATTTGGTTCCAAAAAACAGCAAAAGAATTATTACCTGAAGGCTTCACACATACAGGTAGCCCGAACGGTGAATTTACAAAAGAAAACGATATTATGGACGTTTGGTTTGACTCAGGTTCTTCTCACCAAGGTGTGCTAGTAGAACGTGGTATGAAATATCCAGCTGATTTATATTTAGAGGGCTCTGACCAACACCGTGGATGGTTCAACTCATCATTAATTACTTCTGTAGCTATTAATGGCTATGCACCATATAAGGGACTATTAACACATGGTTTCGTGCTAGATGGTGAAGGTCGTAAGATGAGTAAATCTTTAGGGAATGTAATTATCCCGAAAAAGGTTATGGATCAATACGGAGCAGATATTCTTCGTTTATGGGTTGCTTCTGTAGATTATACAGCCGACGTTCGTATCTCAATGGATATGTTGAAGCAAGTATCTGAGGTTTATCGAAAAATCCGTAACACATTCCGCTTCTTACACGGAAATGTAGCTGATTTCGATGCAACGAAAGATCGCGTAGCATATGAGGATCTTCGTGAAATGGATCAGTATGTTTATATGCGCCTACAGGATGTATTAAAAACTGTAAGTGCTGCATATGATCGCTATGATTTCGCAGCTGTTTATCATGCAGTGAATAACTTTGTTGCAGTAGAATTATCTTCATTCTATTTAGATATTGCAAAAGATGTTGTGTACATCGAAGGCCATGACAACAAAGATCGCCGTGCGATGCAAACAGTTATTTATGACACATTAATGACATTAGTAAAAGTAATGTCACCTATTATCCCTCATACAAGTGACGAGATGTGGTCTTACTTACGTGCTCAAGGTGTTGTAGAAGAGGTATCTGTACAATTAACAGACTTCCCAGAGGTAGATGAACATGAAAACTTCGAAAGTCTACGTGCAAAATGGGTGAAAATTATTGATGTTCGTGATGATATTTTAAAAGCATTAGAGGAAGCTCGTACTGCAAAAACAATCGGTAAATCACTTGAAGCGAAAGTGACAGTTTATGCGAAAGAAGATGTGGCGGCATTATTAAATGATGCAAACATTGATTTTGCACAGCTTTCAATCGTTTCTGCCTTTGAAGTAGCATCAATTGAAGCTGCACCTGCAGATGCTTTAGCTCTAGAACATGCATCGATTGTTGTAGAAAAGGCAACAGGTGAAAAATGTGAGCGTTGCTGGTCTATTTCTGAAACGATCGGCTCAAATGAAGCTCAACCAACAGTATGCGCGCGTTGTGCTGAAGTTGTAGAAAAGTATTACGTTTAACTTCTTTCAGCAAATGTCTTTTGTACCGAAAGCGTAGCGACAGGTACAGTAGTCGCCCACCTCTATAGGTGATGAGATGAATGCGGTTTTAAGTCACTTTTCTGCGGGTGTCCAAATATCCGCTGAAATAGAGGAACTCAGTCTAAGAGCGCCACGTCCTGTGGCAACGACTGAGTGACCAACTTCGTGCTGTTGCCGCTGCCGCTTCGCTTTCGCGCAATAAACATTTGTTGGCCTAAAGCCTCCGGCGGATGTCACGGAATCGGCTTTGTGCAGGCACAAAGCCGATTCCGGACGCAATTATGCCGAGGCCTAATTGATAAAAGCAAACAGTAATGCAAACTAAAAATAAGAATCTGCATTCTATGTAATTAATAACGCAAGTCTCCTTGATGATGGGGGGGCTTGCGTTTTTTACTTTGTCGTTGAGGTCAGCAGATTCTTTTTGGTAATGGAGTGACTTGAATGCTTCGATTACGTGTTCTGAACTATTTAAATAATATTTCTTGCGTATTGCGGTAGTCTGTTGGGGATATACCGACATATTTCTTAAAGGTAAGGCTGAAATAATTAGGTGTGTTAAAGCCACAGATGAAGGAGATTTTTTCAATGGTGTAATCGTATTTTCGCAAATACGGCAATGACTTGATAATACGTGTAAAGGCTACATAATCCACAAAATTGCGACCAGTCTCTTTTTTAAACAATCTGCTAAAATGAGTAGCACTAAAGTTGATATATTTGGCAACATCACTGATCGTAAGTTGCTCATCATAGTGCTCCTCGATATATTGGATAGCCTTTTGTAGCTGTTCTTGCTTTGTCAAATCTTCATAAAATCGTATATGAATACTATGAACGGGCGGTTTCCTCCGTGCCTTTCGAGCTTGGCTATAGGATTCCTTAACTTGCATGGCGTCCTGAAAAACTCCACCAATCCCCATAAAAAGGTGGATGCAATAATCTTTTTTTAACACTTCAATAACCTCAAGTAAACAAGCTACCCCCTCAGACCAATGCTTAAATGATGTGTATTCATTAGGAATGCGCATAAGCAACAGTAAATAACGTTCAAAATGTAAAAAGGATAGAGGTGCTTTATTAGCAAAGTTTTGGTGAAATACATTTGTTATAACACTGCTGGCATCATGAGGGATAGGTCCACCTTCATTCACATCAATATAGCCCTGGATTAAAAAGGCGATATTTGGGATGCAATTCCTCGATAAGAAAGATGATGACTGGATTATTTCCTGCTCACTTTCAATCTCTCCTCGTATAAGACGTTTTAAAAAAGCTTCTCGGAAAGGTGAAGTATGGTCTTGCGTAATTTGCTGAGATAACTCAAGCATTGTAAGAGTACTTGCTTGTTTTTCTTTATTAGACGTATAAAGCTTTTTAACAATGCGTAGAAATTTTGCTTTCTGTAATGGTTTTATGAGGAGTGCGGGCAAATTTAGTTCAATTGCTATCCCAGTTGAGTAGGTAAGGTGTTCTGCAACAATAGGGATAATTATATTATTGGGATAATTTCTTTTTAACCGATTTATCTTTACCCAGTCAAATAAACGGTTGATTTCATAGACGATGATGGCGGAAATTTCTGTTTTGGGTTCTTCACAGTTAATAAAGGTATTAGGTAGAAATTCTTCTAGCCAGTAGTCCATTTGTTGTTTTTCATTTGAATTATCAATGTACCAAACAATATTTAGAATGCTAACATCTCCTTTCTATTGTAAATGAAAAACAATAAAAACATTTTAACTTAAAATAGCATTTTTTTGTACTAATACAGCAATATTTTGTAACTATATTATAGATTAAATAGAATAGAATAATTGTAGTAAATAATAATTTGAAATTTCAGATAATTATTTACCGATACAGAAAGGGGGAGCTGAAATATGGCAGGAGTAGGGAGTCATGATTATGAATACGTGGAAGCTGGAACCGTAGATGTGAAGGACCTTCCACCACTAGATGCAACTACGAACAAAATTATGAAAGATGAGTTTACTACAGGTTTTAGCTTAACGGTATTTTATTTCATTTTAATTTTTAGTATTCCAGTTATGAACTGGTTCGCTCCAGAGCTTGCTTTCAAGAAAATTTGGGGTGGCATGACATTTACATGGTTTGTGACAACCGTCGTTATGATGGTAATGGCCTTTATTATTGCGTATGTGCATACAGCATTGTACGAAAAACGCCTAAAGAAATACGAAATACTAAATAAGTAGTTTTAGCTAAGGGGGGTATGTTTAATGATGAAAGCTCTATTAGAACCGAAGATGTTAATGACGATTGCTTTAATGGGAACAATTGTATACATTACGTATTTAACGAAAAGAAATGCAACGGCATCCGATTTCTTTGTTGGGGGACGAAGTTTTGGATGGTTTACAAATGGCTCTGCAATTGGAGGAGACTATTTAAGTGCAGCTACATTTCTTGGGATAGCTGGTTTAACTTTTCAATTAGGTTACGACGGTGCTTATTATGCATTTTGCTTCTCCATCGGATTAACGTTATTAGCTATTTTTGTGGCAGGTCCATTAAGACGTTTTGGAGCATTTACCGTTGCTGATTTTTTAGCCTATCGTTTTCATAGTAGACGAGCTCGGCTAGTAGCAGTAGCTGTGGTTTTAGCAATTTCTGGTTTTTATGCAGCGCCACAATTATTAGGAGCTGCACAAATTTTAAGTATGTTTTTTGGGACTTCATATGAATTCGGCATTATTTTTACCTGTGTTGTAATGATTTTCTATGTAGGAATAGGCGGTATGAAAGGAACAACAATCAACCAAGCTTTAGAACTTTGGATTCGCCTTGGTGCGTTTATTGTTATGTTGATTACTGCGATATATGGTGGTTTGCATTACGATAAGATTTTAGCTGCCATTAATTCATTCAGCGGTCCGATTGCAGGAACTTCACCATATGCCCTAGATGGAAGTGATGTTAATTTTGATGGTGCTGCTTGGACAGGAACAGGCTTTTATTTCCCAACATTTTGGCAAACTATCAGTATGACAATAGGTTTAGCATTAGGTACAATTGGTCTGCCGCATATATTACTAAGATTTTATACAAATCCAAGTGCGAAGGCGGCTCGTAAATCAGCATTAATGGCGATTGGGATTGCCAGTACGTTTTTCTTATTAGCTGTATATTTAGGTGTTGTAGGTCGTTCTATTTTTATCTCGGGTACAGCAAGTGAGGAGGTAATGCGCGATCTAGTGCTTGGCGGAAACAATATGGTTATTCCTACAACAGCATTAGCACTAGGAGGTAAATGGCTACTTGGGCTAGTCATTGCAGGTGCATTTGCGGCCATATTCTCAAATTTATCAGGGTTATTTATTACAAGTTCAGGTGCATTAGCCCATGATTTATATGCAAGCATTATGAAAAAGGATATTACAGAAAAACAACGAGTGCTTGCAGGGAAAGTAGCAATTGTTTTATTAGGTATTTTATATGGAGCATTGGGCTTACTAGTTAAGGATGCATCCATTGGACATTTAGTCGCACTAGCCTTTACTGTTGCCGCGAGTACATTTACACCAATATTTATTTTAGGCATTTGGTGGAGAGGGATGACAGAAAAAGGAGCTATTGCAGGTTTACTCATTGGTCTTGGCGTATCTATGTGGATGATTTTCCTACCAGGAACATTACCAAGTTTCTTACAATTTAAAATCCCTGGCATCGTAACAGTACCAGTAGGCTTCTTATCGGTTGTTATTGTGTCATTATTAGATCGAAAAGTACCAGCTGATGTCAATGATTTCATGAAGCGTGTGCATTCGAAAGAGTCTGAAACAGCCTAAAACTTTTCCATCTGTATAACATTGAATAAAAATTGATAAGCTATTGCCATTACTTATGAAGTGATGGCAATAGCTTTTTTGTAGGAACGAAAGTGACGGATAGAAACTAGAGCGACGGAAAGAAGAGCCGAAGCGAAGGATAGAAAGACGAAAGTGACGGAAAGAAGAGTCAGAGCGACGGATAGAAAGACGAAAGTGACGGAAAGAAGAGCCAGAATGACGGATAGAAACTAGAGCGACGGAAGGAAGAACCGAAGCGAAGGATAGAAAGATGAAAGTGACGGAAAGAAGAGCCAAAGCGACGGATACAAAGTCGAAAACGACAGATAGCTCAACGAACGCCCACAAGAAAGCGCCGAATCGGAGCAAAAATCACCCCTACATAATGGTGTTAAGCCATATTTTCATGCTATATTAGTTATTCTGAGATGGGCTGTTATGGTAGAATAGGTTAGATGTTGAGCGAACGGAGGAGTGTCTGTGTATAAATATTATGGATTGGCCGCATTCGTGATTATTTTAGATCAATGGACAAAATGGCTAATTGTGAAAAATATGGAGTTTGGTGAAAAAATTTCAGTATGGGATCCGTGGTTTGGGATATTGTCTCATCGAAATAGAGGAGCAGCATGGGGAATGTTAGAAGGACAAATGTGGTTATTTAGCATTGTCACGATAGGCGTTATTTGTGCCATCCTATATTTTTATCATAAAGAGGCTAAGGGTAAACCTATTTTTCAAGTTGGCTTAATGCTTTTATTAGGCGGAGCTGTAGGTAATTTTATTGACCGTATGTTTAGAGGTGAAGTGGTCGATTTTGTAAATGTCTTAATTCCAGTAATTAATTATGATTTCCCAATCTTCAATATTGCGGATGCAGCTTTAACATTTGCGGTAGTAATATTAATGATTGGCTTAATCGTTGAAGATAAAAAAGAAAAGAAACAGGTGAAACAATGAAGCAAGTATCATATACAATGGAAGAACAACAACAAGGAGAGCGCATTGATAAGGCAGTTTCAAGTGTGCAATCAGAGTGGTCGCGTACACAAATTGGTAATTGGATTACTGAGGGTATTGTCAAAGTAAACGGAGAGACTGTCAAGGCGAAGTATAAGGTAAAAGTAGGGGATATTGTAGAAATTGATGTACCCGAAGCAGAGCCATTAGATGTTATTGCTGAAAATTTAGATCTTGATATTGTTTATGAAGATGCAGATGTCCTTGTTGTGAATAAACCAAAGGGCATGGTTGTCCATCCAGCGCCTGGACATATGACAGGTACTCTTGTAAACGGCTTAATGTATCATTGTCAGGATTTATCAGGCATTAATGGCGTTATGCGTCCGGGAATTGTGCATCGTATTGATAAGGATACATCGGGATTATTGATGGTTGCTAAAAATGATGCAGCTCATGAATCGTTAGTGAATCAGCTAGTCAATAAAACAGTAACACGTAAATATACTGCGCTAGTACACGGGCATATTGCACATGATAAAGGAACGATTGATGCACCGATTGGACGCGACCAAAAAGATCGTCAAAAACAAGCAGTTGTCGATAAAGGGAAGCATGCAGTAACTCACTTCCAAGTTATCGAACGCTTTGGCGAATACACTCTTATGGAATGTCGTTTAGAAACAGGACGAACTCATCAAATTCGCGTGCATATGAAATATATTGGCTACCCTCTTGTTGGTGATCCAAAATATGGACCAAAAAAGACAATAGACTTTAATGGACAAGTATTACATGCAGGAATTTTAGGATTCGATCACCCTACATCTGGCGAATATATGGAGTTCGAAGCACCAATTCCTGCTGATTATGAACAATTATTAAATGATTTACGAAATATGCATTGACGTATAGTAAAAGAAGGTCTATACTAACGAAAGTGAATGAACAACTTAACTAAATATTCACCTTTAATGACAGTCCAGAGAGGCTGAGAAGGTACATGTGAATGTGTTGCAAAAAATTTGTGCTGCAAATTTTTCAACATACTATTTAAACACGTATATAACCCTCTCAGGCCATTCGCCTTGAGAGGTTTTTTTATGGACACATGACCAACAATAAATAAAAGGGAGGAGGAAACTTACATGGCACAAAATGAGCTATTAGATGGCCCATCTATGGCAAGAGCGTTAACACGCATTGCACACGAAATTATTGAACGCAATAAAGGAATCGATGAATGTATTTTAGTTGGTATTAAAACACGAGGTGCATTTCTTGCAAGACACCTAGCAGAACGAATTGAAAAAATTGAAGGCAAACCAATTCGTACGGGGGAGCTAGACATCACCCTCTATCGAGATGATTTAACGACAAAGCATGATAATGAACAGGCACATGTTGAACAAGTAGATATTGATGATGTGGTCGTAAATCAAAAAATTATTTTAGTTGATGATGTACTTTACACAGGACGTACAGTACGCGCAGCACTTGATGCAGTAATGGATTTAGGGCGACCTGCACAAATTCAACTTGCAGTCCTGATCGATAGAGGTCATAGAGAACTACCAATAAGAGCTGATTATGTTGGTAAAAATGTACCAACATCTGGAACAGAGCGTATTGTCGTAAATTTACAAGAGGTAGACGGAGAAGATTGCGTCATCATTTTTAAAGAAGACTAACTATAAAGTGAGGAAACATTATGTCAAATGCAGTATTAGATATTAAGGATAAACCGACCCCGGTCCAACTAGTGACATTAAGTTTCCAGCACATGTTTGCCATGTTTGGGTCAACGATCTTAGTTCCTCAGTTGGTAGGTCTTAGTCCAGCGATTGCCCTTTTAACAAGTGGAATTGCTACATTGTTCTTCTTATTAATTACGAAATTTCAGGTGCCAGCATATTTAGGTTCATCCTTTGCCTTTATTGCACCGATTTTACTTGTAGCAGGTGGTTTAAATAAAGATGGTTCAAGTGTAAATCCAGGTCATGCGATGATTGGTGCTATGGCAGTCGGGATTACATATGGTATCGTATCCCTTATCATCTGGAAAAGCGGCTATAAATGGATTATGAAAATTTTACCGCCGATTGTAGTAGGACCTGTCATTATGGTAATTGGTCTTGGATTATCAGGGACAGCGGTAAATATGGCGATGAATGTAGATGGTAAATATAGCTTTTTACACTTCTCAGCAGCGTTAGTGACATTATTTACAGCTATTATTTTCACGATTTTCTTTAGAGGTATTTTAAGCACAATGCCAATCTTAATTGGCTTAATCGTGGGATATATTTACTCAATGATTATCGGGATTGTAGATTATTCACCAATTGCCGAAGCAAAATTCTTTGCAAAGCCTGAGTTTTTAATCCCAGGTGTTCACTATAACTTTGAAATCACAACAAAGCTACTCTTAACAATGGTGCCAATCGTTATCGTAACTATTTCAGAGCATATTGGTCACCAGTTAGTATTAGGTAAAGTTGTTAATCGAGATTATATTAAAGAGCCAGGCTTACACCGTTCACTTTTAGGTGATGGAATTGGAACGTTTATTAGTGCATTAATCGGTGGTCCACCGAAAACAACTTACGGTGAAAATATCGGTGTCCTTGCTATCACACGTGTTTACAGTGTGTATGTCATTGCAGGCGCAGCAGTCGTAGCAATTTTACTATCATTCTTCGGGAAAGCAATGGCAGTTATTGCAACAATCCCAACAGCTGTACTTGGTGGGGTTTCCATCCTACTCTTCGGTATCATTGCAGCAAGTGGATTACGAATGTTAGTTGATAATCATATCGACTTTGGGAATAGTCGTAACTTGGTCATTGCCTCTGTTATTTTAGTCATTGGCATCGGTGGTGCGAAGTTCGTTATTTCAGAATCACTAAGTATCGAAGGTATGGCGTTAGCAGCGATTATCGGTGTTCTTTTAAATGCCATCCTACCAGGTAAAAAAGAAGCGGAACTACCAGTACCGTACAATCAAAATAAAGATTCATAGAAGTACCTTTTAATGAATTGTCCAGAGAGGCAAAAAAAGGGAAGTTGTAGACAGGCTAAAAGTAGGAGTGTATCCTGCTGTAGTTTGTCGCGCCTCCTTATGCCTCGTTGATGACATCAACGGGGCTTTTATTTTACAAAACGTTTCATAACGTTCATGAAACACACCCTACGGAGGTTACAATGAAGAGCTTATTATCGATGGAACATTTAACAATTGAAGAAATTAACCACATTCTAGATCGTGCGCAAGCTTTTGAGAATGGTGAAGCATCATCATTATCTCGCCCATACAACGTCGCAAATTTATTTTTTGAACCAAGTACGCGCACGAAAACAAGCTTTGAAATGGCAGAGCGTAAAGTTGGCTGTATCGTTATCCCATTTGACGGTAGCTTTTCGAGCGTCTCTAAAGGGGAGACATTGTACGATACGGTAAAGACATTAGAAATGATTGGCATGGATGCAGTAGTCATTCGCGCAAAGGAAGATGCGTATTACAATGAACTACTTGAAGGCATCAATGTATCCATTATTAATGGAGGTGACGGCACTGGTCAGCATCCGTCTCAATCATTATTAGATCTTTATACAATCAAAAAAGAGTTTGGTTCTTTTGAAGGGTTGAATGTGACAATCGCTGGAGATATATGCCATAGCCGTGTAGCGAAATCGAATGCGTTAGCGTTACAGCGCTTAGGGGCAAATGTTCATTTCCTTTGTCCGGAAGAGTGGGCAGGCAAGTTCGAAGCGCATCATTCTTGGGATGATTTAATCGAAATAAGCGATGTGATTATGTTACTTCGTGTGCAGCATGAACGTCATAAGGTAAATAAAAGCTTCTCAAAAGAGAGCTATCATCAAGAGTACGGTTTAACAATTGAACGTGAGAAACAAATGAAGGAAAAGGCAATTATTATGCATCCAGCACCGGTCAATCGTGATGTAGAAATTGCTTCAGAGCTAGTAGAATGCGAGCGTTCTAGAATTTTCGAGCAGGTTCGTAATGGTGTCTATACACGAATGGCTATTGTTGAAACAATTTTAAAGGGGAGAGAGTAACATGACAAAGGTTCTTCAAAATGTACAAATGCTAAATGAACAAGGTGAGCTACAAACAGTAAATATCGCTATGGCAGATGGCAAAATTACTGCAATAGGTCAAAACGTTAATGTAGCAGACGCAGAAATGATCGAAGGAAATGGTTTAGTTGTTGCACCAGGCTTTGTCGATGTACATACACATTTACGTGAGCCGGGCTTTGAACATAAAGAAACAATTGCTACAGGGTCAGCATCAGCAGCAAAAGGTGGCTTCACAACAATTTGTGCGATGCCAAATACAAAACCAGTGCCAGATTCAGTAGAAAATATGCAGTTGATTAACGGTCTTATTAAAGAAAGTGCAGTTATTCGAGTACTTCCATACGGCTCATTAACAAAGGACATTTCAGGCGAGGTTCGTACAAATGTTGAAGAATTAAAAGCACATGGGGCTGTCGCATTTTCAGATGATGGTGTAGGTATCCAGCTTGCATCAACAATGTATGAGCAAATGAAAGATGCAGCACAGCACGATATGGTAGTTGTCGCACACTGCGAAGATAACTCATTAATCTACGACGGTGTGATGCATGAAGGGCAGCGTAATCAAGAGCTTGGCTTACCAGGAATTCCATCGATTTGTGAATCCGTTCAAATTGCACGAGATGTTCTACTGGCAGAAGCAGCTGGAGCACGCTACCACGTATGCCACGTATCAACGAAGGAATCTGTACGTGCAGTACGTGACGCGAAAACAGCGGGTATTCGTGTCACTGCAGAAGTTTGCCCACATCATTTATTACTTGAAGAAATGGACATTCCATCAGATGATGCAAACTGGAAAATGAATCCTCCTCTACGTGGAGCAGATGATAAAGACTCACTTCACGCAGCTATGCTAGACGGCACAATCGATTGTATCGCTACAGATCATGCTCCACATACAGTAGAAGAAAAATGCTGTGGTATGGTTGGTGCTCCATTTGGCATTGTAGGCTTCGAAACAGCGTTCCCACTGCTTTACACACAGTTTGTAGAAACAGGAAGATGGACGTTAAAACAGTTGATTGACTGGATGACTGTAAAGGCAGCTCAAATTTTTGATTTACCATACGGCACATTAGAAGTTGGTGCTTCGGCAGATATGATCTTAATTGATTTAAATAAAGAGCAAACAATTGATGCAGAGGGCTTTGTATCAAAAGGACGCAATACACCATTCAATGGTTGGGCTGCAAAAGGATGGCCAGTTCTTACAATTTTTGAAGGTAATATCGTATACCAGGAGGCAGAGTAATGAAAAAACGTTTACTTATTTTAGAAGATGGCACAGTATTTACAGGTACAGCGTTCGGTAGTGAGCGAGCTTCACAAGGCGAGGTTGTATTCACAACAGGGATGACAGGTTATCAGGAAACCATTTCAGATCCTTCATTCTACGGACAAATCGTAACGTTAACTTACCCTTTAATCGGTAATTACGGTATTAACCGTGATGATTTTGAATCGATCACACCTGCAATTCGTGGATTTGTAGTTCGTGAATTAGCAAAAACACCTTCAAACTTCCGTTGTGATTTAACGGTAGATGAGTACTTAACTTCAAAGGATATCCCGGGTATTGAAGGAATCGATACACGCAAATTAACACGCATTATTCGCAGTAAAGGGTCAGTAAAGGCTATTTTAACAGCGGCTGATGAAGAAGTGAATGTGGATGAAATCGTAGCAAAATTACAGGCAACACCAGCGATTACACATCATGTTCGTGAAGTATCACCGAAAGCAGCCTACCCATCACCAGGTCGTGGCAAACGCGTCGTATTAATTGACTATGGTATGAAGCATGGTATTCTTCGTGAGTTAAACAGACGTGATTGCGATGTACTCGTTGTACCTTACAACACTTCGGCAGAAGAAATATTAGCGTGGCATCCAGATGGCATTATGCTGTCAAACGGTCCAGGTAACCCTGAAGACGTAGCAGAAGGCATTGAAACAGTACGCAATTTAATTGGAAAAGTGCCAATGTTCGGTATTTGCTTAGGTCACCAAATTTTCTCGCTAGCATGTGGTGCGCGAAGCTTTAAATTACCATTCGGTCACCGTGGTGGTAACCATCCAGTAAAAGATTTACGCACAGGCCGTACAGACTTAACATCTCAAAACCATGGTTATGCAATCGACATCGATTCATTAAAAGATACAGATTTAGAAATAACACATATTGCATTAAATGATGGTACTTGTGAAGGTGTACGACACAAGAAATATCCAATCTTCACAGTGCAATATCACCCAGAAGCATCACCGGGTCCAGAGGATTCAAATCACCTATTTGATGAATTTATCGAAATGATGGAAGTAGAAGCAGGGAAGGGGAAACAACATGCCTAAACGTACAGATATTGAAACTATTTTAGTAATCGGATCAGGTCCAATCGTGATCGGACAAGCAGCAGAATTTGACTACGCAGGAACACAAGCTTGTCTATCTTTAAGAGAAGAAGGCTATCGTGTTATTTTAATAAACTCAAACCCTGCGACAATAATGACAGATACAGAAATTGCCGACAAAGTATATATTGAGCCAATTACACTTGAGTTTGTATCTCGAATTCTACGTAAAGAGCGTCCGGATGCCATCCTACCAACACTTGGTGGTCAAACTGGTTTAAACATGGCCATTGAATTAGATAAATCGGGAATTCTAGATGAGCTTAGTATTGAAATTCTTGGAACAAAATTAGAAGCGATCCATAAAGCAGAAGACCGCGATCTATTCCGTAATTTAATGTATGAGCTAGGTGCTCCAGTACCTGAATCAGATATTATCCATAACTTAGACGAAGCGAAAAACTTTGTAGCGAAAATTGGCTACCCAGTAATCGTTCGTCCTGCCTTCACACTTGGTGGTACAGGTGGAGGTATTTGCTACAACGATCAAGATCTAGAGGAGATTGTGACATCTGGTCTAAAATATTCCCCAGTAACACAATGTTTACTAGAAAAATCAATCGCTGGTTATAAAGAAATCGAATATGAAGTAATGCGTGATGCTTCCGACAACGCAATCGTTGTATGTAACATGGAAAACGTTGATCCAGTTGGAATTCATACAGGTGATTCTATCGTAGTGGCACCTACACAAACACTTTCAGATCGAGAAAACCAAATGCTACGTAATATTTCATTAGATATTATCCGAGCTCTAAAAATTGAAGGTGGCTGTAACGTACAGTTAGCACTTGATCCATATAGCTTTAATTATTATGTGATCGAAGTAAACCCTCGTGTATCACGCTCATCAGCTTTAGCATCAAAAGCAACGGGCTATCCAATTGCAAAGCTAGCAGCAAAAATCGCAGTTGGTTTAACATTAGATGAAATCAAAAACCCTGTAACAGGTTCAACGTATGCTTGCTTCGAGCCAGCTCTAGACTACATCGTGGCGAAAATTCCACGCTGGCCGTTCGATAAATTCGAATCAGCAAAGCGTAATCTTGGTACACAAATGAAAGCGACTGGTGAAGTAATGGCACTTGGTCGTACATTTGAGGAAGCTATGCTAAAAGCAGTGCGCTCTCTTGAAACAGGTCAAGTTCACTTAGAGCTGAAACATGCAGAAGAAAACTCTGATTCTTGGATTGAAAAACGTATCCGTAAAGCAGGTGACGAGCGTCTATTCTTTATCGGTGAAGCACTTCGTCGCGGTGTAACTATTGAGCAAATCCATGACTGGTCTGCCATTGACTTATTCTTCTTAAATAAATTCAAAAACATCGTAGATATGGAGCAAACACTTGCTGACAATAAAGACGATAAAGAAGTGTTACGTACAGCAAAACGACTAGGCTTTGCAGATAAGAAGATTGCTGAGCTTTGGGAAACAACTCCAGAAGAAGTATATGCATATCGTAAAGAAAATGGCATTGTCCCAGTATATAAAATGGTTGATACATGTGCAGCGGAGTTTGAATCTGAAACACCATACTTCTATGGCACATATGAGGATGAAAACGAATCGATCAAATCAGACAAGCCATCAGTTATTGTACTTGGTTCTGGTCCAATCCGCATTGGGCAAGGGGTAGAATTTGACTACGCAACAGTACACTCAGTATGGGCAATTCAAGAAGCGGGCTACGAAGCGATTATTATTAACTCGAATCCAGAGACAGTATCCACTGACTTCTCGATTTCAGATAAATTATACTTCGAGCCATTAACAATCGAAGACGTTATGCATATTATCGACCTTGAGCAACCAATTGGAGTAGTTGTACAATTCGGTGGCCAAACAGCTATTAATCTAGCTGATAAATTAGCTGCAAATGGAGTGAAAATCCTAGGTACATCTCTTGAAGATATCGACCGTGCAGAAAACCGTGACAAATTCGAGCAAGCATTACGCGACTTGAACATTCCGCAGCCACTAGGTCAAACAGCTGTATCAACGGAGGAAGCACTTGCTATTAGTGAACGTCTAGGCTTCCCAGTACTAGTTCGTCCTTCATACGTACTAGGTGGACGCGCAATGGAAATTGTCTACAACGAAGAGGAATTACAACATTATATGGAGAACGCGGTAGAAGCATCTCCAGATCATCCAGTTTTAGTAGACCGCTACTTAACTGGTCAAGAAATCGAAGTAGATGCAATTTGTGACGGTGAAAATGTCTTAATTCCAGGTATTATGGAGCATATCGAGCGAGCAGGGGTTCACTCTGGCGACTCTATCTCTGTATACCCGCCACAAAAATTAACACAAGCACAAAAAGATACGTTAGTGGATTATACAACTCGCCTTGCAAAAGGTCTTGGCATCATAGGCTTAATGAACATTCAATATGTAATTTCACAGGGCGAAGTATACGTTATCGAGGTGAACCCTCGTTCATCTCGTACAGTACCGTTCTTAAGTAAAATTACAAACATTCCGATGGCAAATATTGCAACGAAAGCGATTCTTGGTAAATCAATCGTAGAACAAGGCTATCCAACAGGCTTAGCGCCAGAACAAAAAGGTGTCTTCGTTAAAGTGCCAGTATTCTCATTCGCTAAATTACGTCGTGTTGACATTACACTAGGGCCTGAAATGAAATCAACAGGTGAAGTAATGGGGAAAGATGCAACATTAGAAAAAGCACTTTACAAAGGTTTAGTTGCAGCAGGTATGGAAATTCGTACAGAAGGCACAGTATTGTTCACTGTGTCCGATAAAGATAAAGAGGAAGCAATTGCACTTGCAAAACGCTTCTCAACAGTAGGCTATCGTATTGTCGCAACTGAAGGTACAGCTCAAGCGTTTGAAGCGGCAGGCGTACGCACAGATATAGTTGGCAAAATCGGTGCAAAAGGTCAAACATTAATCGATTTAATACAAAACGGTGAGGCACAACTTGTTGTCAACACTTTAACAAAAGGCAAGCAGCCGGCACGTGATGGCTTCAGAATTCGTCGTGAATCTGTAGAAAATGGCGTACCTTGCTTAACTTCATTAGACACAGCGGAAGCGATGGTCCGAGTTATTGAATCAATGACATTCACAGCAGAACAAATGCCAAAAGCGGAGGTAGTACATTAATATGATTCGTCAAGAGAAAATGACGGTCGTCTCTCAAAAGCAAATTGCGACAAACATTTTCGAATTGACACTTCGTGGAGAACTGGTTCAGGATATGACACCTGGCCAGTTTGTCCATGTAAAGGTGTCAGATTCATTGGAGCCGCTTTTACGTCGACCAATAAGTATTGCAAACATAGATAAAAACAACAACGAATTTACAATGATTTATCGTGCGGAGGGTCGCGGAACAAAAGTGTTAGCGACAAATCGTGAAGGGCAGCTTGTCAATGTTCTTGGTCCAATCGGTAATGGGTTCCCGGTAGAAGCAGCAAAAGAGGGAGGCACAGCCCTACTAGTTGGTGGAGGAATCGGAGTACCTCCATTACATGAGCTTTCCAAGCAATTGAACGCACGTGGTGTTAAAACAATTCATGTGCTAGGGTTTCAATCGGAAGATGTATGCTTCTATGAGGAAGAATTCAGTGCCCTTGGAGAAACACATTATGTAACGGTTGATGGCTCTAAAGGAACAAAGGGTTTTGTCACAAATGTTTTAGAGTCACGAGCACCTGAATTCGATGTCTTTTATTCTTGCGGTCCACTACCAATGTTAAAAGCGCTTGAAGGCTTTTATCCAGAAAAAGAAGGTTATTTATCATTTGAAGAGCGTATGGGCTGTGGGATCGGTGCTTGTTTCGCATGCGTATGTAAAACAACAGATCAAGTAGCAAAAGACTATGTCAAAGTATGCTCTGACGGTCCAGTTTTCCCGAAAGGTACGGTGGCATTATGAGTCGTTTAACTATCCAACTACCAGGCTTAGATTTAAAAAATCCAATAATGCCTGCTTCCGGCTGCTTTGGCTTTGGACGCGAATATGCACAGCTTTATGATTTATCAAAGCTCGGCGCTATTATGATTAAAGCTACGACTGTAGAAACACGTCCCGGCAATCCAACTCCACGCGTAGCAGAAACAGCAGCAGGGATGTTGAATGCAATTGGCTTACAAAACCCTGGCATTGAAAAAGTAATGAATGAAGAATTGAAGTTCTTAGAAAAGTATGATGTGCCAATCATTGCAAATGTTGCTGGTACGGAAACAGAAGATTACGTGGAAGTAGCACGTCGTATTTCAACTGCACCAAATGTTAAAGCATTAGAGCTTAACATTTCTTGTCCGAACGTTAAATGTGGTGGTATTCAATTTGGTACAGACCCTGCAACTGCACGTGAGCTAGTTAAAGCTGTTAAAGCTGTTTCTGAAGTGCCTGTATACGTGAAATTGTCGCCTAACGTAACGAATATCGTAGAAATTGCACAAGCTGTTGAAGCAGGTGGTGCAGATGGCATTACAATGATTAATACACTAATCGGTATGCGTTTAGATGAGCGTACAGGTAAACCAGTGATTGCTAATGGTACAGGCGGCTTATCTGGTCCTGCCGTAAAGCCAGTTGCGATTCGTATGGTTTATGAGGTGTATAAGGCTGTCAATATTCCGATTATTGGGATGGGTGGCGTGACGGAAGCGCAGGATGTTATAGACTTTATGTCGGCTGGCGCATCTGCAGTTGCTGTTGGAACAGCAAACTTTGTCGATCACTTCGTTTGTCCAAATATTATTGATGAACTACCAGCAAAGCTCGATAAATTAGGAGTAGAGCATATTTCAGAAATTATCGGAAGGAGCCATCGCTCATGAATACAAAACCAATACTTGCACTAGATTTCCCTGGAGAAGCAGAAGTATTCAACTTTCTAAAGCACTTTAATGAGCCTCTTTTCGTGAAAATTGGTATGGAGTTATATATGCAGGAAGGACCGGATATTGTACGCAAGGTAAAAGATCTAGGTCATGATATTTTTCTAGATTTAAAATTACACGATATTCCTAATACAGTTGGCTCTGCTATGAAGGGCTTAGCAAAATTAGGAGTAGATTTAGTTAACGTTCATGCGGCGGGCGGACGTCCAATGATGGAGGCAGCGCTTGAGGGGCTTGAAGCGGGTACTCCGGCAGGACGTGAACGTGCGGCATTAATTGCCGTAACACAGCTGACTTCTACAACAGAAGAGCAAATGCAGGCAGAGCAAAAAATTGCTTTATCTTTACAGGAGTCTGTATTACATTATGCAAGCTTAACAAAACAAGCTAGTTTAAATGGTGTTGTCTGCTCCGTACATGAAGCAAAAGCTATTGCTGAAGCGTGCGGTGAAGATTTCTTACGTGTGACACCTGGTATCCGATTAGCAGGTGGCGACGCACACGACCAAAAGCGCATTGCAACACCAGACGGCGCAAAACGTGACGGTTCTTCGTTAATCGTCGTTGGACGTGCCGTTACAGGTGCACAAGATCCAGTAGCAGCATATAAAATCGTAAGTGAATTATGGGAGGCATAAATATGACATTACAAAATGAAATCGCACACGCTATGTTAAAAGTAGGAGCAGTAGAATTAAATCCAACAGAACTATTCACATGGGCATCAGGCATTAAATCCCCAATCTACTGTGATACACGTCTAACAATTTCTGACCCTGTAATTCGTAAGCAATTAGCAAACGGTCTAGCATCTCTTATTAAAGAAAACTTTGGTACAACTGAAATCGTAGCAGGTACAGCAACAGCGGGCATCCCACATGCAGCTTGGGTAAGTGATATTTTAGATTTACCGATGGTTTATGTACGCTCTAAAGCAAAAGAGCATGGCCGTGGCAACCAAATCGAAGGAAAATACGCAGCAGGTCAAAAAGTCGTAGTAGTAGAAGACATCGTTTCTACAGGCGGCTCATCCATTACAGCTGTAGAAGCCTTACGCGCAGCGGGCTGTGAAGTGCTAGGCGTTGTTTGCGTCTACACATACAATCTTCCACGTGCAGAACAAGCATTTGATGAGGCAGGCATTAAATATGTATCTCTAACAAATTTCGATTATTTAATTGAAGCAGCTAATGAATCAGGCACTATTAAAGAAGGAGACATTCCGTTCTTAAAAGACTGGCATGGAAAATTAAAAGCAGGAGAGCTTTAATAAAAAAGGGTGGTATGAAAAAATTCATACCATCCTTTCATTTGTTGAAAAACTATTGCGTCATAAAAAAGACCGTCTACAGACTCAATATTTTTTCGAGTTTGTTTACAGTCTGAAAGATCAGAAGAATTTTTGCTAATGTTGAAGTGCTTTAGATAGGGTGATTTCTTAAAAAAAAGTAGAATAACACGCAATAAGAGATACACGATATGTGAAGTGGTTGATCGGAGTGGAGGCTGGGCGACTCCTTGGGGATTAGCGATAGAGGAACGAAGGCTAAAACCATCACATCCTGTGATAACGCCTTCGTGACCAACATCGTGTTGGCCCGAGACCCTGGAGCGAGCATCGCGAGTGAAGCGGCTCATCGGACGCCCCCAGGAAAGCGCCCAGCCGGAACGGAAATCAACCCCTCGCTTTGACCAAGAACTACACTTTATTTAATCATTTACAGTAGAGGAGAAATGAGTCGCATAAGTGATTCAAGCATGCGCTTTTGAATACTTCGCTTTTGAAATGATGCCCATGTAATTTCTATGGATTCTTTAAAATCTTGTTCAAAATCATTTTTTATATCCAGAACCGTTTTAGATTCATATAGGACCGCAATGATTTCATAATTAAGCTCAAAACTACGAATATCCATATTTGCTGTACCAATTGATGCAACTTCATCATCAACAAGGACAATCTTAGCGTGCATAAAAGCATCTTTATAACGATAAATGGAGACACCTGCTTTTAGGAGTGGTGTAAAGTATGATTGGGATGCTTGATCACTAATGATACTATCACCTTTTCCGGGATATAAAATACGGACATCGACTCCGGAAAGTGCACTCAAACGTAATAATGTTAATGTTTCCTGATCAGGAATGAAGTATGGAGTGGCAATCCAAATTGACTTTTTGGCAGAGCTCATAATTTTCAATAAAGCATTCCGAATACTTGTATCATCTGAGCTAGGTCCACTTGCAACGATTTGTACGGCACCTTGTGCCTGATGAGTTCCTTGACTTGGAAAGTATGTGCTATCCATAAATTGATTCCAAGACTCAGTATTTAAACTACTAGTGGCATAGAGAAAATCTTCTAGGAAAATGGCCTGCAGTTTATATAATGCTTTTCCTTCTATTTTTAAATGGCTATCACGCCAAATAGGAAACTTCTTCGAACGACCAAGATATTCATCCCCGACATTGAGTCCACCTGTAAATCCAATGGTCCCATCTACAATCACAATTTTACGATGGTTACGATAATTGACGGTTTCTAATAGCCAAGGTGAAAGAATAGAATCAAATTCGACTACTTCAATTCCTGCTTCTTTCATTGGTTGTAAGAAACGCCTACGTAATTTACTACTGCCGAGTCCATCGTAAAGAAAGCGTACAATCACGCCAGATTTTGCTTTTCTTATTAAGGCATCTCGAATTGTTGTACCGATTTCATCTGATCGATAAATATAGTATTGAATATGAATATGATGTGTAGCATTTTCAATCGC
Source organism: Lysinibacillus sp. RC79 (assembly GCF_041262405.1). Classification (NCBI taxonomy): domain Bacteria; kingdom Bacillati; phylum Bacillota; class Bacilli; order Caryophanales; family Bacillaceae; genus Lysinibacillus; species Lysinibacillus sp. RC79. The sequence goes on from NZ_JBGCCD010000017.1 coordinate 83,120, forward strand.
TTGTATGATCTCAGTAAATGTTTCATCACCATTTGTTAAGAGTTTTGTTGCTGTTTCATTTGCAACAGGACCACCGCCAAATTTTTGTATAACTTGTGCCAAATAGGTGGATCTTTCATTTAAAGGGGAAGAGGGTTCTAAATTAAAACTTCTTCCTGCTAAAATTCCACGGAATAACTTCCTTTTTTCTTCTGAACGATGTAAATGTTTCTTTCTTCTCCAGCGACTTCTTCCGAACAGTAAGTACAGAAGTAAACCGATAACAGGGAGAATGGCTAATACTAAAAACCAAGCCAATGTACTTTGCGGGGAACGATTTTCAATAAAAATAACGAAGGAAATTCCTATAATTGTGATAGGCAATAGTATGCCGATTAATGTATATAAGGAAATAACGGACTTATTTAAGACTACGAGCATAATTGCTGCAATTGTAAATACAAATAGTAATTGGACAACGCGATTTTTCATATGTATACATTTCACCTATTCTTTCTAATAGTCTTATAAGAGGAAGTTGTATTTTAACAGTTTTATGATAAATTGTTTTCTTTTTTTTTACAATATAGACATTTCCGCGTCAACGTATTATATTGTTACGTTTCTAGTAATGAGCTAATCAATATCGCTAATTGCAAATGCTTCCTCTATTGTAAATCAAAAATCTTTAATATTGATCATTCTGAACCCTTTAGATCAATTATGCCATGGGTACACGCACGATCAAGGGAAACCTAAATATTAATATGTAGGTCTGTTTCAAAGTGTAGGACCGTACATTAACAAAAATGGGCAAGAAAAAGCATTCGTTGCGATACCACTTAAATTTTTTGGTCATTTCCATAATACTACTAAGGAATTATTCGTTAAATTAGCCCAAATCAAAGTCCTCTTAACAGCTTTACTTTCGTTAAATTGAAACAAAATTCGGAATTATTAACTATTTTATGTAAATAAATTATTTATTTTTTACAAGAAAAAATAAGAAGAAGTCCGTAACAATTTCCTATGAAAAGTGGCATTAAATTACTTGTCTGCAGTAATATTATTTGCTTTAAGGTATTAATGTGCTAACAGAAAAAATTATTCGTTTATAGTTATTAGGGAATAAGTGTAAATATGGTAAAGTGTGAAAATTCAGGATTATCACCAAAAGTGAAGATGGCATTTGTTAAAACGTTTGTCATGCATTAAGTTGATGGAGTGGAGACTGGGCAACTCCTTGGGGATAGCTTCACAGATGAGATCCTGGAGAGAAGGGGTAGGGGAACGAAGGCTAAAAGCATCACGTCCTGTGATAACGCCTTCGTGACCAACATCCTGTCGCTGCCGCTACGTTGTACTACGCTTTCGCACAGAAAACACCTGTTGCCCCGACGCCCCTCAGAAAAGCACCCAGTCGGAACGGAAATCAAGCCCACGTTATGGTGATGAGCTAAAATCCATCTAAAAACCTTTAATAATCAAGAGATCCGAATAATTGAAGATTTTATGAGGGAAAAAATAAAGAATAATTAAATTATCTGATATATTAAAATAATAAAAAAATAATACTTTAAATCAATAAAGTGAGAATTGAACAAATATTCATTTATCAAAAATACAAATTTATTGAGTGAAATTGGAATAGTTGTATGGATTAATTTGTATATAAGAATATAAGGAATGTAAAAATTCACTTGATTAAACATGTTATTTCTAGATAAAATGGTAGTACATTTAATTATCAGAATATTATTTCATTTAGGACTTGTGTTAAATTCCTTTATAAAGAAGAAATTGATATTCTTTTAATTTAATGATTTTTATTTTGAAATAAGTCTATTAAAATCCGATTTTTTCAGAATATTAATTTAACTAAAAGTAATTTTTTTGTAAAAAAGATATTGCTTAACACGTAGCATCTAATCACTACATTGACAACAGTAGTTAAGTAAAAACTCTTAAAAGGTGTGATATAAAATGAGCTTAATGTTAGAAGTGAAAAACCTTAAAGCTGGTTTTGATATAGACGGGGAGCTATATCATGCAGTTGATGATGTTTCATTTTCAGTTAAATCAGGTCAGATCGTTGGAGTAGTTGGTGAATCAGGTTGTGGAAAAAGTGTAATGTCTCTTTCTATTATGCAATTACTTCCCAAAGGAGTTGGTAAAATCACTGGAGGTGAAATAAGATTCCATGGGAAAAACATAGAGGATTATTCGAACGACGAGATGAATAAAATTAGAGGAAATGATATTAGTATGATTTTCCAGGAACCGATGACATCCTTAAATCCTGTTTTTACTATAGGTTCACAAATTGAAGAGATTATGCTTAATCATAGTAAAATTTCTAAGGCTGAGGCTAGAAGTAAGGCGATTGATTTATTAAATCAGGTTGGTATTCCAAGAGCTGAAAAAATTATTAATGAATACCCTCATCAATTGTCAGGTGGTATGAGACAAAGAGTAATGATCGCTATCGCTATTGCTTGTCAGCCTAGACTTTTAATAGCGGATGAGCCAACTACTGCACTTGATGTAACAGTCCAAGCCCAAATACTAGATTTACTGAAAAGTATTCAGGGAAAAAATAACATGTCTATTGTACTGATCACTCACGATTTAGGTGTAGTTGCAGAAATGTGTGATGAAGTAATTATTATGTATGCTGGAAAGATCGTAGAACGGACAAATGTTGATAACCTGTTTTACAATCCAAAACACCCATATACAAAGCTCTTAATGGCATCGATTCCGAGAATAGATACAGAAGTAAATGAGTTAGCTACTATTAAAGGCATTGTACCTTCTTTAAAAAATATGCCTCAAGTAGGCTGCCGTTTTATTGATAGATGTCCATCGGCGATGCCTGAATGTAGCAATGTTACGCCGCAACTTACCTTCGTAGATGATAATCATGAAGTCTCTTGTTTACTTTTTGAAGGCTGTAATTCTAGAAAGGGTGTGAGCACGACAATATGAGTCAAACTGCAAATAAAGAAAATTTATTGGAGCTAATTAATTTAAAAACCTATTACCCGATTAAAGGTGGATTTTTCAAACATACGATTGGACATGTTAAAGCAGTTGATAATATTTCTTTTTCAATAAAAAATGGTGAAACATTAGGGTTAGTAGGCGAATCTGGCTGTGGAAAGTCAACAACAGGTCGTACGATTTTAAGATTGTTAGACTCAACAGAAGGAAAAATTATTTTTAATGGTCATGATATTACAAAATTGCAAGGAAAATCATTAAGAGAAATAAGGAAAGATATCCAAATGGTGTTTCAAGATCCTTATGCATCATTAAATCCTATGCAAATGGTAGGTAGTATCATAGCTGAACCCATCATGAATTACCATAACAAATCACTTAAATCCTTAAAAAATGAAGTTTTGGAGCTTTTACAAAAAGTTGGCTTACCCGAAGATGCATATTACAAGTATGCACATGAATTTTCAGGTGGTCAGCGCCAACGAATTGGTATTGCAAGAGCACTTGCACTTAAACCAAAACTAATTATAGCAGATGAACCAGTTTCAGCATTAGATGTCTCTGTGCAATCTCAGGTTCTTAATCTGCTAAAAGAGTTACAGGAGGAGTTTGACTTAACATTTTTATTTATTGCTCATGATTTAAGTGTTGTAAAACATATGAGTGATCGAATCGGTGTTATGTATTTAGGAAATATTGTGGAGATTGCAGATAAGGAACATATTTATGAGGAACCACTGCATCCTTATACACAGGCGTTAATCTCCGCGATTCCAGTACCTGATCCGAGGAAAAAGAGTAGCCGAATTGTATTAGAGGGGGATATCCCTAGTCCGGCTAATCCTCCTAAAGGATGCCCTTTCCATCCGCGGTGTCCGAAGGCAATGGAAGAGTGTTCATTATCAAAACCAACCTTAAAGGAGGTGAAGCAGGGGCATAGAGTTGCATGCCATTTATATTAAAAAATAACAAGAGAATAGTGTAATAATTATTTTCAAAATAAAATTCACGGGGGGATAAAGAATGAAAAAATCAGCATTATGGGCTTTCATGCTAATGCTAGTTATGGCTTTGTTTTTAACAGCATGTAATAACGACAACTCGACAACTGACAAAGAAAAGGAAAAAGGCAAGGATGATTCCACAAAGACTAGTGAAACAGCGAAAAGTGGAGTTGTAACTTTCGGTACTGACCAAGCGCCTGAGGGTGTTTATGATCCAGCCTATTCAGGTAGTATTGTAGATAGTTATATTCAAGATTTTACAATGGAAGGTATCTATACTGTAAATGATAAATTGGAATATGTTCCTAATTTAGCAAAGTGGGAAATTAGTGAGGACAAATTAACTTATACGTTTACATTTGAGAAGGGTGTAAAATGGCATAATGGTGAAGAGTTAACAGTTGATGACTGGGTATTTGCATTAGAAACAATAGCACATCCAGATTACGATGGCCCTCGTTTCAATTATGTTGAAGGTATTAAAGGAGCAAAAGCAAAAAAACTGGGGAAAGCTGAAACAATCGAAGGTATTGAGGTTGTTGATCCATATACAGTGAAAATTACTTTTGAGGAAGTAGAAGTTAATAACCTAGAAAAGCTTTGGTCTAACCCAATGCCAAAGAAACATTATGAAGGTATCGCGGTTAAAGACTTAGCTGAATCTAAACAGGTTCGTGAAACTCCTGTTGGTTTAGGAGCATTCAAAGTGAAAAAGGTTGTAGAGGGCGAATATTCTGAATTAGAGCGTTTTGATGATTACTGGAAGGGCAAACCGCAGCTTGACGGTATAATTGTAAAAACAATTGACCCATCATTAACAGCTGGTGCGTTCCAAAACGGAGAAATTGACATCATGGCTATTAAACCACAAGCAGTAAAAGAATTGTCAGCATTAGATAAGGTACGTATTGAAGAAACTAACGGTGTTAGTTACTCATATATTGGTCTTCGTTTTGGTCATCGTGATAAAGCTACTCTTACAAATGTAGCTGATTTTGATAAGTTTAAATCAAAAGAATTGCGTCAAGCACTATTATACGCAATTAACCGTCCAGCAATGATCGATGCTTTCTTAGAAGGAAAAGCTAATGTTGCGAATACTGTGATTCCTCGTACTTTTTGGACTGCTGCTGAGGAGTCAGAATTAAATCAATATGAATACAATCCAGAAAAGGCTAAAGAGCTTCTTAAGGCTGCAGGTTATGTAGATAAAGATGGCGATGGCTTTGTAGAAGATCCGAGTGGTAAGCCATTTAAAATTTCATTTGGCCACTATGCCGGTCCTGCTGCATTTGAGGGACGCTCTCAAGCAATTATTCAAGCTTGGAATGATGTCGGAGTGAAAACAGAACAAGCAACTGGTACTTTAATTGAGTTTAACTTATACAATGATATGAAAGATAATGATGATGCTGCATTAGAAGCATTCTTCGGCGCTTGGAGTACTGGTGCTGACCCAGATCCATCTGGTTTATGGGGGAATGATGCTGAATGGAACTATGGTCGCTACGTAGATGCTAAGAACCAAAAATTGATAAAACAAGCCTTAAGTAAAGAAGCATTTGATAAAGATAAACGTAAATCAATTTATGTGGAATGGCAAAAATACTTCAATGAAGAATTACCAGCCCTTCCATTATGGGAAAACTTAGATTTATATGCCATTAATAATCGACTACAAGGTGTTCATGTCAACGCTGTTAGTTTCCAAACAGATGTTTACAAATGGCACATTAAGGAATAAATTGTAAACTAACTAAACCTACTAACTAGGTCCACTTCACAAATTGGGCCTAGTTAGTAAATTTCTAGATAAGGAGACGTCATATGCTTCAATACACACTTAGAAGATTACTTGGCATGATCCCATTGCTACTCCTTATTTCGTTGGTGGTGTTCTTTTTAGCAAAAATGATGCCAGGAGATCCGTTTGCTGGTGAAATTGATCCGTCTAATACGAATCCACAATACATCGAAGAAATGAGAGAAAAATTAGGCTATAATGATCCAATTATCATGCAATATGGTAGATGGGTCGGTAAATTTATACAAGGGGATTTCGGGAAATCTACTGTTTATAAAAAACCGGCTGCAGAGATTATTGCTCAGCGAATACCAAATACAATATTTTTAGCATTAATATCATTAGTTTTTACGTACTTTTTTGCATTTCTTATGGGAATGTATGCAGGAAGAAAGCCTTATACACTCGGAGATAATTTAATTGCAACTTATAATTATTTAGCTTTAGCAATTCCATCGTTTGTTGCAGGGATTGTTGCTATTTATTTCTTTTCCTTTAAGCTAGGATGGTTTCCTTTTAGTGGTTCTGTAGGTGTAGGTATAGGGGAGGGAACTTGGGAGTACTACATAAGTAGGGTGCACCATGTTTTATTACCGGCACTTATTTTAGGGTTATTGGGAACGGCGTCCTATACACAATTTTTACGAAATGACATTATTGAAAATAGTAGGAAAGATTTTGTAAGAACAGCGAGAGCAAAGGGAACAAAAGAGTCGAAAATATATAACAAACATATTTTGCGGAATTCTATTATTCCAATAATTACGTTTCTTGGTTTTGATATTGCAACATTAATTAGTGGTGCAGTCATAACAGAAACTATCTTTACTTATCCTGGAATAGGTGCACTCTTCTTAGAATCTGTTGGACGTAGAGATTATGCGGTCATGATGTCGATAACTATGCTACTTTCGTTTTTAACGCTTTTTGGGAATTTAGTGGCAGATATATTATATGGTGTGGTAGATCCACGTATTAGACTAGATTAAGGAGGGGGAAATTATGACATTGGTAACTGATCAAGAAGTTTTATCTCCAAAGACGCCGAAAAAAAGCCCCTCGCCATGGGTGATAGCGAGACGAAAGTTTGCTAAAAATAAATTAGCTATGTTTAGTCTGATTTTTTTACTATTGGTTATCGTTTTATCGTTTTTAGCTCCTTATATTACAACAAAAGATATTGTACGTGTCGACTTAACGAAAATTAGTCTATCTCCATCAAGTGAGCATTGGTTGGGAACAGATACGAATGGACGAGATGTTTTTACTAGAATGCTCTACGCTGGTAGATCATCTTTAAAAGTTGGCTTAGGTTGTATGCTTATTATTGTAATAATTGGTACGACTGTTGGCGCTATTTCGGGGTATTTTGGAGGGAAAATAGATCGAATGTTGATGCGATTTACTGACTTCGTATTAATGTTCCCATTTTTAGTATTCGTCATTGTTTTCAATACGATCGTTGCAGGAAAAGTATCTGGTTTATGGACATTAATATTTGTCATTTCACTTTTAGGCTGGGGAAGTGTTGCAAGGATAGTGCGTAGTAGGGTGCTAGCTGAAAAAGAAAATGAGTATATATTAGCAGCTCAGTCAATTGGCTGTAAACCTTCAAAAATAATTATCAAGCACTTATTGCCAAATGTTGCCTCGACGATTATTGTACAAGCAACACTATTAATGGCTGTTATGATTGTGGCTGAATCCAGTTTAAGTTTTTTAGGGTTTGGCGTGCCAGCAGATACACCAAGTTGGGGCAATATGCTATTTGAAGCTAGAAACTCAGATGTACTGAAGGATAAGCTGTGGATGTGGGTACCACCTGCAACAGCCATTACTCTAGTTATTTTGTCTATCAACTTTATTGGAGAAGGATTAAAAGATGCTTTAAATCCAAAATCAAGAAGGTAATTGGCGCATATTGCTGCGAGAGTTGAATATTAATTAAAGATATTTTTCATAGGAATTAATTTTCTGTATATTCTAAAATAAATAACTTGCAAATTTAATCCCTTTTTATTACAATTAAGTTATAGTTTTCAAAATATTATGTTTTTGAAGGAGGTGAATTGGTAAATGGAAAGAGATATTTTTGATTTAGATTTAAAAGTATCAGAAGTAAGCCCACAGATTTTGCATCCAGAACAAGAACTACCAAGTTCTAAAGATGCTAACGCTAACCTTTCTTTTAAGCCACCTTGTCCGATAAGACCATAACTATAAATGCGGTGAAAAGTTATTTCTTTTCGCCGCTTTATATTTTTGCTAAATCTGAAATTTTAATAGAATAGGGAGGTTAAATTATGAAAAAAGACTGGAATATATTAGATTTAAGTGTTGTGAGAACCCCATTATTCCCACTTTCATTTTATATGAGTAAATTATCCTTAGAAACAAATCCAGAAAATATTATAAATTTAGTTCTGAATAATCAAGTTATTAAAGAAGCAATATATTTTGCTAATCCAAATCTCTTAAATGAATTAAAAAAATATAACAATAAAAGTGATAAGAAAAAAAGAAATATTATAACCTCTTTATATAAATACCTTGCAAGAATTTCTACAAAATCAACTCCATTTGGACTTTTTTCAGGAGTTCAAGAAGTTTCGCAAAAAAACACTTCATATACCTCTTTAAATAATCAAACAGAAAAAAAAAATAATAAATATATAAGAGTAGATTCAATGTGGTTACTAGGTGTCATAGAAAAAATAGAAGTTCAGGAACAATTGTGGGATTTTATAAATGTTAAATTTGTGGATATGTATTTATTTGAGGGAGATAGGATATTTTTCCCGTACAAAACGATGTATGGACAATTTGATAGGTATAAGGAGCAAGGTGAAAAAAATGGTTTTTCCATTCGCAATAACGAGCTAATTAATAAAATAAGGTTAATTACAACTGACTTTATCCCACTTTCTGTTTTGTTATTTGAGCTAAAAAATATTTATACGGATTATAATGTGACTGAAATTAAATCTTATTTGAAACAATTAATATCCCTTGAAATATTACATACAAATTTGCGTCCAAATTTAACAAATGCAAATAGTCTAGATGATTTATTATTATTTTTTAAAAGATTTAATTTATCAGATCAGCCAATGTTTCAATTGCTTTATAAAATACAAGAATTTATTTCGGAATATTCCGATTTGGAATTAGGTGAGTTTGAAAGTATTGAGTTATTGAATGAAATAAAGGTGAAAATGGAGGATTTATATAAATGTAAAGATTATTTACATATAGATTTAAAATTTGAAAGTGATTATGAGCTTCCAAGAAACTTTGATGAGGATATAAAGAAAGCAATTGATATACTAAGTCTTTTTTTAATTCATCACAATCAAAGTTTAGAAACCTTTAAAAAAGTATTTATTGAAAAGTATGGCTACAATACAGAAATAAAATTAGTTGAATTACTATATTCTCTTGAAATTACTGATTATACGACAAAGAATATAACGACAAGAACTTTAGATGAGGTAGAGGATCATACAATTTATAATTATATGGAAAGCTTAATCACTAATGCTTTATTTCAAGGACTTGAAGAATTGGAGATTACTGATAACGAAATAATAAAGTTTAAACAGTATCAAAAAATAGACTTCTCCTATGTATATGAGTCATTTGATATGCTATTCTCAATAGTCAAAAATAATAATCATGTTTATTTGACAGTTAATAATGATAATTTTTCTGACAATGCAGGACAATTAATAGGAAGATTTTTTCCTTTGTTAAGTGATAAATATACAAAGGAAATTGAAATATTAAATGATTTTGAAAAGAATATTTATGGAGATAATTATGAGATAGCTGAAGTTGGTTGTCAAAGTGTTTACGGAAGAGCTTCTAATATACGTTCAACTATAAATCCTAGGGATTATGAATTACCTATTCTTTCAGGTTTTTCTAAATTAAAAAATAATATTAAAATTGGTTCGATTCTTTCTGGAATTAATGATTATGGAGAATTATATTTGAAAAATTCTGATACAAATAACTTTATTGTTCCGAAAACAACAAATATGTTAAATGGCGTAAATTATTTCCCTAAGGTATATAAATTTTTATTAGACGTAGGAAAAGAGGGAGAGATTCCTTTTCAAACTTTCTTTCCGATTTTTTATAATAAATTTGTATTTACTCCTAGAATCAGATATAAAAATATTGTTTTGTCTAAAAAACAATGGAGAATTGATCTATATATTTTGCAGTTAGAGAAGCAGTTCAAATATGAGGATTGGGAATATGCAATTTCTAAATGGAGAGAAACGTACAAAGTTCCAAGAATAGTTGAAATGAAAAATTTAGATTCGACAATTTATTTTAATTTAGATAATTCATTGCATTTAAAAATTTTAAGAAAAGAATTTTCTAAATTAAATAAGCTTATTTTTACTGAAGTAGACTATGGAATTGATATTAATTCTATTAAAGAAAATCAATTTAAAGAAGAATTAACAGTATCTGTATTGAATAAAAGGAGTATTAAAAAGAAATTTAGTACACTGCATAATAATTCAGAAATTAAGAGAAAGATTATTCCTGGTGATGATTGGATTTATTATAAACTTTATATTAAAGAAGATTATCAAGATGAGCTATTAATAAAGTCTATATTACCATCTATGAATAAATTATTGAAAGAAAATAAGATATATTCTTATTTCTATGTAAGATATATTGATTCTCGTCCTCATATTAGGCTGAGGATAAAAGTAGACTCAACAAATTTTAATTTTGTAATTTCATTTATGTATGATTGGATAAAAAAATATATTGAAGAGAATTTTATTGATAGTTTAAGTATTGATACGTATTATCCAGAATATATAAGATATGGTGGACATCAATTGGAAGAGCAATTTCATGAAGTATTTTTTGCAGACAGCCAATATTGTTTAGAGTTATTAAATTTAAACAATAAAATTGGGGAACCTATTGAGAAAATAATTTTTTATTCGGTAAAGTGTTTATTACAGGATATTGGTTTCGAAAAAGATAAGCAAATTAAACTTCTAAATCGATATTTATACCTACATAGGTTAAATAAAAAAATATTGAAATTGAATTTCAAAGATAATATTTTAGAAAATTCAGGGATAGATGATTCTAATTTCGAAGCTGAAGAAGTTTCAAAATTTAGAGCATGTGTGCTTAAACAATTCTCTAAAGAGTTAGAAATTGCTCAATTACAGGGATTTAACATAGATGATATTGTCCTATCAGTAATTCATATGAATGTAAATAGATTAATGATTGTAGATAAAGAAAAGGAAAATCAACTAATGTATAGTTTATTAAAATTTCTTGAGAAAAATTAAAAAAACTTTAAGTGTGAGTTATCTTCCAACATCATATTACATTTTTTCATAATCTTTATTATTTGGGGGTAAAACCAATGTATACTTCTTCTTTAGAGCTTCAAAAACAATGTTCAATACTTTTTGAAGAACATTTGAAAAACTTTGCTAACAATACTTTGAAAACAAATTTTGAAGATAAAAGTATTCACACCCTTAGTGATGGGATTCCGGGACTTTGTATTTTTTATGCAAGTTTAGATAAGTTATATCCGAAAAATGATTGGGACTATTATGCACACAGACATTTAGAAACATTAAATAAAAAGATAGACTTTAATAGTATAGATGTATCACTTTACAGTGGAATAAGTGGAATTGGGGCATCAGTTTTATCTTTAGCAAAAGAAGGTAGATACCAACAATACTTAAAATCATTAAATGAAGTTTTAGAAAATCGAATTAAAAAATTACTAAATGAATTCCCTTCAGAATCTGACGTCTCAACATATGATGTATTTTCTGGAATAACAGGTGTAGTTAGATATATGCTATTTTTTAAAGAAAATAATAATATGAATCAGTTAATAAAAGAACTAGTTAGCAAGATAATATTATTTGCTGAATCTGAAATGGATAGACTTTCTGTTGATTCTGCAAATAAAAATGATTCTGTTAACTTGGGAACCGCGCATGGTTTATCAGGGATCTTATCAATTTTATCAATAGTCAAACTAGAAAAATTTGAAGTTGAAAATTTGAATCTAACTATAGTTAATTTAGTAGCATTTTTTGAAAAAAATACATTCAAAACCTTAGGTGTACTTACTTTCCCTGAACGCTTACCTTTTATAAATACACCTAGACATAAAAAATATATTAATTCTTCTTGGTGTTACGGTCTAACGGGGATTACTAGATCAATGATTTTAGCATCTAAGGCAATAGATGATATGTTACTTAAAGAAAAATATATTAATAATTACAACATGTTCCTCAACTCTTTAAATTTAGAGAAAGGAAAGGTTTCTACCGTATTTTGCCACGGTGTTTCAGGGATAATTTATGAAACCTTCTTGATATATAAAGAATCTGGAAATATCAAATTTATTGAACACATTTTAAAGTTACTAACTATATTACATGACAATTCAGATTTTAATAATTTCAATTCATTTCCGGATCGCTCGTTAGAAGAAAACTATATTGAATACAAGGAGGGGATTGTAGACGGAACTATAAGTGTATACATAGTAATATTATCTATTTTGTTAAACGAAAGGGAAAATGTGGATTGGATTTTTTTGAAAAGTTAATTTTAATAATTAATACAAGATTGTTATTCATTAAAACTCCATCTATTACTAATACAAGGATGGAAAAGGAGGAACTTATATTAAAAAATGCGAATTAATATATTCTATCTCTAAATGCCAGTCCGCCATTTAAACTTCTATTTTTTGCTATACTTTTTTAATTATAGTTGAGGGAGATATTTATGGGTTATTAACTTATAGCTATAAAGAAAAAATTCTAAATGGATTGTGATAGGAATTATAATATTTCATGAAGTTTCATGGAACAAAGGGGTAGGAACTATAGCTTTAAATATTAAGTTTAATACTCTTTTTCATAATCAATCTCTAGTTCGTGTTTTATATTTACATTATAGTTTATAAACGGTAAATTGCAAACTTAAATAACTAATGCTTCAGATTTTTCGGGATATAAAAGGTGTGAAGAGAACGATGGAAACTATATTCATAATGTTTAAGCTTTTTAGATTACTAATTTACTGTAAGTAAAATGTAAAGTACTGAAGCAATAAAAAAACTCCCATCACAGTGTTTATACGACTGTTGATAGGAGTTAAGGTTATTATCGATTAGCAATCCAAGTTTTCACAAGATCGGCAGTACCATAAACGTAATGCTGCTCGCCAACTTCATGGTAAGTTGCGCTATCGTCAACCTCTGTATGCTTGTACGGAATACGTTGACGGCGTTTTTCTGACATTGGGTCAGGAAGTGGAATTGCTGATAATAATGATTTTGTATACGGATGAACAGGGTGATTGTAAATATCATCTGCTTTACCGATTTCCATGATTTTACCACGGTACATAACAGCGATACGGTCACTGATATACTTAACCATTGATAAGTCATGGGCAATGAAAAGATATGTTAAGCCACGTTCTTTTTGTAGTTGTTTTAATAAGTTAACAACTTGCGCTTGAATCGATACGTCAAGTGCTGAAATCGGTTCATCGGCGATAATAAACTTCGGATCTAAGCTTAGTGCACGAGCAATACCAATACGTTGACGTTGACCACCGGAGAATTCGTGTGCATAACGGTTTGCGTGCTCTTTGTTTAAGCCGACAGCCTCTAACAGTTGATTAACTTTTTCACGACGCTCTTTTTTATCCTTGTAAAGACCGTGAATAGTAAGGCCTTCACTAATGATTTCTCCAGCTGTCATACGAGGGTTTAATGAAGCGTATGGATCTTGGAAAATCATTTGCATTTGACGATTAAATTTCTTTAATTCATTTTTAGATTTCTGCCCATGGACGTTCTCACCATCGAAAATAATTTCACCATCTGTAATGTCGTACAGTCGAATAATGGAACGACCCGTTGTTGATTTACCACAGCCTGATTCTCCTACAAGACCGAGTGTTTCACCTTCGTATACATCGAAGCTAATACCGTCGACAGCTTTAATAGGGTTACTTGGTGAACCGAAATGCTGCTTTAAATTTTTAATTTCAAGAACTTTTTTTGCGCCTGTTTTAGTCATTTGATTGTGCCTCCTTTGCTAAATATCCTTCAATACGTTTAGCAACCGCATCTGGAAGTGGAATTTTTGGTGCATCAGGATGCATCAACCAAGTTTTGGCAAAGTGTGTTTCACTTACTTGGAACATCGGTGGCTCTTGCTCATAGTCAATAGCCATTGCGAATTCATTACGAGCAGCAAACGCATCGCCCTTTGGAGGGTTCGTAAGATCTGGTGGTGAACCAGGAATCGTGCGTAATAGCTCATCAGTATCGTTATCTAAGTCTGGCATTGAACCAAGCAGACCCCATGTATAAGGATGCTTAGGATTATAGAAAATATCATTAACAGTACCATATTCAACGATTTGGCCTGCATACATAACTGCAACACGGTCGGCAACGTTTGCAACGACACCTAAATCGTGGGTAATGAAAATGATCGATGTTTTCGAAGTTTTTTGGATTTCTTTCATTAGCTCTAAAATTTGCGCTTGAATTGTAACGTCTAATGCTGTTGTTGGTTCATCGGCAATTAGAAGCTTAGGATCAGCTGCAAGTGCGATGGCAATCACAACACGTTGACGCATACCGCCTGAAAATTCATGCGGGTATTGGCTATAACGTTTTTCAGGGAAGGGGATACCTACCTGCGTTAAAAGTTCGATTGCACGTTTTTTAGCATCAGCTTTTGATACTTTTTTATGTTTTAAAATAACTTCAGTTATTTGACGTCCGACCTTCATAGTCGGGTTTAAGCTTGTCATTGGATCTTGGAAAATCATTGCAATTTCATTTCCGCGTACTTTTGACATTTCTTTATCGCTTAAAGGCACTAAATCGCGACCGTTAAATAATATTTGTCCTGACTCATAAATACCAGGTGGCTGTGGAATTAGTTTCATTAATGCGTTACTCGTAACACTCTTACCAGAACCTGATTCACCAACGATTGCGAGTGTTTCACTTTCTTTTAAGTCAAAGTTTACACCACGAACGGCATGAACAAGTCCTGCATAAGTTTTAAAGTTTATTTTTAAATCTTTTACCTCTAGAATTGTTTTACTCATTTTTGTCCACCTCCTTATTTACGTAGTTTTGGATCTAATGCATCACGTAAGCCGTCACCAACTGCGTTAAACGCAAAGATTGTTAGTGAAATGAATAATGCAGGGAATATTAAACGCCAAGGAGCATTTGCAATCGCGCCATTTCCTTCAGAAGCCATTGTTCCCCAAGAGGCTTGTGGAGCAGGAACCCCAAGTCCTAGATAACTAAGGAAAGACTCTGTAAAAATAGCAGTTGGCACTGTTAATGTCATCGTTACTAAAATTGCACCAAGTGCATTTGGCACTAAATGTTTTAAAATTAAATGTCCTGTTCTTGCGCCCAGAGTACGAGCCGCTAAAACATACTCTTGATTTTTAATAGATAATACTTCACCACGTACAATACGGGCCATATTGATCCAACCTGTAATGGATAATGCGATAATCATTGGCACAACACCTGGTTCTAATACTACTAAAAGTACGATTACAACTAAAAGGTAAGGAACAGCTGTTAAAACATCGGCAATACGCATCATAATATTGTCAACGCGACCGCCTGCTAAACCAGAAATACTTCCCCATAATACGCCAATGATCAAGTCAATAATGGCAGCAGCAAACCCGATGAATAAAGAAATACGAGCGCCGGCCCATACTCGAACGAAAATATCTCGACCTAAATCATCTGTACCAAACCAAAATTTTGATGATGGTGGGGCATTAAAGGCTCCTAATTGATCACTATAATGGTATTGTGAAAACATCGGCACAAATGTAGCCAATAAAGCAATAATTACTAAAGTAATTAATCCAAAAATCGCCATTTTATTATGGGAAAAACGAATATATACTTCCTTCCAAAAGGAGACAGATTTATCTGCTAATTTTTCTGTGGCTTCGTGATTTCCGCCAACAATTTTAAACTTATCTTTTTCGATTTGTTGCTGTGTCATTACTTTTTCGCTCCTTTCAGTCTAATTCGCGGATCAATCACGCTGTATAAAATATCTACGATGAATACCGCAAATAAAAGAATGATTGCGTAGAATACGGTTGTCCCCATAACAACTGTATAATCACGGTTCGTAATACTTTGCACAAAGTGTTTACCTAATCCAGGAACCGCGAAAATTTGCTCTACAATGAAGCTACCTGTAACAACACCAGCAGTTAATGGACCTAAATAAGTAACGACTGGTAATAAGGCGTTACGTAAAGTATGGCGGAAGACGACTGTCCATTTGCCTAAACCTTTTGCACGAGCCATTTTTACGTAATCACTATTATTTTGTTCAAGCATACTTGAACGTGTCAATTTAGCTATAAAGCCCATATGCGAAAATGCAATAGCTAAGGCTGGCAATATACTATAACTAAAGCCTTGCCATCCACTAATCGGGAATAACTGAAGTTTGTATGCAAGGAAATACTGCATGAGTCCAGCTAATATAAAGGATGGAACGGAAATTCCGAGCACCGCAAAGGTCGTTGCCAAATAATCTGGGAACTTATTATGATAAAGCGCTGCAATTACACCGATTAATACACCAAACCCAATAGCTAGCAGCATAGCTTCAATTCCTAAAGTTAAAGATACAGGGAAGCCCTCTGCAATCATATCATTAGTTGAACGCGCTTTATATTTCATAGATTCACCGAAATCAAAAGTGGCCGCATCGATTAAATAATCTTTGTACTGAATATACCAAGGGTTATTTAATCCATACTTTTCGTTTAACTTTGCCTCTATTTGAGGAGGGAAATTACGTTCAGATGCAAATGGGTTACCAGGAGCAACACGCAATAGGAAAAACGTAGCCGTTACGATGACGAAAAGCGCGAGAAGTATATACATCAGCCTTTTCAAAATATATTTAATCACATAAAACTCCTCCTTCAATTTGTCAATTATCTGACAAATTAGTGCTTTCGTATTTTAAAAAGAGCTGACTCGCGCCGTAGTGGCTACGAGGCAGCTCTCCGCTTAGAGCTTAAAAAGAAATTGTTACCAAATTATTTAATCTTTACATCTTTAAGGTGAATATCACCTGTTGGATTTGGCTCTAAGTTTTCAATACCTTTTTTAACTACTGATAAATTAGTGTAGTAGTAAATAGGTGCAACTGGTAATTCTGTCATAGCCACTGCTTCTGCTTGTTTTAAATAATCAAGACGTTTAGCTTCGTCTACCTCAGCAACTGACTTTTTCAATAAATCTTTGTATTGAGCATTTTCCCAACCTGTTTGGTTGTTACCGTTTTTAGCCGTATCGAACATTTCAAGGAATGTATACGCATCTTTATAGTCAGCTACCCAGCCCATACGACCTACTTGATAGTCAGCAGTTCTTAATTTTTCTAAATAAACTTGCCATTCAGAATTATCTAATTTAGAAGAAATGCCAAGTTTTTTGCTCCATTCTTCTTGAATATATTGAGCAATTGCAGCATGTGCTTCAGAAGTGTTAAATGAAATGTTAACTTTAATATCTTTAGGATCTTTAATACCAAGTTCTTTCATCCCAGCTTCAAGAGCAGCTTTTGCTCCATCAACATCATTATCTTTCATGTAACCACGGTCATTTTCAAATCCAGGAATTACTACCGGAACCATACCTGTAGCCGGTTTTTGTTCACCTTTAGTTACGTTGTCAATTAATGTTTGACGATCGATTGCTAGAGTAAGAGCTTTACGGATATTTGCATTAGACATAATTTTGTCTTTTGTATTGAATTTATACCAATAAATACTTGCTTGGTCCTTGATTCTTAAAGAACCATCTTTTTTGAATTCATCAATTGCATTAAGATCTACTGTTTGGAATGGCGCACCGATATAGTCAAGCTCTTTGCCTTTAAACTTAGTAGCGACAGTAGCTTCTTTTTCAACCATAGCAATATTTACAGTATCAACATCAACATTTGATGCATCCCAATAATCTGCATTTTTCTTAAGAACGATAGAATCGTTATGTTTCCAGTCGCTTAATTTATAAGGACCATTCGTTACGAAATTTTCACCTGCGTCTGCGAACCATTCTTTATTGGCCTCAGTCACTTTTTGGTTAACTGGTAAATAAGTTTTGAATCCTGTTAATTCTAGGAAATATGGTGTTGGATTTTCTAAAGTTACGACTAAAGTTTTGTCATCTTCAGCTTTGATACCAACAGCATCAGCAGAACCGCCTTTTTCGTTGTATGCTTGAGCCCCTTTAATTGGGTAGAAAATAGAAGCATACTCAGAAAGGTTTTCTGGATTTAACGCCCATTTCCAAGCATATTCGAAGTCGCCAGCTACAACTGGATCACCATTTGACCATTTTGCATCATCACGTAAATTGAAAGTATAAGTCTTTTTATCATCACTGATCTTCCAATCCTTGGCCATACCTGGAGTAGCCTCACCGTTACCGTCTGAAACAGTTAGACCTTCAAAAACGTTAATTAAGATTGCACTAGATGTAGTATCTGTTGCAAGTTGTGGGTGTAAAGATGGTGGTTCTGAAGTAATTGCTAATTTAAGTTCTTTAGCTTTTGAACCAGAATCTTTGCCGTCTGAAGATGAAGAATTATCAGACTTATCACCGCCGAAGCCACATGCAGCTAGTACTAATGAAAAGACTGCAAGGACAGTTAATAATAAAAACTTTTTGTTTTTATTCATGTGAATCCCCCTTATACAATTTTTAAGCCTTTTTTGAAGCTCTTATTTAATATACCAAAAAAATCATTTGCACAAAATAAAAAAGATTCAAATTTATATAGTATTATCTGACATTTAAGAAGATAATAATTTTTTTCTATTTATCACATTAAAGAATGAAAGCACTTTCATAGTAATAATTTGATGTTTTTTTGTTCTGGATATCAAAAATAAAATAAAAATAAAAAAATGACTTATTATACCGAAAATTCATATTCTTTAGATAATATTATTGTTATTTTAAAAATGAGTCTAAAGTCACATATTTGATACTATAAGATATTTGTATAGATTTGTAGAAAATCATTGTAAAACTGAGTGATTTAGATTCTGAGTCATGTATTTTTTGTAATTTATAATTGCAAAGAATGAATATTTTTATCTATTAATGATATATAAGAAACTCGTTTTGTATTTATCTAAGATTAACTAGTATAAGAGAGAAAAAAGAAGAATTAGAGTGAAATGTGCTTTTCTTAAAGAATAAATGCACGATATTTTAGCGAAATATGTTTTTTTGAAATAATTTACACATTACTTGAATATACAGCAATGTATAAAAAACAGTGTATTGAATCAATTATATGTATGAAGGATTAGGAATATAGCAAATGGAAAAACATACCTGCTTTTAGGTGTTTCTATGATGTTGTTTTTTGGAGAAATCCATTTGTCTCACATAGGAGGAAAGCTTCTACATAAAGTTACTAAAATATTGTGTGAGTAGAACTTAATGAGTAGAAAATTACTTAAATTCTTCATATGGTCGATTTTACCATATTTTAATTACTAAGTGGTAGTTTTCTAAAAATAAAGCTCATCACCAAAACGTGTGGTTGATTTCCGTTCTGACTGGGTGCTTTGTTGCTGACGCTTCGCTTTCGCACAGAGCAAAGCTTCCTGGGGGCGTCAGATGAGCCGCTTTTGTTGTTGTTGCTGTCGCTGTGCTTTCGCACAGATAAAACATTTGCTGCTGCTACGTTAGCACTACGCTTTCGCACAGAAAACATCCGCTGCGCTCCAGGGTCTCGGGCCAACAGATGTTTTTTGCGCGAAAGCGAAGCGGCAGCAGCACCGATGTTGGTCACGAAGGCGTTATCACAGGACGTGATAACGCCTTCGTTCCTCTATTGCTAATCCCCAAGGAGTCGCCCAGTCTCCACTCCAATCAACTTATATAAATGGCATACGTTTTAACAAATGTCATCCGCAAATTTTGGAAATGATCCAAAAATAAACAGTAGTTAAAGATGAACATTTCCTAAAGTGAATGAAGGGTTTCATATTGAAATACGGTGTTAGTATCTTCAGCATCGCTCCTTTGCACTCACGCTTTCGCTATCAGGGAAGCTGAAAAACATTAATAAAGCAGAGCTTTTCGATTAAAGAAATGCTCTGCTTATATGTATCAATTATGCCTCGGAATAATTGCGTCCGGAATCGGCTTTGTGCTTAGGCCTGCACGAGGGCCGACACGATGTCGGTCATTTCGGTAATGCCACAGGACGTGGCGTTCTTAGACTGAGTTCCTCTATTTCAGCAGGTGTTGGGCACCCGCTGAAAAATAACTTAAATCCGCATTCATCTCACCTCTTATAAAGGTGGGAGACTTCTGTAGCTGACGATTCGTTTCGCTACAAAAGACATTTGCTGAAAGAAGTTAAAGCTTAAATTGATTAATTTGGGTTTGTAAGTCCGAGGATTTTTCGCTTAAATCTGTAGCAACATGATTTACTTGTTGCATTGTCGCAGCTTGTTCTTTACTAGCTTCGGCAATGATCTGTGTATTGGCTGCACTAGAAGAAGCACCCTGAGCAATTTCTGCAACAGATGCTGCTACTTGTTCAGCGCTTGCAGAGATTTCTTCAGAAGTAGACGAAATGTCTTCTATTTGATCTGTCATCGTAGTGATTGCTTTTACGATTGCTTCGAAAGAGTTGCCAGCATCCCCAATAATTTTTACACCATCTGTGACAGAGTGTAACCCATCTGTGACGGCTTTTTCTACATTTTGCGTATCTTCTCGGATTTCTTGTGTTAAGGTAACGATTTGATTGGCAGATTGCTTTGATTCTTCTGCTAGCTTACGAACTTCGTCAGCTACAACAGCGAAGCCTTTGCCATGTTCACCTGCACGTGCAGCTTCGATTGCAGCGTTGAGCGCTAATAAATTCGTTTGATCTGTGATGGCTGTAATTACTGTAGTTATATTGTCTATTTCTTCGGATTGCTTACTTAATTTTTGAACGAGATTATTAATCGTTTGGGTAGAATCATAAATAACGTTCATTTGTTGTTGAGCTTCATCAACTGTACGATTACCGTTATTCGCCAATGCAGTTGTAGTCACTGCGCTTTGGTGAAGTTGTTGAGTTGCTTCTGCTATACGTTGTACACCTATTGCTGTTTCATCCATTGCATGTGCACTTTCATTAGCAGCAATTGTAGCAGTAGATGCTGCATTCGCTGTCTCGTCAATGCGTACAGTAATCTCATCAGTAGAAGCAGAAATCTCTTCGATAGAGGCGGATAGTTCTTCAGCAGAGGCTGATAAATGTTCCGCATTGCCTTGAATATGTGTTAATAAACCTCGTAAGCTACTTTTCATTACGTTAAAGGCTGTAGAAAGCTGACCGATTTCATCTTTAGATTGATGAGAGATATCTTGATGATATAATTCACCATTAGCAATATTATTGGCAGCCTTAACTACAGATTTTAAAGGGCGTGAAATTGTACGCTGAACATAAAACATCAGTGATACTCCAAGTATTACACCAATGATGATAGCGATGATGGAGATTGTTTGTGAATTGGATACTGCTTGTTTAGATTCTTTCGTAACAACATCAAGTTGATTTTTTTGATAACTTACAATTTTCTCTGATACTGATAACAAATCTGTATTTGCTTTTTGGACATCGCCATTAACTTTTTGTATCGCTTCTTCTAATTTACCGGCATCATGAAGTGCTAGTGCTTCTTCAGCTGCTTTGTTAAAAGTTTCATTATGAGTATTTAAATCTTTTGCATAAGTCTCCATTTCGGATGAATCAGATTTTTCCATGATTTCTATTACATGCGCATCTAGCATTCTTGCATACTTTGTAAAGTTATCTTTATTAGCTGCTGTGCCTTCGAGAAGTATTGCCCGAATAAAAAGACCTTGCATTGCTCGTTCAGTTTGAATATTATCAGCTAATTCTACTAGCGCTACACGATTTTCTAACGCATTTTCTACTTTCTTGTCAATGTTTGAGAATTGAATAAACATAATCACCAATGAAATAATTAAAGTCAGAATGATGGTTAAAAAACCAAAGCTTAATTTTTTGCCTACAGACATAGAGATACGTCCTTTCTGGAATGCTATTTACTTTTTATTTAAATTTAGCCATTTAGAAGTGGAGAAGTCAATAACCTCGGAATAAACAGTTCGGAATATGCACGAGTTTTTTTGCTTTATTATAATAAGGGAAAATAGCTATAAAATTCAATCAAGTTTAAGGGGAATTTAATAGATGCATAGTTGTGGGGAGCGTCGATACGTCTCGTCTTCTCCATGGCGAGCCTTACCTTGATGAAAAATAATCAAACATATCTCATAGGCTGGACCTTTTAGTATTTTAATTATCATACTATTTTTGTTCAACTTGTCGACTTATATGAATGGTGAGGAACTGTTGATTTTTCACGGAGAGTGGCGACTCCTGCGGGATAAGCTTGTGCGTAAAGCCCTAACCTGGAGTGAAAATCAACCTTTGTTTATTAATACACATATTTATAAAATACTGAATGTCGGATTTTTACGATTAAATCTCTATACACCTTTATGCAATTCAAGAGTTTGTCTACAGTCTGAGAGGATGGGACATAGGTATATTTTTAAAGCGAAATTTAAAATTTTACATCAGAAAAGCGCGAGAAATCAACGTTTCTAAAATTGATTTCTCGCGCTTTTTAAGATTTCGACCAATTATTTTCTAGCTTTAATCTTTAAGACTGTTTTTTTAATTGTAAAATAACTGTCTCATCTGGATCAATGTATACAGTCTTTTGTTCAAAGTAAATCACAAAACCAGGTTTAGCGCCATTTGGCTTTTTTACCTGACGTATTTCTGTGTAATCTACTGGAACAGAGGAAGAGTCTCTTGCTTTTGAAAAATAGGCAGCAAGTGTTGCAGCTTCTCGTAATGTTGTTTCGTCAGGTTCACTTGTATGGATGACAACATGGGAGCCTGGAATATCCTTCGTATGCAGCCAGATATCTGTGCGTTTAGCTAGTTTAAATGTAAGCATGTCATTTTGTTTGTTATTTTTCCCAACAGAGATCGCTACACCTGTAGAAGAAACATAACGTTCAGGTTCAGGCTTTGCTTGTTTTTTCTTTTTTCGTGCATGACGTAATTTCAAATAACCTTGTTCTGCTAATTCTTCGCGAATTTCTTCTATATCTCCAGGAGCAGCTTGTTGTACCTGCTGAGCAAGCATTTCGAAATAGGTTATTTCATCTTTCGTTTTTTCTAACTGTTCTTGAACCATAATAAGGGCATTTTTTGCTTTTGTGTATTTTGTGTAATAGCCTTGAGCATTTTCAACAGGTGTTTTACGTTCACTCACTGGAATGGTGATTTCTTCATCTCCAGTTTCACTATAATAGTTAGTGACAGTTACTTCCTTTACACCTTTTTCAAACGCGTAAATATTCGCCATCAGTAATTCTCCATATAATTGGAACTGATCTAGCTTAGATGCGCGTTCGTAGTCTTTATTTAACTTTTTAGTTTTTAAGATAAGCTTGTCAATTTCATTTTGTAGCCATCGCTCCAAATCACCTGCCTGCTGTTTAACACGATCACGCTCAGCTCGAGCAAAGAATACGCGGTCAAGTAGCTCATGTACATTTGGATAAATCGTTACATCACCTTGTAAATGTGTTAGAGCGATTGGTGAGAAGTACGTTTTATTATTTGCGAGTACATACATCGGCTTTGTTCCACCATTATTAAAGGAAGCTATAAAATTTTTAAAGCAATTTACACGATCATCTGTGTCTGTTAATCGGAATAATAATTCCTCAGCATGTATAGGTGAGAAACCAATAAATTGCGAAACTACTTCCTTAGCCGTTTTGGGTTCAGAGAAAAACAGTGTAAGCTGTTCGTCGGTCACTGCTAGAGGGTGCCATTTATTCTGTGCGGGCGGTGCGATATAAGGCTGCCCAGGTAAAACTGTACGGAAACTATTTACGGAAGGTGGTAAATGCTTTAAGCTGTCGACTATTTTTCCCTGTTCCTTATCTATTAACAACAGGTTACTGTGACGGCCCATAATTTCAGCATGTAACTCCCTTACAATAGGGTCGCCAATCTCATTTTTACTTTCAATTTCTACTATTATAATGCGATCAAAATCGTGCTGTTTAATAGAAGAAATAAAACCACCCTCTATATGCTTTCTCAACAGCATACAAAACATAGGGGGTTCTGCTGGATTGTCAATAGATTGCTCAGTGAGGTGAACACGTGCGTAAGAAGGATGAATCGAAAAAAGTAATTTTTGATTGCTTCCGTTCGCACGGATATGTAGAATAACCTCCTGAGCGTTTGGTTGATGTATTTTAGTGATCCGACCTGTTACTAATTGTTGTAGGTCGGCTGTCATTGAATAAGTAAATAAGCCATCAAATGCCATATGAATTCCTCTTTCCAACGATATAAGCATCCTTGGTACTTTCGTATTTATTATTTTAATGGTGCATTAGCTTACACTCTAAAATTCGTGTAGTAGTTACTACTATAGAGTAGCAAGCTTTTCCACCAAAGCGTGTGGTTGATTTCCGTTCCGGCTGGGCGCTTTGTAGCTGTCGCTTTGCTTTCGCTACAGAAAACATTTGTAGCTGTCGCTTTGCTTTCGCTACAGAAAACATTTGTAGCTGTCGCTTTGCTTTC